>PAIY01000192.1 GCA_002704825.1 Phycisphaeraceae bacterium
GCAGCGCACCACGACGGATGTGTACGATCTCCGCTTCGTTGATGCTCATTGCTTTGGCCAGGCGGACAGTCATCTCTGTGACGCGCAGCGTGTGGCCCTCGGTTTCGTGATCGCGAAAGTCCATGGCCAGCGACCAACCCTCGATGGTCTGCTCGTAGGCTTGAAGCAATTCACGGTTGGCATGTTCCATGTTGGTGAACAGCCGGGCGTCTTCCACCGCGATGGCGGCTTGTCCTGCCAGTGCATCCAAAAATTCTAACCATTCCCGATTGGGCTTGAACAGTTGGCGATGAAATGTTTCCAGCACACCGACGACCTGCCCTTTGGCGATCATCGGGATGGCGTGGTAGGTGACAAAATTCTCATTGGCCAACAGATCATCGCGCAACATCGGTGGTTCGGCTTGTTTGAGATTGGGCACACTGATCAACTGGCGTTTGGATGCGGCCTGTCCAGCATAGCCTTGCTCAAACCGCAGCTTGGATTGTTCGATGGCGTTGGAGTAGAAGCCGCGTCCCGCTTCGTATTCCAGGGTTTGCGTGATGGGACTGGTCAGCAGAATGCTTGCAGCATCGACGCGCAATTGGGTTGTAACCTGTTCGAGCACGACGTTGAGTGTGACACGCCGATCCAGGCTGCCGGTGATGGCCATGTCGATTTGGCGTAATGCCTGCACACGGTTGAGGCGTTCGGTTGCGTCATCGAGCAGGTACAAGCGGCGCATGGCATTGCCGGACATTTCGCCGATGGTGGTTAGCAGGCGAATGTTCGATGGACTGAAAGGGGCGCAGGTCGCATTGCTTTGACGCCCAATCGCCAGTAACCCCATCGCTGCGGTTTCCGAACGCAAAGGCACGACAACGACTGGTCCTTGTCCTACGGCCAATGGTGGCAGATCGGCCAATAGCTGGCGGTCTTCGGCGATTGACAAAGCCTGTCCATCCTTGAGTACTTCTGTTTTCACACGCGATGAAACAGGAAACGTACTTCCGATGGATTGAGCCCAATCACCATCGCCTTGTGCGACAGTCAATTCATTGCCATCGTCCGACAGCAGCATGACACAGCCGGTATCCGCTTGCAGAGCATGGAGCACCTGCTTCAGGACGATGGGCGTAACATCTGTCAGGTGTTCAGCCTTGCGCATCTGCATGGACAAGTTATGCAGCGTGCCCAATTCCCGTTCCGTCTGCTGGCGATCAGTGATATCGCGGATGGTCACGTGCAAGGCGGTCTTGCCCTGAAATTGGAATGGGGCGGCAGAGACTTCCACGTCTACACACTGTCCATCAAGCCGAACAATGCGCTCATTGAGGAGCGGCGCGTTTTCACCAAGTGTGCATGCGCGGTCGATGCGTTCACGAATTTGGACATGATCGTCCAGATGAAACAGATCAAAGGGTGAAAGCCCCAGCAGGTCTTCTGCCTTTTGAGCGCCAAACAATTCGATACAGGCTTTGTTGACCATCACCACGCGCTTCTCCAGGTTGATCAGGATGGCATCGGGTGCGTTTTCCACCAGGTTGCGATAGCGGTCTTCGCTTTCGCGCAAGGTCAACTCCGCTTGCTTGCGTTCGGTGATATCCGTCCAGGTCCCCACGACACGCCGCGTTGGCATGCCATACTGATCACGGATCAAACGCCGCTCATCACGCATCCAGAACTTGCTGCCATCCTTGCGCATGAACTGGTATTCCATCACCAACGTATCCTTGTCAAACAGTTTCGTCAGGCTGCGCATTACCCGATCATGGTCTTCCGGGACGATGTGGTCTTCCCACCAGCGGGGAGTCAACGTTTCAGATACAGGATACCCCAGAAACTGCGTGACATTCTGGCTGATCCAGACAGGCATCAGTTCACGCCCATCGACGCGGTGAATATGCGTCATGGCAGGACTGGCTGAGAGGTTCTGCTGCAACTGTTCTGCCAGGAAACGGTTTTTCAGTTCGATGTCCATTTGCCGGGTATGCATCCGCGTCATGGTTGCAAACTGGCGATGCGTGATGAGGTAGAGCAGAATGCCTGTGACAAGAACGAAGCCCCAGCCCTTGTAGATTTGCAGGCTGGCTAATTGTTCCGTGTTCTGTATCCAGGCTGTCAGCAACCAATCCGAGCAGACGATCCATAAGGCTGCAAGTACCACATACACGCCTGCGATGCGCAGCGCCATCCCCGGTGCGAAATTCAACATGGCTGTCTCACTTTCTCCTATACAAATCACAAAAAACAACATGACAGCATGAAGCGGAACCTGGAACAGCTTCACCTATACGCTAAATGGATGATGTGGTGTATGTATGAACGACGATCGTGTTCGTCGTCACTCCGAGGGCTCGGAGCAAAGGTGGGTTTGAGAATAGCAGAAAGCATGACTCGCTCCCCCAAAATACTTTGAGCTCGCCGGTTACTTTATTTGTATGCGATCAGGTTTATACATCAAGGAAAAACATGGGGAATCAATCAGGAAATACAAAAATGCCCTGTTCACAATGGCAGGTGATAGTAAGACTGCCAGTGTATGACTAAAGATAACAGCAAAGTAGGTGATTTATCTATTGAAGTATGGCATGGGAAACACTACTTTCCAAAATAGATTATCGACGGACAAAATAGGGGGAGCGTTTATGAATGACTTTTGGTAGGACAGACATCTGCTCAATGCAGACTTGAAACATTCGGGGACCGGGGTTCGGAGGGGAGAAAGGATTTGACCCGTGACCGATTTCAAGCATGATGCGATTGTACGCCATGAGGCGTTGATCCCGTTCAGTCGGGATCATTACGTTGGGTTGGTTCAGGCGCGACATTTGATCCAGGCAGCGAACGCTGACGCAGGGGCACGTCGCAAGGCACTCACCGATTTCGTCAACGCGTGGGATGCGGATATCGCAGAGCATTTCTATGACGAAGAACGTCTGTTGATGCAATTAATGGGAACTGACGATCAGCAGCGATTGTTCGATGAACATGAACAGTTGATGCAATTTGCGGATCATGCCTTTGAGATGCAACACCAGGACGACCCCGATCCCCAGATCGTCCGTCAAATCGGGCAGTGTCTTAAACAACACATCCGCTGGGAAGAACGTGATTTGTTTACACGCTTGCAGAAGCAGCTTTCTGCAACGGTTCTTGGCAAATTGCAGCATAAAACCCAGGCAATCGAGGCTTCACGGAACCGTTCCTGACTTGCATCTGCAAGAGCAAATCGTCACTGCATAATGAAATGTGATTGGAAAGGTTAATCGCGTTAAGGGCTATTGGCCGATAGCAGATTAAGGGGATGTCTTGGAGCCGGGGTATGCAGATCATGTCTTCGAATTCTCGAGAAATAACATTGCCTTCAGCGGAAATGGATGCAAGTCGGATGCCCGGGTACTGGGTGATGGCACGTTTGGGCAAGCGGGTGTTACGTCCAGGTGGATTGGACTTGACGCGTGCCATGCTAGAACGCTTGCAGATCAGCAAAATGGATGATGTGATTGAATTTGCACCGGGATTGGGACAAACGGCACAATTGGTCCTTAAGCAGCATCCCGCATCCTACACTGCCGTGGAATCAGATGCTGATACCGCTGCACATGTTCGGCAGTGTTTGGGAGAAGATCACGCCGCACGACGTGTTCTTGTGGAACAAGCTCAGGAGACTACATTGCCGAATCAGTGTGCGTCAGTCGTTTACTCTGAAGCGATATTGACCACGCAACCGCAAACCAGCCAGCGAAAGATTGTTGGGGAAGCTTTTCGATTGCTCAAACCCGGTGGCCGATATGGTATCCATGAATTGGCCATTCAAATCGATGGGGATGATCCGTCACGAATACAGCAGATAAGCAAGCAGATCGCTGATGCAACGCATCACAGCGTGTTTACCATGAAATCTTTTTACTGGCGTCAATTGCTCATGGAAGCAGGATTTGATGTGATCCAGCAAATGACAACACCCATGCGCTTGCTTGAGCCACGTCAGATCATTCAGGACGAAGGTTGGTTGGGCGCATCGAGATTCATGCTACGTTTACTGTCACACAGCGCGGAACGCCGTCGCGTCATGCAAATGCGAAAAATCTTCCGGCAATTGCGTTCAAATCTTTGCGGTATTTGTCTGATTGCGACCAAACCCACAGTGGCATAGTCGTCAAGTGATCTATTTTGTACGACGTTGGAAAAGACAATAGGTGAAGGCTTGCGGCTTGCCCCACGGCGTCTGGTGGGTTTCTCGAATCGATGCAACAAGCACAAACGCATGACCGACAGCATGGGCCAATGCTTCAGCAGACCAACGCATCACGTCAAGTCCACTACATTGCATCGGGCCGTCGGGTGCAAACGTGGCAATGATGGCATGCCCAGCAGGTTTGACGCCTTGTTGCATGGCAGCAATATAGGTTGCTTGATCGGCGGGTGTGGTCAGGAAGTGAAAGACCGCTCGATCATGCCAAAGGTCATACTGGTGTGTGGGGATGAAATGGGTAATGTCAGTATGAAGCCATGTCACCTGGTCAGCCCGTTTGCCAAGACGCTGACGGCATCGCTCCAGTGCATCATGGGAAACGTCCAAAATACTCAAACCTGCAAAGCCGCGATCAAGCAACTCACCCGCAAGCGCCGATGGCCCACCACCGCCGACATCCATGATGGCGGCACTCGACGGCAATTTCAGTGAATCGATGAGTTGGAGTGATAATGTCGATTGCGGCTGATACCAGCTTAACTGTTCGTCAGACTTGGCCTGATAGGCATTGTTCCAGTAGTCAGCACGATCCATGTGTTTCCCCCTGTCTTTGGGCTTAATGGTTTTATCCGTTTCCAAAATCCCAAACTAATCAAGATCAAACAAAGCAGCCGTAGTACGGCGATGATTGTACCGCCCGCCCACGCCACGTAGCGTTAATTTTCACACCAATGGTTGCCTGTTTTCGACACTCATTCAGCACGTCGAGTGGAATCGCTCAGCAAACTATGTAATGTGCTCATGGCCTTTCTATCAGCTTCATGTTTTGACTGTTCCATCGCCATTTTGCTTCCATGCCATTTAGGTGTACACCTCCATACCATCGGTCGATTCCATTTGTGGTGACGAAGTCAGCCTCACCATTGAGAAGTTTCCTGGCATAATCTGTCAGAGATACACGCCACTTGTTTAACTCGCTTTTAGGCACTGGCTCAGAATCGACTTTCAGTATGCTCTTGAATGTTTGGGGGCCATCCACATGTAAAACAGGAGTTGTCGCAGATGCGAGTGAACTAATTTCGTCCCATAGCATGATGTCTCCGAAATAGGGTCTTGGCTCGGCATCCGACACTTTGGAGAAGATCGGCCCCAATTGCAATGCTCCCGTGGCGACTGCCTCTAGTATTTCATTCTGCAATCGAGATAGACCATTAAAGGTTGATGGATATTCTTCAAGAAAACGAATAAGTGCATCTCGGAGATAGGGTAGGGGTTTGCAGTCACCAGCTATAACCGCTTCGATCTGTCTTGGATCATCTGACCTGAAGGCTTCCCATGCTTTTTGTGCCAGACTTATTTCGTCGCGAGTAATCAAGTGACGGGTGTCATAAAGAGAAGCCATCTGTTCGGGATTCAGTTGGCCAAGACCAAGGAATCGCTGGAACCCAGTAAACTCACCGATGCAGATCAATGAAAGTTTTGTATCAGGCGTAAGTGCGTTCGACAGGTGGTTGAGTAAGTGGATCAGGTGAGTTTGATCGAAAAGGCAAGCATCGAACCAGAGTACGACTTCGTGGTAGTCTCTGGAAGCATCCAGTCTTGCCTGCTTCTCTTTTGCCTGTCGTTTCAAGTCATCAGGCGATGACTTGTGTAGAAAATAATTTGCAAGATGATCCTCACGGATAAAACTGAATTGCTGTTCGGTCACATTGCCGGGAACGGGGCCGGTGATGTAGATTTCATGCCAGACGAATATATCCCCCGGCACGGTACTGTTACGAAGCGTTGCGCCGCAGGAGTCACCACAGACGATGTGACGTATGGTTGCGCTTTTTTCTCTACCCAATACCGTCCTCTTCAAATCTGCCCAGTTTATGAATCCATAGTCTTGAGCAAGTATTTGTTGGCATTGCTGCAAACCACGGGACACGCCTGGCTCTTGCTCGTTTAAGGATTTGAGTAGTGATTTAGCTTGCTTTTTAAGTGCTTCGAAGTTCGGGTGTTCTGGAAGTGAACGTGGCATGAGAGCCTCCTTTTCCAACCGCATGGCGGTCATTGCCCGGGGTCTGCAAGCACAGGCAGAAAAGAAGGTTGATTTGGCGAGTCAGATGAAGGTGGCCTTAACCCTTCCCGCAGACCATGAGGCGTCCTTCTACGCACATCAGAATGATATGAGGATGTGGCAAGGTTGTCCAGACGGAGAATGCTTTGAGTATTTATTTCCCAGTTCCAGCAATGACATGGCCGAGGCGAGATTGAATTCCCCAAGTCCAAACGCAAAGGCCAAACCTGGAAATACGAATCCATCACGCAGCAGAATCTGGACGCCTGCTACGAACGCGGCCTTGCTAAACTCAAGGCAACCCGCCTCAAGAAACTCGAACGCCTTGGCCGGGAACGTGCTCTGTTTTACCTGATGGCCGTCTCGACAGGCCTTCGCCACAAGGAACTGCGTAGCCTGACGCTGGGCCAACTGTTCCTGGATGCCAAACCCGCGCCGTACTTTGAACTTTACGCCAACCAGTCCAAGAGCGGTAAGGAAAGCCGCCTACCACTCCGCGCCGATGTGGTTGAAAAGATCAGGCAGCACCTGGCACATCGCAGCAAGCAGGGATACAAGATATTGCTCTTCGACAACCCGCCTGGCATTCGCGTCTTCGATGCTGACTGCCAGGCTGCGGGGATTGCAAAGAATGATGCGCGTGGCCGAGTCGTCGATATCCACGCCCTCCGTACCACCTTTGGCACCCATCTAGCCGTCGCCGGTGTCTATTCCCGCGTGGCTCAAGCTGCCATGCGGCATAGCCGGATCGAACTGACGACAATTTTCTACACTGATCCCGCCTTGCTCGACGTCAATGGGGCGGTTAATGCGCTGCCGGATTTTGTTGGACGGTAAGGGATATCTCAGATCCAGAGCTCTTTTCAAGAGCAATGGATCAAAACAAGACGATCAGTCAGCATTGTGAACGCAAAGCCCGATGATCACATTTTTCATGGGGCATCTTGACATCCTGAAAATAAAGCATAGTATAATGCGAACGTAATAATATTGATTATCACGTTCTAATTTTGAGGATTTCATGACCGTTACGCTCAAGAATGTTGCAGAGCAAGCTGGATTGTCCTGGCAGACTGTCAGTAAGGTTTTAAATGGCCAGGGTCATCTGTTTCGACCTGAAACACGCCAGCGTGTGATCAGTACCGCGCATGAGATGGGGTATGTCCCCAATGCTGCTGCGCGCACTATGAGGAGTCAAAAGACCCGTCAGATCGGGCTTTTGCTGCGAAATGAAGATGGGCATCGCTTTCATAATCTCGCTGCATTCACACTTTTGCTGGGTATCAATTCACGGTTGGAACCCGAGGACTACTTGCTGAATGTGGTGCGCATTGGCGATTTGGGCAATCGTCGCCGTTCACGTGTCTTTCGTGAGCATGTCCTTGACGGTCTGATTGCCTTTAGTCACTTCCCCGATACGGTGGTGGATTGGGTCACCGAGCAGATGCCGCGTTGCCTTTGGGTGGATTCGAATCGTGATGATGAACACAACTGTCTGAGGCGTGATGAGTCGCAGGTCGGCCGATGTGTCGCTGAACATATCGTGAGCCTGGGGTATCGTCGCGTGCTTTGGGCGGGGATGTCTGTATCACCCTCCGGGCATTTCAGTTTGCACGATCGTTCAGATGCCATCGTTGAGACATGTGCGGCTCGTGGTATTGCGTTTGATACACTGACCCCATGGTCCAAACCGGAGCAGAAACGTTGGATCTACACACAACTGCCGCAACTGCTTAAGCCTGATACGGTGGTGGTGGCATACAACACGCATGCTGCTCAAGCTGTGTTGGTCGGGGCTTCATCTTTGGGTTTGACGATTGGTCGGGATTATGGGTTGGTTTGCTGTGATGAGACGCCGGAAGTTTACGAAGCTTGGCCGGGTTTGTGCAGAGTGACCAACGACCGTTTTGAAATGGGGCGTCAGGCCGCGGACATGATGCTTTCGGTTTTAAATAACAAAACACATCAGGTCGCATCCCGCCGGATACCTGGGCAATGGATCATCGGCAACACGGCATGGGGACCGAAACGAACATAACGCAAGGGGTAGAATTGTGGTTGATATTAATCAGTTCTCATGCAATACAAGAATGAAAAGAGTATTGGAGGAAATATCGTGAAACGCAAAGGTTTTACACTCATTGAACTGTTGGTGGTGATTTCCATCATTTCTATTCTGATATCCATTTTGCTGCCGGCATTGGGTAAAGCGCGCAAAGCTGCCATGACAGCCAAATGCATGAGTGGAATGCGGCAATGCATGATAGGCGTGCAGATGTATGCCAATGATTTTAATGATTTTGGCATGCCCAGCAATGGTTGGAGTCCATTTACATCAACTGCCAGTTCCAGCGACCCGCCGGCATGCGCAGCACGGTATTGGTCTGATCTGCTTCGTGTCTGCGGATATCTGCCCAAAACATTCATACGTAAAAATACATGGACCAAGGGCGGTCGGGATTGTGTCGGCGTTACGGAAGTTTCACACAAGACTGTCAGTTTTTGTCCGGATTTTACTTGGGGTGGTGCGACAGTCAGTGGAATGACTTTTGATCCAGGTGAGGTTTGTGGTGCCTGGTCATATGGCGTGCGCGTCCATGATCGTTATAAAGCAGAGACTTGGATGATCGGGCATGATACCAGTGACTCAGCTTGGTTCCCTCGTTTTTCAACATTAATTAACGATAGGCCCTATATGGCAGATACGATAACGGGAAATTATGTACTTGGGAACTCGACGATACCATTGCAGGCTCCTACATTTAAATCTGGTACACCCTCTCCACATCATGGCGTCGTACAACGCCGACACAGCGATAGCGCTAATGCTGCTTTTCCCGATGGGCATGTCAAATTGATGGGTGAACAGGCGCTCATAGATTCAGTTTCATATAGCAGTAATCAGGTTTATTCCGTACCGTGATTAATACAGCCTGTCAAAGACACTGTAAAACCACTTATTTTAAGGCCGCACTAATGTATTATCGATTTTCAGTAATTCTATTACTTATCCTATGTCCATATAGCTTTGGAGCATCCTCCAGCGGGGTGCATGAAGTGGATGTTAACGGCACATTTCAAACTGGCCAAGACCAAAGCAATGACATTGTGGGCTGGTCGACGTATACGAAGAATTGTATTTCGATTATTCGGCAGGATACAGGTTCCAATATCGTTCGGCTAACCAATGACCAGCCCAAACAACAAGTCAAGCTCAGTCGTACAGTCCCGCTTGATCCTCACTGGGTCAAACTTCACATGAGTATACGTTTGAAAACCACTGACCTTAAAGTCGGCAAACTCGGATGGCAGACAGCGCAGGTTGGAGTGTATTTTAAAAATGCTGACAACAAGCAGATTGGGGGATGGCCCAAACGCCCGGACATAAAAACTGATACGGATTGGTTCACCTTCACAATGGATTATTCGATCCCCAAAGGTGCCAAAACCCTGACGATCGTGCCGGGGCTTTTACATGCCACTGGATCATTGGAGTGTTCAGATCTCAAGATGATTGCCTTTGAACGTGGTGCATTGATTGATGCGGTGCTGCCTGATGACGAAAAAATGTATTGGGGGCAGGAGCCGGTTCAAACCGTTTCAGCTACGCGATCTCGACAAGTACTAAACGGTTTGTGGGGCTTTATGCCTGCAAGGCTCAAGTCCGACAGCCAGCCACTGGCTTACGGATGGGGCTATATCCGTGTTCCCGGCTCATGGTATTCGCCAGATACGCGACTGTCACTGGATGGTGTGATTGCTCAGGGTAATGGGTCGCCTTGGCAAGATATGCAATTGAAAACATTAAATCGAGCTTGGTACAGACGTCGGATCAAAGTGCCGACTGATTGGCATGGGCGACGGATCATCCTGCATTTCGAATCAATTTCCACGGATGCCAAAATATTTATTGACGGACGGGAGGTTGGTGAAGTTCATTGGCCCGGTGGAGGCGATGTCGACTTGACCGGGGTTGTCCAACCCGGGAAGGAAGCGACGCTCGATCTATTAGTCATAGCGACTGGTGATGAAAAGTTCATTGATCAGTACATGGACGCTGACGTGGTGGTCAAGATCAAATCCAGCATGCAGACACGCGGTCTGACAGATGATGTTTGGCTTGAATCACGCCCTGAAAATATGCATGTCCAAAGCGTTGTAATCCAGACCAGTGTACGACAGAAACGTTTGGATGTTGCGGTTGATATTGCGAAAATTAGCCGGGCACAAACAGTCGAACTGACTGCCATTGTGAAGGATTCTGATAATAAGGAGGTATTGCGCTTTTCGAAGAACTGCCTGTTGCAACCTTCAGAATCGCAGACCGTTGATCTGACCCAAAATTGGTCGGATCCCATTTTATGGGAAGTTGGCAAGCCTTATCTTTATACTCTCCATGTGCAAATGACCTCCGACGATTTGCTGGATGAATATACTCAGCGTTTTGGTTACAGGGAATTTCGTATTGATGGACGAGAGTTTCTGCTCAATGAAAAGCTGATTCATTTGAAACCCAACCGTGTATATAGCCATCAGTTTTACGCATCAAATAGACATCTGATTACCAATGCAATTCGTGGCTATCTGCACTCAAATTTTAATGTACTGGAACTCTACACCGATCATCAACGCCCCGAGCAACGCGGAGCATATCGTTTTGCCAGACACTGGGCAGATATCGCTGACGAACAGGGCATGCTGTTGATTTATCCCTTGCCCAAAATTAACTCGTACCTGTCTCATTGGGATGATCCACAAGTACAGAGGCAGTGGCAAACACAGGTTGACGAAACTTATCGAAGAGTCAGCAATCATCCTTCGATTGTTTCATGGGTTTTTACAGCCAACCGATTCGGCTTCAGAGATGATCAAAATCCCAAACGCATCGGACAATCAGAATTTCTCTCCGGCAGTCCTGTCTACCAACATCGCGTCAAGCCAGCTTATCAGGCCGTCGACATGATTCATGCTATGGATCCGACCCGCCCTGTCACCTCGCACTCTGGTGGAAATGTCGGTGATTACCAGACTACCAATTGTTATCTGAACATGATCCCGTTACAGGAACGTGAGAACTGGTTAAGTGACTGGTCGGTGCATGGTGATAAACCATATATGGTTGTTGAGTTTGGGTTGCCATTGTACACCACATTGTTACGTGGTCGCAGCAATTATGTTAAGGCAAGTGCAACCGAACCTTTTTTGACAGAATACGCTGCGATTTACCTTGGCCCCAAAGCTTATGGTATGGAAACGTCTGGCTACCGTCAGGAACTGACTGACCGCTATCTGCATGATTTTGTTTTCAAGAGATGGCATGCCAACGAAGTGATTGAGCATGAGCCTGCATTTCAGGAGATACTCTCACTTTTTACAAAACACACTTGGCGGAGTTGGCGTACTTGGGGCATCTCCGGCGGAATGATTCCCTGGAGCGATGGCAGCAGTTGGAAGAGTCGCACCCCATCTGATCCGGTGGACATGCCACCATTTGCCCCAGGTCAACTTGGATGTTATCAGAAGCAGGTTCCGCAATGGCTTTATTATAACCTGCTTCCTGGTGGTCGTCCCAAGCTCCCTTTGGGCGAAGCACTGACATCTGGTAACAGCCCAACACTCGCTTGGATTGCCGGTGGGGGAGACTCGTTTACAAACAAGCATCATCATTTTTTTGCAGGACAAAAAGTCGAAAAACGCATCGTTCTGATCAATGATACCCGTAAACCCCAAACCTACACATACACATGGAAGTCACAGTTGGGGGATAAGTTGATTGCCTCCGGGAAACATGCCGGAGAATTATCCGTCGGGCAGATCAGCTTCGAGCCTTTTGATTTTCACTTACCTCAAGTCGCCACTAAAACATCGGGCACAATTGAATTGACCGCAAACATCGGGAATGTGACACACACGGACCATTTTATTTATCGAACTTATCCCGTTGTCAATACAAAGAATCATGAAATCAAATATGTCCAATTGCTTGATTCGACAGGTAAAACACGTCAGGCATTACACGAACTTGGCGTTCAGGCCATTGACTGGGATGGCCAACCGCATGGTAGTGAGATTCTAATTCTTGGTCAGCATGCACTGGATGTCAAGGTGCAAAGAATTCCCAACTTATCTGAAAAAATTCAGAATTATCTACAGGCCGGTGGGGCAATTATTGCGATGGGACAGGATCGGAGTTGGTTGGAAAACAATGCAGGTTTCCGAATCGCTCATCATGTCTCACGACGATTATTTCCTGTGAATCCACAACATCCCATCGTGAAGGGATTGGATACTGAAGATTTACGTGATTGGACTGGTAAAGGGCAACTTATATCGCAAACTGAAAATACCAGTACACAGCAATGGGCCAAGGATACGAGCCATGGCTGGCGATGGGGCAATGATGGTAGTGTCTGTAGTGCGATGATTGAAATACCTCACTATGGCGGTTGGACACCGATTCTTCAAGGTGAATTTGACCTGGCCTACACCCCGTTAATGATGCGGCGATTCAATCAGGGGCTCTTTATCTGGTGTACCTTGGATGTAATCGACAGAACTGAAGTTGATCCCGTCGCACAAGGATTGCTTAATCGATTGCTTGCTTTTGCAGCACAACCTCGCCAGAAGCAGAACAATTTGCCAACCTATTACATAGGCACGGATTGGAGCGAAGAATTTCTGAAACGTTGCCATGTGGATTACCAAAAGATCGATCACCTGCCTGTGGAACCTGCGATGGTGATCATCGAACTGGGGACATTTGATAATCAAGATGCCATACTCAGTTTTCTACGTAGCGGAGGACAGATTCTTTTTATTCCAGGTGAACATGTCCCCGAGCATTTACCCTTAGGCTTTAACGCCAAAAATATAACATATGGTAAGACAGCCACTTTACCCCATTGGCCGGTTTGTGAAGGGTTATCAGTTGCTGATTTGCATTTGCGAGGGAATTTGCAGTTGCCATTACTCGCTTCTTCTGCGGCTAATGATCCGAAAGGAGCAATTGCTGCCAATGGACTGCTCGGACGCTATATAGTTGGCCAGGGGCGTGCAGTATTTCTGATGCTCATGGGCAGACAAATGGATGTCAAAAAGTACAGTTATATGCGTCGTACCCTATGGCACAACCAGCGGACTGTTAACCAACTGATCACCAATATGAACGGCCGGTTACTGCCAGCAGATCAACTTTTTGAATGGTACGTCGACCCCGCAGCTCCAATTAACCTTGATGGTTCTTGGTCTTACCGTGTTGAGTGCAGGGTTCCAGAAGCGGCATCAGCCAAACGGGTTGCGAAAGATCCGGGAAATACCGGTTATCAAAATGGGTGGGCCATGCCATTATTGAATGAGGCACAATCCTGGAAACAAACAAAACTGCCAGGTTACCTGGAAAATATCAATAAAAAGATGAGTAATTTTGACGGTGTGATTTGGTATCGCAAGCAGTTGACCTTACCGGAGAATTGGCATGGCCATGATCTAATCCTGGATCTTGGCATCATTGATGATTACGATACGACCTACTTCAATGGTCAGCAAGTTGGACATACTAACAGTAAAACACCACGTGCATGGTCATTACAGCGTCGTTATCGTATCCCTGCCTCGTTGGTACGCACGGATCAGCCCCAAGTCTTAGCTGTACGAGTATTTGACAATTTTGGTAAAGGCGGCTTCAGCCCCGTGAATAATAATATGAATATTCGACTGGATGGTCTACCTGAGGCACATGGTCATTACGATCCCGACTACCGTACGGATTTTGTATTGGGTGATGACCCTTACCGCTATTATAGATGGTAACACATCTTGTTATATTGACAGTGAGGAAAGTGTTGGCAGGATGAAGTCAGATTGATGAACAAATAGATGTTACTCGAAAAAAAATATCAGTATTGCTGATGAGTGACTGTTCTACAAGTCCATACAGTGAAGGGCAATTAAATGCGACAGATGCACTTTATAATTTCTTTAACATTGTTATGTTGGACTTTTCTATGTTGCTCGCTATCAGCACGTGAGATTGGTTTTGAAACGACCGAGGGCTACAATTCTGGTTCTTTAGACGGGCAACCTTCTTCTGGGACACAATGGATTCAATTGCAGGGGACTGATGCTGCATTGAAGGTTAATTCCTCTGCTGGTGATGTTACCAGCGATTATGGGATTCAAAATTCAACTCGTACAAACAATACACCTTGTGTTTATCAATATCTGACAAGTTATTCCAACGATGATCTTGGCGGAAGATTTTTATCTGACAGTTCAGAGTTGAGTTATCACCTTAGATTCTGTTTAAACAGTACAAGTGAACTTGACTCCAATGAACTGTTTACAATGATTTTAGGACAGAACAGCACTGATAAAATTGCGTTAAGGTTGGTAGTAAGACGAAATGGTACGTTCGAGTTTTACCATTCCAACACATCAACAGCGGTAAATGTGAAAGATAAGCTAGGTAACAATTTTTCTTTTGCCGAAGACAATTCTGGAAGATATATCAATATTAAGGGAACAATCAATTATGCGACCAATGAGTTTACGTTGGTGGCTGATAATGTCGTCCAGATTTCTTCAGATGGATCAAGTTGCTTTCCCTTTGTTAGTTCACTGGTGGATCAAACCTATCCTCAAATTATCTTGCAAGACAATAATGCAATTTCTTCGCCACTTGTTTACAAGCTGGATGATCTGTATTTAAACCACATAAGTACACGGTTTGTAGTGTCAACCAGTGGCTTGTCGACAAATCCAGGTACCTATGCACTGCCGACGACAATTGCTCATGCACTGACTTTGGTGCAGCCTGGCGATACTATCATGTACAAGGAAGGGGATTATATCGGTATCGATATTCGTTATCTGTGTGGAACAGCTGATGCACCAATTACAGTAATGGCTGAGCCAGGCAAAAATGTCCGCTTTACCAGCGTGCCTGTCGGTAGTCAAAATGGCATCCGACTTCTGGGATGTGAGTGGGTCATAGTTGATGGTTTTGAAGTCGTGGGTTCCACGTCAGTGATTAACTACGGGGCAGCGATCAAAAGTTGTAAAAATTGTGTTTTGCAGAACTGCATGTTGCATCATGTTGGTATTGTTGGTTTGAAAATTGGAAAAGCTGCCCAAGGTGTCGATCAAAACGAGTTGGACCCCCAGGGGGCTGTGTACACCATACCTAGTGAGAATATTTATATTCTGAATAACGAGATTTATGACACATACTGTAATGGTTCAGGTTATTCATATGGCGAAGGTATTTATATTGGACAAGGTGGCTATACTGAATCGTACAGGTCAACATTTCCCGATAATTCAAGAAATATCTTTGTAATAGGAAATGAAATTTACGAGACTAAGGCTGAAGGTATTAATATAAAAAGCGAGACTTTTAATTCTATCTGCGAGTATAACCATGTTCATGACGGAATCTGCGATGTTGGTGGCAATGGCGGGATCCATGTAGAGGGAATTCGAAATGGTCCTACTCATACCTTAAGTCAGGGGGATCAGCCGGCTTACCTTCCCTATAGTCATCGTGGCCATGTTATTCGATATAATCTTATTCATGATTTTTCAAAAGTCGACACGACATATACTTCAGGCGTCGGAATCAGTTTGCAAGGCGCCGGTGCAACGTGTTATGGAAATGTCTGTTACTTGAATCAGGACAGAGGGATCGTTGTGGGAGGGTATCCGGGAGTTGATTTATATCAGCAACAAATCGATGCGTTTCATAATACCATGTTTAATAATTATGATGTATCATTGAGTAAGCCGGATCTGTATATATCTTCCATCTGTAACTCAGCCAATGTTTATTCCAATAACCTGGGACAATATATCAACTATCATACTTCATATTTTCCGTATTCCAATAATCTTTCTGCTGTAGTGGCAGATTTTCGTGATCCCAATAATGTGGACAAAGAAAAAGCTAGTTTTCAATTGCAGCAAAGTTCAACGGCAATTGATCATTCGTCATGTGTTTCTCAAGAGAATCTGATGCTAAATGGCGTCCTCAAGAACGATGTTCCATGGGATATGCAAGGTGTTATACGTCCATCTGGGAGTTTTCCGGATATGGGGGCATATGAATACGTCGATCTTAATTCTGATCTTTGTGGGTGGTGGCCACTAAATCAACGCGTTGGTAAGCTGGTTTTGGATCATACAAAATACAATAACAAAGGGACAATTGTAGGTTCGCCAAAGCAAAAAAAAGGAAGAATTGGCTCTGCAATGGCTTTTAATGGTATTAATGATGGTGTTCAAGTGCCATATAATGTAAACCTCAATGGGGCAAGTTTTGCAATTACAGCATGGGTTTGTCCGGAAAAACCCCTGACTAAAAGGGCTATAATATCATCCTCATCAGGTATGTCTGGTGGGTACAGGCTAATGATTATTAATAATACAAGTGTATTTCGTTGGTATTTAGTGCTAGCTAAAGGTAGTGGTTGGGAATACATTGGCTCGCCAGTTGATATGCCTGTTGTGCCAAATAGATGGACGCATTTAGCAGCAACATATGATGCTACTACAGGCAATGTATGCCTTTTTGTTAATGGTGTAAGGGTTACTGGACCATGGTCTAAATCGTATGTTCCTAACGCAGCAAGTATTTTTTGTATCGGAAAACGAAGTGATACTTCCGAATTTAAGTTTAAGGGGATGATTGATGATGTACGTGTTTATTCCAGGGCGCTTACGGAATCGGAAATTCTTGATATTATGGTTCCTGATCACTATGACTGTGATGAAGATTTTACGAATTATGAGTTCAATAGTAGTTCACTGCCGAATAGCTGGTCTGCGGGTAAATCGTATAATACTACAGAAGCTGAAATAATTCAAAGCGGCAGTTGTTTAACGGTTGTATCTTCCAATACACCGACAAAAAGCTCAGGTATAAATTTGTCGCAGGATTTAACAAGTATTTCACCCGCTTCTGCATCAACAAAGCGAATTACACAGGCTCTAACTTTTGGAGGACCATTTACATCCAATCGACCTTATACTGAAACGACATCAAAACCATATATCAAGATGGTTCTCTGTGATTCGACAAATACAGAAAAAGAATGGTCTTACAATAGCCACCGCTTTCTCTGCGTACATGTGCATAGATATAGCAATGGTGGTGTGTATTTCATGCTTTCAAGTAAAAATGCAACATCAGTTTTATATTCAAAAGTAATAATGAAAAATGAACGAGATGGATATGCTCCAGAGGCTGGCGATCAATTGATTGCGGTTTACAACAGGAATGCCGTGGAAAAAGTGTACCTTCACAAATCTGCCAGCGGGCAGGATTTGTTATTGTTTGAAAACTGGGATCACCACGTTGACTGGTCGGCATGGACATTGGCATACACCCATTTAATTGTCGGCAATAACGTTTTAAATGAATTGCAGAGTTCAATATCTTTTGATCGTATTGTGACCCGAGTAGATTAAGTCCATATTGGTTAATCGATATGAATAACAATTGATAGTTATGCCAATATTTTTTTATGTTGTAATACAATTTATACTATGATAAGAAGTATTAAAGTGGTTCACAGTATAAAAGTGATTTTTCTAGCGTTTGTTTGTGCCGTTTGTAGCGGTACTGCGAATTGTTGTTGCCGATAAAACACAAATATAAATATTATACCCATCGTCAATGAGAATGTCCTACCTGCGCAGGGCACAGGTGGAAGTTTTCAGTGAGTAGCGTTTTGAGTTTTTTGCGGTGTGATTTGATATTCTTGAAAAAAGATTTGGCTGCCTGAGTATATTCGCTGAACTTTTCATAGTATTGATTGTGTAAAACCGTCTTGCGAAAGTATTTCCACAGACGTTCGATCAGATTCAGATTCGGTGAATAGGCAGGTAGAAAAATGCCTCCTCAGCAGAATCTGTGGATGACTATCGGTTCAGGTAGTTTTCCAAGTTCGTGATACAGCGTCACTTGCAGGGCATCATACGTTCGCATGCCATAAGCTTTTCTCGTACGCAGTTTCACGCGGTTGTTCAGGCCTTCGACGATGCCTGAGTTGTACTGCTTTTTGGCGATAAACCAGTTGATGATCAGCGGCTCATGCTCGCGCAGACTTCGAGCCACGCGCTTGATTGGTTCGATCCGACTGCGCATCGCCCCACTGCACCACGTCCGCAAAAACTTCCGCGCAGCGCTGGGACGCTTGTACTCCCACAGCCCATCAAACGACTGCACCAGAATGTAGGCACGCACCGTTTTGAGATTCCACTTGAGAATCTCGTGAAGCTTCCAACGCTGCTTGCCATCGAGCCGTTTGCGGCGACGCAAGAGCAACCAACGCGAACCTTTGAGCACGTCCCAATCTTGGGCCTGCAACTTTTTGGCCTCGGCGGCACGCACCTGATCCAAGGCTTTGTTGAGATTTGCCACGATGTGGTAGCGATCCAATATATGCACAGCCTCCGGGAGTTTTTTGGCGATCACTTTCAAGTAGGCCCGCCACATATCCGAACAAACATAGCGGATCGAACCGACGAAGTTTGTGCCCGCGCGTCGGCCTTCACGCCGCAGCATCACAAAAAACGAGAGCAGACTTTTGGCACTGCGACCTTCACACACATGCAGCAGGCGGCGGCAACCTTCATCTAATTGGTACACCAGTGTCACGTAGCGATGCCCTTTTTTGTACGCCACTTCGTCGACGCCGATGACAGAAATACCTGTTAAATCCCGGTGATTTAAGCCGAATTGCACCACCGACTTCACCGCGCGATACACACTGTCCCACGAGACGCCAAAGCAACGAGACGTCTCCTGCCAGCTCAAGCGCTTGGCCCACGTCGCCAGGAACACCGTCAACGCCCGCGTCATCGGACTCTTGCTGCCCGCCCCCGGAACCCCCTCCACGCACCAGGGCAACATCTCCACCTTCGGCGTGCCACAACGCGAGCAGTCAATTCGGCGCGGGGCATAGAGCAGCATCACCGCCATCCCCCACAAAGGGATGAAGTCAAACCGCCGCGTCGGCAACGTGTCATACGTCCGTCCGCGTTGTCCACAGCCCGAGCAATAACCGCGACAGCCACGCCGCGCCCGCAGCGTTGTCTCAATCCGCACCCCGTTGAGACGATCCGGGTCGTCAACCATTTGATCCTGAACATACACAAACCCCTTGACAGGATGGACCCGATTGAGCAAAGTCTTCAGTAGCATCGCTGGTTCTCCATGGCATTTGAATCTAATCAACAAACACCATGCGCCAGCGATGCGTTTGATTCAACCCCACCTGCTGCATGCCAGTTGCTCAGCGTCTAACGCCAAGCAGTTGCCAACCAGCGCCGGATCCTCAACCAGCCGCCATCCAACCCTTCCCGGGGCCGCCGGAGGCCGGGGCAAGAGGCAGAGCCCCTGCTATATCCCATCCACAAATTCTGCGGAAGAACCTTAAAAATTAACGACATCGCTATCGACGTAGAGAAGTTGAACACGGATACAGGTGTATGTGGATATGGAGATGTTATCAAAACTGACAAAACCCCCAATAGCGAGCCATCAGGTGGGGTTGGGGAATTGTTGAGAAGGGTTTTGTCAGAGGCGATTGGGCTTCAGACGTCACGTCGCCACACGGGCGTACCGGACGCTTGGTTGTATCCGTGGCCACCCCTCTCCTCCCGAACGCCACACGGCCCAACGTCGTGGCCATGGGGTCAAACCAGGGAGGATCGGCACTGTGGGTCAATATTCGCAACACCTTTTGGCACAGTTCTTTACGTAAAACGTCCCTATGTCACCGAATCCGGCCCCGTTTTGTGTGCGCCATATAACTATCGAACAAATCGCCACTTGCAACCCACAACACCCCGTTGCCAACGTGATTGTCGACGGTTCGAGTCCGTTCACCCGCTCTTTGACAACGGCTGACAGCAAATGTCA
>PAIY01000193.1 GCA_002704825.1 Phycisphaeraceae bacterium
ACGATGTGAGTAATGAGAGACTCGAGAAGTTCCTCACGGAGCGGGTTCAGTGAGTTCGACTCACGTCCAGAACACACCGCTTAAAAACGTCGAAATACCCCCATTTTCAAGGGGTTTTTCGACGTTTTTTATTTCCTGGGCTTCACTCGCCGGTTTTTCCGATTGTCTCCATGGGGCGCATGATTTCGCATGTTTTCGTACCTTTTGCGCCCCATAGAGCGCCCCATGAGATTCATGGGGCGCGTGATTTTGGGCTTCTGAATCATCCCCACGCCCCCGCAAACTCGGCAGGACATCCAGGGCACGGGTCTGATCCTCCTGCAAGGCATGGGTATAGCGATCCATCGTCAAGGTGATGGTGCTATGCCTGGCCAATGCTTGGGCAGTCTTGGGATGGACGCCTGCCTGGGCAAGATTGGTGATGAACGTATGCCGCAGGGCGTGGAAGTCGGTTACTTGCCAGAATATTGAACTGCCGTAATCCACCGTTAATCAAGAACGATGCCATGGCATTGAGCAATAGTCATGGAAGGCATCGTGCGAATAACCCAATGATTTTATTGCAAGATCGGTATTACTCTACCTTCTCTACTTGATTGATAGCATGCATCCAGAACGCGAAAACAATTGACGATATGCTCCAGCGTGATTGTGGTCTGGGTTTGGGATTCAATGGCGTTGATGAAATCATTGACAAAACATTGTCCTGCACTCATGCCGAATGGGACGAAGCGTGCTAGATCCTGTTGGTAACAGTTGTAGCCATAACCGAGTCCCTGTTCAATATTCAGAACACCCTCGCTGCCGATGACCTGCATGGCACAATCGGTAGCCAATTGCGTTTGTGTTGTGGTGCGACCGACGAGCAACGTCCCCACACCACCTCCTTCAAAAGTCAAACTCAACAAAGCCATGTCTTCAACACCATGTTTCCGATATCGCTCATAGAACATGGCGTCCATTCTTGCGAAGACATGCGTAATCTTTTGATCAAAGAACTTGAGCATCGCCAGGATGCCATAGGGGCCGAAGTTGGCCAACTCACCGCGTTTCTCGCTGGCACATTTCTCCTCGGTGAGAATGTATTGTGGGCCACGCGGCTGAAGGTATTGGAAGTGCGCAGCATGCGGTATACCGATAGCGCCTTGTGTTACCTGTTCGATCGCAGGGCGAAACGCATTGGAAAAGACCGTGGCAGGGATGGCTGCAGTGAAACGGATGCCTGATTCGCGGACTGCCTTTGCCAATTGCTCCAAACCGTCACTGTTGCTGGCGACCGGCTTCTCGCAGAGTACATCAATGCCTTGCTTGGCGCATGCGATGACAACCGCTGGATTCTGGCTTGGTGATACCGCGATACTCACAGCATCAATCGTCTGTTCTTCAAGCATCTGGTGATAGTCCGCGTAGTATGGCACGTTGCGTGATGCAGCAAAATCCATGGCAACCTTGCGCGCTTCCTCCGTAATGTCCGGCACATCACCAACAGCAACAAGCTGCGTTTGGGGGTGCTCTGCAAGCAGGCGACCGTAGTCCATTTGATGGCCATGCGAAAAACTGATCAATGCGATTTGTAATGGCTTAGTCATGGTTCACCTCCACAGGCTGACCGGAACGAAATGACTCAACAGCAGCAAGCACACCTGCAAGAACATGTCGTGAAAATTGGGGACAAATGGGCACGGGTTTGTCTTGCATGATCGCATCCGCCAACTCACGGATCATCGCAGCAAAGTTGTCTTCTTCGGGCATCATGTACATATGCGAACCAGGGAAATGCATGCCATCCTTGTTGAACAAACTCACGCTTAAATCTTTGGAGGGGGACATCACAATGGTGCCTTCGGTGCCGATGATATGCAAGCCTGTCCCTGGCATGGAATAGGCCTTAGGTTGCATCATCCGGTTCTCTTCAAACAACCCCATCGCTCCTTTGGCAAAGCGGACATTGATCGAAAAATACTCCCACAGGGGAACACCTTCCTGACCGGGATGCCCGATGGTGTAGACATTCTGAGGTTGGTCATCCAGCAACCAACTCAGCATATCCAATGAGTGCATGGCATTGTGAACCAGCAGGTGATCGACCTCGCCCCCCGAGGCTGCTTTGGGCCAATGGTCTGGACGCCAGAATGAGGGGCAACCACCATGCATACGGGCAAAAACCGGCTCGCCGATATCACCACTGTGAACACGCTTGACAATATCCTGACATTTGGGAACCCAACGCATTGATTGGACGCACATGAGTTGCACTTTATTTTGCTGGGCAACTTCAATCATCTTTTTTGCGTCATCGGTATTGGTGGCCATGGGCTTTTCGACCAGGACATGTTTGCCATGTTCCATGGCTGCGATAGCCAGTGACGCATGGGTGTGATCCGGTGTGACCAGGTCAATGAGGTCAATGTCCGGGCATTCGAACATCTGCTGCGCTGATGTGAAATCGTGTGGAACGTCGTACTGCTGCGCAAAGGATTTTGCCAATGATTCGTTGATATCGCAGACGGCGTATAACTGTGTGTTACCGCTGTTGCGATGTGCATTGGCATGATTGTTTGCCACGCCATGGCAGCCGATTTGCCCGACACGAAGTTTGCCGGGTGCTGTGTGAAACATGTTGGTATTCCTGGTGAGTCTCGTTGGATGATGCATCAATACTTTGAAACCAGCCATACAGGATGCTGATCACGACATTGTTTTGATTGCAGGTTGATGACTGGTGTAAACCAGATCGCAACCTTTGATGAGTAGGGAATGATCAATGGTGATGGATGATTGCGGTTTGCCATCGACTTGGAACTGCCCGATTGCTTCATGAGTTGGTGACCGTTTGTTGTGTAGATAAACAGCGTTTGATGGGCCGGTGATTAACGTCGCTTTCTCAACCAATGGCATGCCCAACGTATATTGGCCACTGGCAAGGCATGTCGGGTAGAAGCCCAGTGCGCTTAACACATACCATGCTGACATCTCGCCATTGTCTTCATCACCGGGCAGTTTGTCGGGTGTGTACAACTCGGTGAGAACGCGGCGAACCCATGCGTTGGTTTTGTGTGGCGCACCGGCATGTGCCATCAGATACAGCATGTGATGGACGGGTTGATTGCAGTGTGCATACTGTCCAAACGGCACGCGTGCCATTTCGGTCATCTCGTGAATTTCATAGTCATAGCCACCAATGTTAAATCGCGGGTCGTCCATGAGCATGGCTTGCATGCGCTCAACCAACACGTCATTACCGCCGAGTAATGCCGCCAATCCCTGCGGGTCGTGTGGCACCGCCCAGAGATAATGGTTGGCACAACCTTCGCAATACGGGCCGCCCCAGTCATAGGGATCAAACGACTCGACCCAACTGCCATCCGCATTTTTCCCGCGGAAATAGCCGGTTTTTGCGTCAAAGAGATTGCGATAATTCTTGGCGCGTTGGGCAAAGGACTGCGCATCATCGTGTTTACCCAGCGCCCGCGCCGCCTGGCTGATGGTGTAATCGCAATACGCAAAGTCCAGCGTTTCGGAGACGCCATGATGTACGCCGTCTTCTGGGACGTAGCCAAGCTTCAGATAATCCGCGATGCCGTTGCGACCGTAGGTGCCAGCATCATCTCCAACCTGCGTCGCGCTTTGGACGATGGCTTGATAGGCAAGTTCATGATCGAAGCCTGCTGTACCTTTGACAATGGCGTCGGCAAAAACGGCCTCGGCATGCGAGCCACACATGGCGTTGCGATACCCGGGACTGGCCCATTTGGGTAGCCAGCCTCCTTCACGGTATGCGTTGAGCCAGCCTTGGAGGAGTTGGCTGTATACCTGTGGATACACCACTGAAAGCAGCGGGTAAAGCGTGCGATGCACATCCCAGAAACCTTGATCGGTGTAAAGCAGACCGGGGTGGATTTTGTCGTCATACGGGCTGTAGTGATGCAACTTGCCGTGTTCATCAACCTCATGCAGTCCACGCGGGAAAAGCAGACAACGGTACAGTGCGGTGTAAAACGTTTGGCGAATTCTCTCGTCACTCGTTTGGATTTGAATGTGATCAAAAAGTTCCTGCCAACGCTCATCGGCTTGCATGCGGATTTGTGCAAGCGTTTGGCCTGTAAGCTCGCGATCCAGATTGAGTATCGCCTGTTGGGGACTGATAAACGAGCTTGCGATGCGTGCTGTGACGGTGGATGCAACGCATGGTTCGAATTGCACGTAGGCAGTGACATGGTCACCGCCATGAGCCAGCTGTGTCATCATGCAATGTTCGATTGATCCTGTGCCAAATGACTTGATTGGGCAATCAAATTGGATCACATAATGACAGGCAAAGTTCGGCAGGACACCGCCATGATTGGCATGGGTGGTGCAATGGACACGGCGGTGTTGCGGTTCAATGGTGACCAGGCCAACACCTTCGGGCAGTTCGAGTATCATGCCCGGTTGCTTGTCGTGGCGATAGTGGATGGCAGTCGTGCAGCCGCGATGTGTCACCGCCCATTGCATGTCGATGCCGTAGCGAAGCAAGCTTACCGCACCACCACCGGGGCCGGTTTGATGCATGTCCCATTGATAGGTACTGCTGCGTTTTTCAGCGGAGATGCAGGGATTGCCTGTAATGGGCATGAGCACCATCTGTCCATAATCACCGATCCATGGCGAGGGTTGATGTGTCGCACGAAGTCCCTGAAATTTAGGGTCGTTGTGATGATAGAACCATTTGTCTTCGCGCGTTTGTGCCGACCAGCAGGTCATGCCCCAGGGAAGCGTCATCGCAGGATACGTATTGCCTGTGGACAGGTCGAACGTGGAGTCGCTGCCTTGAAAAATATTGGCCAATTGGAGTGTGTTGGTTGGATGTGCGGTTTGGCGTTGAAGCATGTCACTGCACCTCCAACGTGCTGGATGGGTGATCAAGAGAATATCGCAATGCGTTCTTCCAAGACTCTGGCACGTTTGGCATTTGCATGACGCGTCCATCAAGACGTAGTGACTGCGTTGCCAGACAACCAGCAGCCACGCTGTAGCGTGCATCGATCGGACTGACGGATGGCTGGATCTGGCCACGCACAAATTGCAGAAACTCGGCAACGATCTTGGGATCCGCTCCGCCATGCGATTTGATATCGCCAGTCAAGGTGAATTGTTCATCACCGCGTTCCTTGTAGTCCGGCGGCTTGTTCCAGAGTCGAATCTCGACATCGCCTGCATAGTCCCCGTAGTTTTCGATGCGACCCTCCGTGCCGATGACGGTGTAGTTCCGCCAGGCATCGGGGGTGAAGTGACATTGCTGATAGCTGGCAAAGACGCCGTTATCCAATCGCATCTGCATCATGCTCAGGTCTTCGACATCAATGGTCGGATTCAGACCAGTTTGAGCAGCGGGAGGCCAGAGGTCAGGGATGCTGCGAATCTGCGGTTTTTCTTCGGGCTTGCGTCGATCCGTGACATCGCCATACACCGTCAGCGCGCCCATGGCATGGACACTTTGCGTGTACCCGCCACCGAGCAAGTGAATGATGTCGATGTCGTGAGCGCCTTTTTGCAGAAGCAGGCTGTTGGAAAATCGACGTTCAGCATGCCAGTCTTTGAAGTATGCTTCACCGCCGTAGGAAATGAAGTGGCGAACCCAGATGGCTTTGACCTGACCGATGCGCCCATCATCGATGAGCTGTTTCATCTTCAGGACAAAGGGCATGTGACGCATGTTGTGACCGACGTAAAGCTTTGAACCACTACGATACGCAGCTTCCAGAATGCGGTCGCAACCGGCAATGTCGATGGCAATGGGTTTTTCCAGATAGACTGCCTTGCCTGCTTCCAATGCTGCTACCGCATGTTCCTCATGACAGAAGTCCGGTGATGCAATGAAGACTGCATCAATGTCGCGACGATCAAGCATCGGGCGATAGTCGTCATACAGTGAGACGTCCGAGTCGATGCGCTTGGCAAAGGCAGTCAATGCATCAGCACTGATGTCGGCACCGGCAACCAGGCGACTACCCTTGCCGGGGCGATGGGCATAGCTTGCAACACCACCGCGCCCGCCAACGCCAATCACTGCGATTTGTAAATCGTCACTCATCATCAAGTCTCATGCTAACGGGTGAATATGCCTTGAAAATCAGGGGTAAACACACCAATTCAAATGCCCTGACAATAGGCTGCAACATTCTCCACGGTCGAATTACGAACCATTAACTGACCTGCAATCCGGGTGGTTTGATCAGTGATGGGTTGATCGGCTACCAGCTTGTTGAGCAATTCAATGGCCTGAAAGCCCACCTGTTCAGCAGGCAAGTCATACGTCGTCATCGGCACCGGCAACATGCATGCTTCAGGATCGTTATTGAATCCTGCGACCGCAATATCTTTTCGGATGGCCATGCCCTGGTTTACAGCGGCGCGGTACACACTGGGCGCAAAAATATCGTTAAGCAAAAAGATCGCATCCGGCCGATTCTCCGATGCCATCAGCCGATGTGCCTGTTCGTATGCCAGCATCTCACGGACCATCGGTTCATGGGACAAACGCATCAAGTTACGGTCGACGCGCTGAATCAATTCGTCATCAAAAGACAGTCCCGCTTCATCCAGTGCACGGCGATAACCTGCTTCACGTTCCAAAACCGCTTCGCTGAGTTCACCGGGTAAGCCTGCAAAAGTGATATGAGCGATTCGCTTGTAGCCACACCGAATCAGATGCCGCGTCACTTCATACGCACCGAGTTCATGATCCACACAGACCAGCGGCACGCTTGTGCCTTCCATGCCATGGTCGATCATCACCAGGGGAAAATCCTGACTTTGAAGCTGCTCGATCGTCTGACGATTTTCCCCAGCAGTCACCGGCCAGAGAATCGCGCCCCCAACACCGCGGTCGACAAGACTCTCAAGCAGTTCACGCTCGCGTTCAACATTGTGATCTGAATCGAGCAGGAGCATTTCCTGGCGGCGGGATCGCAGGGCCTGGCTGATGCCACGGATGACACGACTGATGACCGAGTCGCCTTTGTCGCTGCAGATGAATGCGATGACCTGGTTACCGATATGTGTGGGGTTGGATCGCCTGGCAACAAACGTGCCACGACCTTGCTGACGATCAATCCAGCCTTCTGCCGCCAGCGTCGAAAGCCCGCGCAGAATGGTATGGCGACTCACATCCAGATCCCGCGCCAGTTCGTGTTCACTGGGCAGCTTGTCGCCGACCTTGTAACGGCCGGAGCGAATCTGGGTCTTGAGCGTGTCCACAAGCACGTCATGTTTGAGCTTGCCTTGCGTGGCCGCTTTTTCATTTTCCGAATCAAGCATGGTGCGTGAAGCCAAGTGACACCTCCGGGTGAGCAGGTAAGTGAACATACAATCCAGCCACAAAGATCATACAAGTCGTTCAAGCCTGTGTCAATACTTGGCGCACGTTTTTGGTGTGTTCCAGTTTTTTTATCGCTTGTGAGCCAATAGAGTCCAACCTGCCTAACGGTGATAGCCGACAAGCATGACACGTGCAACACGTTCTTAAATGATTAAAAATAAATGTATTAATGGTCAAACGAGCTTTATTTGGTGCATGGGTTCCACTTTTTTGGGGGTGAAAAAAATCTATTTTGTCAAATAATTGTCGTTGACAATCCAAACTTGTATGTCTATTGTCAAGTTGTATGTTGTTTTATGCTGCCGCGATATTTGGCGTGCCGATGTTCGCAGCTTGAGCCTTAGCCCGAGTCTGCAGGCCGGTTTACACGACGCTTGAGATTGGCAAATTGCAAATCGGCGTCGATTGTGCTCAGAAGATAAGGTTGCAAAGTTTAAACTGGATGTCCCCGCGTTGACGGATATGGCTGTCATTAAATTAAGCCACAACGCAACGCTGTTACGGTAAGACGCACTTGAACTCAGAATGAATGCTGATCGCGTTCATACAGTCAAAGGAAACGATATGAAACAGGTAAGCTCCAAGACACCCGGCGGATTCACGCTCATTGAATTGCTGGTGGTGATTTCCATTATCTCGCTATTGATTTCGATTCTCCTGCCGGCTTTGGGAGCGGCACGTGACCGGGCCATGGCCACGCGATGTCAGAGCAATCTCAGGCAGAATGGTGTGGCGCATTATTCGTACTTTAATGACAACGAGATGCTGTTGCCGCCTAACAATCTCACCAAGACCTGGTCGGAGTATCTGCTTGGCGGTCAGTACATCGACACTGACAAGGCGTTTCAGTGCCCGTCCATGCACCCGGCGCCGGTCTACTCCAAGTACACCACCTATGGCACACTGTCGCGCAACGGCGGCGATCACCTGGACTTTATCTTCGGGAGTTTTGATGCTGAGCCAACCGACAAGATTCTCCTTGCCGATTCGGTACAGGATCCCAATGCCAGTCGTGTGATTCAGACGTATCTGATCTATGGGGTCAATTCGCCAACCGACAGTATCTACGCCATCTACGCCCATCACGCCAAGAGTGCCAACCTGTTGATGGGCGATGGACGCGTACGCACCGGGACCAAGGACGAACTCAATTCACTGCCCTTGGCGATGCACTCGCGAACCGATGGCCAACTGCGTTACTTCACCGTTTCGGAAAACTGAATTTAAGCACATCACGGGATATTTCTCATGTTCAACCGATCAATACTCGGCTGTTTGATGGTCACTTGTCTGCTGGGCATGCAGACCAATCAACTCCTTGCAGCCCCATCGACCAGCAAGCCGTCGCAAGCGACATTGAAACTCAACCCGATGGACTTTGGTGCCACCGGCGATGGGAAAACCGATGACTCCGTGGCGTTTAATCGCATGCACGAGGTCATGGCTCAAACCACCGGCCCGATCCATGTGCATATCCCCGCAGGCGTGTACATGGTCAACCCGTTGAAGATGCCCAAGATTGAACTCTCACCGGGTATCCTGCGCACCAAGGCATTGATCCATCTTGCTAACGATTACAGCAAAGTCACCTGTGATGGCGTCATCAAAGTGATCAAGGGGCTGGACTACACCAAGGGGATGAAGAATGGACACGAGTGGTACTGGTCGGGCGTGCTGATCAATCGTGCAAACTACTGCACCGTCGATGGCTTGAACTTCGATGGCAACGGCACCGGGACCTACACAGGCTGGATCGCCAAGCAACCCAATCTCCGTTGGCAAGGTGTCTCGGCATTGGGCGCGCCCGGTGATACCAATCTCTACGTGGGCAATCGCGTGATCAACTGCACCGTCATCAGTGGCGGCGGGCAGGCCATCGGCATGCAATATCAGAAGCAGGCGATCATCGCACATAATGTTTTGCAGGATTCGTCTGGGGTTGGTTTTTCGCGCAGCGAAGACTGCCAGATCGTTAATAACACCTCCATCCGAAGCCATGACGCGCCGTACCTTGCCAACGGGCGCTGCAACAACATTCTCATTGCCAACAATATCTCCCGTGGGACAACCAACGGATCAGGCATTGATGTCGTGGGCTGCAGCAATGTTGTTGTCCGGGGCAACATCATTGAAGACTCTGCCGCATGGGGTCTGCTCATTGGTTTTAGTGCTCAACAGAAAAATGGTTGTGATCGCGTACTTGTCGAAGGCAATTTATTTGTGAACAACTGTCGAAGTGTCGACACGCCGATGAATGGCGAAATTTGCATCGGCCGTCCCTGGTCGCCATCACCTGACCCCATCAGCCATGTCACCATCATGGGCAATCAATTCAAACTCGATGGGACACATGGCCCGGACAAAGGGAGCATGATCAGCATCGCTCACAATGCCAATCATGTGATCGTGCAAAACAACACGGCCCACGGCAAGCTCAGCCCAAGCGACGCGATCGTCACCGTCTGGCAACCCACGTCCGACTTGATCATCAAAGGCAATACCTGGATGGGGGACAAGGAAGCGCGTGTCGTACTTAAAGCCCCTATCAAAAAAGCATTCGTCATCAAGGACAATATCAACATCGCCCAAACCCCTGGGCAGGCGGACACCAACTCTGCATCGAACGCAGACTAACAATCACAGGTTGACCATGATTCAAAAAACGTTCCTCATGATGTTGTTGCATTTGCTGCTTCCAGCAATGCTCTTGGCGATGACGCCGATGTCACAATCACCAATAATCGATGGCAAGCTATCTCGCAGTGAATGGCAGCAGGCAAAGCACTTTGATCAGTTCATCACAACTGTCCCCGATCAGGATCACCCCAACAAACCCACGCAAGCCTGGTTCGGTTTTGATCAAGAAAACCTGTACCTGGCTTTTGATTGTGCAGACTCGGATACCGCTTCGATCCAAAGCAACATCCAAACGCGCGATGGTACGCTGTGGTTTGATGATTGTGTGGAGGTCTTTTTCAAGCCGATTCAAAGTCGCTCTGAATATTACCACTTCATCGTCAATCCACGGGGCATGGTCTTTGACCAACTCTGTCGCCCCAATGAAATTGGCGTGCATAAAGATTGGAACGCGCTGGACATTAAAGTGGCGACGGGGATCACACCCGCAGGTTGGCAAGTTGAAGTGCGTATCCCACTGAGTAACTTCCCGATGGCCGGCAATGTCTGGGCGATGAATCTTGCACGCACATCGCAAAAACCAACGGTCGAATACAGCAGTATCCAAGGCATGAAAAATGGTTTTCATCGCCCTGAAGCTTTCCGTATTATTGAACCTCAAATCGACAACACACGCTTTGCGCCGGGTGTCGAAATTCTGGATGTCGGGCAACGTCAGATTGGTAAAAACACAGCCAAAATCCGTCTGATCAATGAGCAGGCCATCACCGGTCAAGCGACGATAAACAGCACCGTCATCAATTCAAGCCAAACCGCGACACGTCAAACCACGACTGTTCAACTCAATGCCGATCACGAACAAATGGTCTCGATTCCATATCAAGTCGACCAGCCCGGCCCCGCTGAGTTGTGTGTGACACTTCAAATGCAAGGCCATCAACCCGCAATCGTGGGTCGGACACTCCTTGTTCGAGAAAGTGAATTAACCGCAGATGCATCAAGCGAGCCTTCGCATCGTTACATTGACAAGGATCATGCTTTGGTCATCAATGGGAAGAAAGTCTTTCCCTTGATCTTCTATCGTCAACCGCCTGGCACTTATTCATCACTGAAATCCACTGGATTCAACTGTGCAGAGGTGACCAACTATCGCCCGACGATGGATGTGATTCGCACACATCTGCAACAGGCTCAGAACAGTGGCATCGGATTGCTGCCGCATGAAGACTATGCAGCCCGTCGCTTTTTGAGAGGACATTTAAAAAAGGTCGTCCGGCAGTTCAAGGATCATCCGAATCTCTGGGCCTGGTACCTGGCAGATGAACCGCAGAACTACGGCATCTCGCCGGAAAACGCAGCGGATCTGTATCACGCTGTCAAACAGGCGGCACCTGATTTGCCCGTGTTCCTACTCAATAGCGAACCGCAGTTGTTTAAGCGTTATGCATCTGCCTGCGACATCTTTGGCGTGGATTGCTACCCCGTTCCCAGTAAACCCATCAGCGTGATCGCGGACTACATCGAGGAAGCACACAAAGCGGTTGAACACAAAAAACCTGTCTGGTTTGCAGCCCAAACTTATGGTTCATTCAAACATGGTGGTCGCATGCCAACGCTTGATGAAGGACGCTGCATGATCTACCTGGCGTTGGCCCACGGCGTCAAAGGGATGCTGTTTTTCGCCTACACCTGTGAGGAAATGGGCGGTTCATTACAAAAAACCGATGCAGCATTCTATGAAATGACACTGGAGATTGGCAAAGAAATCCAAAGTCTTTCAGAGGCCTTAACCGGGCCGGATATTGCTCAGCAATACACGGTCGAAACCGAACAAGGCAAATTGCACTGTCGGCTGATTGCGGATCAAAAACACCACTACCTGCTGGCTGTGAATCCGACGGATCAAACCATCAAAGCGCGTATCACATCTGCCTTGATCGACAAATTACAAACACATGTTTCAACGCTGTGGGGCGTGGATCAGGTTGTCATCAATCAAACTATTCGTGATACCTGGACGCCATTTGATGTCAAAGTTTATGTGCTTGAAAAGGGAGTTGCCCAACCATGAAACGTGGTTACCTTTCTGGATTATGCCTTTTGTGTTTAGCTGTCCAACTGCATGCGGGGGATCCAGCATCACAGCACGTTTTGTTCGAAGACCGCTTTGATCAAGTGCAAATGAATCGACAGTGGCTCATGCGTATCCCCGGCGAGAACCAGGCAGACTGGCTGTTGAAAGACAACACACTTCTGGCCAAAGCCGACGCCGGCAAGAGTGGCATGCTGCTGCTTGATCAACCCCAATGGAGCAATTACACCGTCACAGTCCAGTTCCAGTTCATCGAAGATCAACCCCGCAGTGTTGGACTGATCTTCCATGGCGCACCACCCAAGGGACGGCATCCAGTCTATTTCACAGGGATGATCTTCGGTGTACAGGAAAATACGGCAACGCTTCATGCCGTCGACCCCGTTTGGCGTAAACTCAAGACAAAAAGCATCACCCCCCTGGAAGATGGGAAATGGTATCAACTACGCGTGGTGGTCGAAGATGAAACCATGCAGTGTTTCATCGACGATCAACTCATCATCGAGGAAGCCTATGGCAAGATGCCTCAAGGTGGCGCGGGTTTACGATTGAGTTCTGGTGCTGCTGCCAAAATCAAAAATTTCAAAGTCGTCTCAGCAGAGTAAGGATCATACATGTTTGAGTTGCAACGGCATGCTGATAATCCTGTGCTGGTTCCTCATCAGGATCATCCATGGGAAAATTTAGCAGTTTGTAATCCTGCCGTTTGGTACGAGGACGGCAAGTTCCTGATGTTGTATCGCGCAGCTGGTGATGATGCAGCGCATCGCATTCACCTGGGCTTGGCGACCAGTAATGATGGTGTGCATTTCACCCGTGTCTCCACTGAGCCTGTATTCAGTCCTGTCCCAGGTAATTTCGATGGCGGTTGCGTTGAGGATCCGCGCATCGTCAAGTTCGGGGATTGGTTTTATGTCACCTATGCGTATCGCCCCCTCCCACCTGGACGCTATTGGCTCAACGAACAATCACTGGCATTTATGCCAAAGGAACCAGCCGAAGCGCCTGTCTTCTACCGTCAGAATATGACGCAATCCGGCTTACTCATGAGCAAGGATCTCAAGTCGTTCCAACGATTGGGGCGCATCACGGCAGCGAAAGATGACAATCGAGACGTCATTCTTTTTCCTGAAAAAATCAACGACCAGTTCGTCATGCTCCACCGATCCAAGCGGTTGGTTGGCGAGGAATATGGTTGTGCGCATCCAGCAATCTGGATTGCATTTTCAGATGATCTGTTGACATGGGATGATGGCGTGTTATTGCTCAAGAACACGTTTGACTGGGAACGCAAAGTCGGTGGCGCAACCCCGCCGATTCGGACTGAAGCGGGCTGGTTGATGCTGTATCACGCGGTGGATGATGCTGGGGTCTATCGCACGGGCGTTTGTCTGCTGGACTTGCAAAATCCGACACAAGTTCTGTCTCGACTACCTGAGCCCATCCTCGTTCCCCAGGAAGCGTTCGAACGCGATGGACTCTACGGTCAGTGTGTGTTCCCCACGGGCAACGTTGTTGTCGGAGACACTTTGTATGTTTACTACGGTGCTGCAGACAAGTGCATCGGGCTGGCAACATGTCAGATATCTGATTTGTTGGAAGCTCTAAAAAATCAACAGTAATCGGAGTCCGTCTGGACCCGGTATCTCCCTGGAATGCATTCTCCTGTTATAGAATTGAGTGACAGGTCCAGTGGACTACACTCGCTGAAAAAAAGATGGTAATACAACTGCACACGAATCCTTGGGAATGATTGCAACAAGTACACCTTCATTCAGTCAGGTCAAAATCACCGTAGGGGACTGCTTATGGCTTTTTCACCTTGATCTTATAGACATGACGCGAGTGGCCTGGGAAGTTGTCGGTGAATTTGCTGTCGGTCACGGGTAGTTGTCGATCCTCAAACATCACCTGAGCCTGACCTGCATATGTCCATCCTGCTGGGAGGATGAAGTCAACCTTGCCCATGGTATTTTCGTCGATGTTGCAGGCAATGACATACGCAAAGCCGTCATGCAGGTACGTCGCGTTTCGCAGTAACTTTGGATCGGCCGAGCAGGTGGCTTGTCCAATCTCTTGTTCTGAGAGCAATACCTCTGTAAGGCTTTGGATTTCCTTATTGAGTTGGATGAAGGCTTTCCAGTTGGTGGGATTTTTCGGTGTTGAGTCGAAATAGCTGATACCCGTGCAACCTGCTGCGATATTGCCATAGACCTGGGCGATCTGTTCGCCATAGGTCGGCTCGCGATAATGGTGATACGCTTGGCTGATCACAAAGTAATAGCAGGGTTTGCCTTGCTCTTCCCCTGCTTGATACATTAGATCAGTGGCTTTCACCACCGAAGCAACCGTGCGGTTTTCCGTGTTGGTGATATAGTCATCAATCATGAGAATGTCGGTTTCAAGATTGGCATATCGCCCGGGAATCCCCAGCACGGTGTTATTCATCATCACCGGATGATACGGAAACAACGGCTTGATCCTGCGTAGAAAATCCCGCGTGACATCGGAAGGCAGTTTGAGTTCCGGTTCATCAATAACCATTTGACAGTACACATTGGGAAAGTCCAATTGCTTGCGCATGGATGCCATCTGCTCATCGGTCGCTTCGAAATACTTTGTCCAAAGCATCACACGAATACCATGCTCTTGCGCAGACTTCAGTGCCCAAACCCCTTGCTCGAGTGCAGCAGGTTGAACCAGAAGATGTAAATACTTAAATCCATGACGTGCATAGAAATCCACCACGCCTTGAAAATACTCACGTTTCTGATGACTCCAACCCGCAACCAGAAGTGGAGCAAACTGAAAGATCGGTTCATCATCATGGATCAGGCTACGCGTGAATTGATTGATCTGTGTCGCGCCTTTTTGATAAGGTCGTTTGATCAACGTCGTACTTGTGGACGCCACTTTGCGATGACCATTGAATAAACTCAAGTCCACAGCATGTTCACCATCAGGAATCTGGTCAAGAGGTATGGCAACATTAAACTTGGCGGACACTGGCACTGTAACCGACTGACCAGCAGCGGTGCACTTTGCGGTGAGTTGCTGATCCGAAGCCAAACTGGTGGTGACCTTGAACAACGCCTCGGTCTCATTCATGTAATAATCAAGACGACTGAGAATCGTGACCGGCGTACGTTTCCCCAGGACGATCATTTGCTCAGACAACGGGTGATTCGCTTGTGTAAGTTTAACTTTCACTTTGCTATTGTTCACAGGTGAAAGGAAACTCAAATCGTTCTGCCCCATGCGTAGTGTTAGTTGCTTCTCTGCCAGTTTCCCGGCATCGCCTTGGGCGTCAAAGAATTCGACTGTCACGGACTGATCCTCACCAGTCAGATTGGCCAACGTCAACAACACACGCCTGCCATCAGTCTTGTCGGTATAGCCCCCTACTGTAACACCGAGCCTGTATTGATCGACGACTGAAGAAGGTAAATTCATTTGAGCCCAATACGCGGTCTGATTAAATCGGCCCGAGATGGTTTTGATAATTGAGCCCGACTCTTTGGTAGCAACGTCATTACGGCCGAAGTTCACCAACCAGCGCGATTGCATCTGCGGACCAGCAAGCGTGGCAAAAGGCACCGTAATCAAGTAGTCGATACTTTTTGTTTTATGATTGAGTTTGGATAATGATTGCCAATCACCATTCCATGACTTGTCGTGGCCTATACCAAGATCCGTTCGCGAGCCCCCAGCATCAGCAGCCAACTGGTAATAATCTTCGCCGGTTCCTGAAGGATCGAGAAAAAACTCGACGCTGTCTCGCCCCCCGAAAATGCGAAAGGAATCATGGTCGCCACGTGCTGTATCCACAGCTGAAAGGTCGGGGGTAAAGCATCGATAGCCAATGTAGAGATTTGTCTTGTCACAGGCAATGTAAGCTTCTGTTTTGTTCGTCGCTTGATCGAGCTTACAGAAGAACGTGTCGAGTTTGGTTGCCCTGTTTTTCCATGTGTCCAGATTGACAGTGGGAAGCACATCAGAGGGTAATTGCATGATGGTGATTTCGGGGGCACGCTGTGGGCCTTGTCGTTGACCGAATTTCGCCTGATCCAGATTCGAAGGTTTGTAAGCCGTCGCAAACGTGGCGTCTGCCTTGAGGTCTGTTTCGTCGGGGATGTTGATGAACTGGGCCTGAAGATCGTCCACCCACAGCGTGCCGGGAGTGTTTTGAAAGAGTATTCTCACAGGCGAGAGCACCGAAGGTTTTGGCAAATCGGGATTGACGATTTCATAGCGTTGCCATTGGGTTGCGACATGGACTATTTTTGATTTGCCGTATTGCAATCGCACAGGCAGATTCTCTCGGTCAGCTTTGAGCCAGACACTGAACACGCCGGACATGCCTTTGACTGTTCCTGCCCCCCATGCCATGAGTCCTTCACGGGTGGTAACATCAGGATTCATGGTCATGCGTAACGATTGGTTGCCCGAGTGTTTTTCCTGTGTATCCAAGACCCAACCAGCTAGAAAGTCCTCGTAAGGTGCAGTCGATTTGGCATAATCGTAGCGTCCCTGTCTGACGTAATACAACGGGATGCCTTCCTGGTCATACTCAAAGGAACTGTTGATAATCAGGTTTGGCGAATCCGCATCCGATTGCTTGAGTGTGGACATCTCATAGTCAAGCAGATTCATATCCATCTTGTACGACCAGATGGTCAGAGGTTTGAAACGATCGGGCTGTTGTGGATCAGGTGCAACAGGTGCATCACAGACAAACGAACCGGCATCCTTGCCATTAGCGCGGAATATGTAGGTCGCGACACCATTTTCGACTTTACGAATCAGCGTAAGTTTCACCACGGACTTGCCCGGCTCAAAATCTGCAATCGCGGTCACCTTGCCGCGCGCACGCTCGAATCCCTTGAGTTTGTAAATCATCCAGGACTTGCCGTCTGAACGAACGAGAAACTTGTAGCTCTCAATCATGAAGCCGCCGAAGACTGTTTCGTCGGACTTGACATTGTCTGACGGCGCCAGTGTTAGCTCCATTTGAGCGTAAAACTGCTGCGGTGTGGCGGTGCGTGTCACCAACGTGCCATGACCGGGAAATGCGATGTGACCAACCTGCGGTTGAGGCTTGGGGCCTTTGACATTGGGGACCCATTTTTCAGCAAATGTCGCGATGGTCGAAAAGTCATCGCTGAAAAGAGGCAATCCCTTTTCCTGTGCAAAACAGGACATCGATAAAGCTAAAACAACCAACAAGCAGAAAACTTTCATGTCGCAAAACCTTCAGATTGACGTGAGTCGATCGAATCAATAACAGGATCGGCCCATGAATGTATTTAATACGTTCCCTTGATCCACCAATATCGACGAGCTTCATAATTAATCACACCGGACTCATAATACGTCTCCCAACGGCCATCCAATTCGCCTTTGGCAAAGGTCTGACCATGCCCATCGACCATCAGTGTTGTCGTGGCATTCTTCTGGCTGTGACCATACATATCGCTCGTTTGATACTGGGCAAAAGAGAAGCTTGAAAACACCGGTCTTGAGGATGCTGCAAAGTAATAGTGTCTGCTGGACCATGCCGCGAATGTTGGGTAGATACAATTGACCAGAATCAGATCACTGGGATTGGTGATACTAGCTGTTCGCTTACCCACGGGGCAACGATAATCACCCACCTGTGTTCGCCCACCGCCAGCAGCATCCCATTCTGTAATCTGCGAAGCGCCTTCAGTTGGAACAGGATATTTCTCATTGTTGATTGAGTATGAAATCTGCTGTGCTTCAAAGTTATATGCAGGCTTGAAGTACAAGTCATCGGATGGACACTTAAAGACCTTAGCCCCTCTGGTGTATGTCTGGCCACTGTATGTGAATGATGAACCACTACCTGACATCGATTTGGAAATTCTGATTGCCCAGTTTTTTTCTGTCGGATAGTGCTGCCCGACGGTTTCATCGGAGACAATCGGAATCATATCATCGTTATCCGCAGCATAGGCGCCAAAAGCGATCCCCTGCTGACGAAGATTACTCAGGCACACCGAGGTTCGACTCGCCTCGCGAGCGCCTTGAAGCGCCGGAAGCAGAATCGCAATCAACAGCAAGACAATGCTGATGACCACAAGCAGTTCAATCAACGTGAAAGCGGAACAGGCTTCTGATGTGATACCCATTATTGAACGTTTTTGATTGGTATTGGGTTTTGTACGCATTTCAATCCTCTTTGGCAAGACTTTGATTGATCGGCGGCGCCCGAATGTAACCCGTTACATTCATCTGTAAAAAAAAAGCAAAACACAATCCTCGATCATGTTGATTGTACACCGCCCATATCTCGAAGTCACGACCTTTCTAAAAGTTTTTCGATCCGCAAAGAGTCTAGTCATCTCATATTTTGTTTTGATTAAGGCCGTAATAGATGACGATTAATATCTTCCAAGCCGTTCAGCAGCAGCGTACATACTACTTATCCTTGGCCATATTCCATGAAAGCGTCTGCCCTTCCACAAGGGTGACGGGCAGAATGGTATCCTCCGTCTCCATGCTCCCTTCTGGATCAGGCGCGATGCGCTCCAGGAGCTTTTGCATGGATTGGCTGCCAATCTCCGCCATCGGGGCACAGAACGTCGTCAGACGTGGGAAGTTCAACGGGAAAATATCATCTCCCCCTGTCACCGATACATCTTCGGGAACGCGAAGCCCCAATTGTCGAGCACCTGCCATCACGCCCAATGCCATCACGTCGTTCATGGCAGCAACGGCGGTGGGACGATCGTCTCTGGAAAGTATCTCACGTGTCAACGCTGCAGCACTGTCATGTGGATCGCCATCCGCTTCAACAACCATTAACTTGGCGCGAGCTTGTTGACAGACTTCTTTAAATCCGCGAAGTCGTTCTTCAGCAGCACGGAAATGTGAATCAGTGATGATAAATGCGATCCTACGATGACCCAACTCAATCATTCTCCGCGCCAGCAAAGTGGCACCGCCGTGGTTATCAACCAATACACTCGGTGCGTGAGGTTGATTGACAAAATTGCCATTGGCCAATACCAACGGCCAACGTTCTTTGGTAATCTCGGAGACCAACGTCCGATCGTTGTCACAAGCCCCCCAGATGATCATCCCGTCCACACTGCGATTTCGAAGCACCGTCAGATACTGTTTGGAACTGACAAACGCATCATCAATCTGCATCAGTACAAGTTGCTGACCATGCTGGCCTGCAACTTGAGCAGTCCCTGCCAGCGTCTTGGATAAATTGGGATCCGCCAGATATGGCATCGAATGATCCATCGGCACCACAAATGCAATCGTGTTGCTCTTGGCAAAAAACAAACGCGTGGCATGGATATTCGGATAGTAATTGAGTTTCTTGCATGCCTTGGCAATCTTCTCACGCGTCTGTTGAGTCACTAACAATGACTTGTCGTCACCCGAAAGCGCACGGCTGACAGTCGCAACCGAAACGCCAGCGGCTTTGGCGATATCCCGAATGGATGTTGGACGACGAGACGTATTCATGGGCGAGATTTCATTCCTGATGTTTACACTGAATGATGATGCACAAAGCCACTAAAACAAGCCATAGTATAACTCGATTTTCAATTCCGGTTACGGGTATCGCACGTGCTCCTGGAAGTTAAACTTCCTGATTGCAATAGGGGACTATCGGTTGGCTTCAAGCACGTACACATGTCGCTGCAGTGCTTCATAGGTGTCCTGCAGGATACCGTTTTTCACTGTTAAGGACCGGTCTTCAAAAAGCACCTTGGCAGACGCGTTGCCACCGGGTAATTGGAAGTTTGCCAAAACCGGACGATCAGCGATATTCACCGTGATCAGATAAGTCCGACCTGCATACTTGCGTGTCATGGTTAACACGGAATCGTCCGTTGACTTGATAGCCATCACTTGGTCTGACGAGAAAATCACATCGGTTAAAGAGAGGAGTTCCTGATTGACCTGCTTGTAGGCTTGCCAATGTTCTCGCGTCGAGGGCATCCCCAGGAAATACCAACAACCTGCCATACCGTAGATGATTCCCCCGTAGGTTTGGGCGATCTGTTCATTTGCAAAGGGTTCGCGGTAGTGGTTGTGAAGGTTGTTGCCACTGTGAAAAGCGAAAGAAGGCTTGCGTGTTTGTTGCGATACATCACACATCATTTTGATACTCTCGAGCGTATCAGCCACGGTCCGTCCAACACGATTGGTCAGGTAATCATCAATCGAGAGCAAGTCGGTATTGAGCCCTGCATACCGTGAGGGGACACCCATTCTGGAATTGTTCATGAAAATGGGATGATAGGGATCCTGCTCTCGGAAGTGATTGATGGTCTGGATGACATCCTGCTCCTGAGCCCAGAGTTCAGGCTCGTCAACCGCGAGCCATGCCAATATTGCCGGATGGTCCTGCAACGCTTCGACAAATTTTTGAGACACCTGCCAACCCGCTCGTCCCCATGGCCACATGACGACTTTGATACCAAGTCCATGTGCATGGTCCAGTACCTCACGGACTTCACTGGCATGTTGAGGTTTACCACCGAGCATGAGTGTTTTGAAACCGGCATCGGCGTAGTATTGAATTGTGTATTTGATCTGCGATCGGATGTCGGGAAGATTCACTCGGCGTAAATCCGTCAACGGCGCAACAGGTAAATAGGGTTTACCCTCCACCAGAAGACAATTGCGATCATGGTCAACCTGCACAGCATTGGCATGGGGCGAACGCTTGATCAAAACCGTCTTACCCAGCACGCCGTTATGACTGTCGGACACCTGTACGGTGAAACGGCCATCCTCGATTTCTTCAATTGGGATCGCAAGACGGTTTTTCCCAGCCTTAACCTGCATCTTCTCCGACCAGAGTGTTTTCCCATCCGAAGCGTTAAGATCAAGCTGTAATACCGTAGCAGAGGGCAGATTGACAATGATCATGGCCTGTGCCTCGGACATGTAATAACTGCGTTGGGTGTAGACCATGGGTTCAAAAAACTGTTCCATTGCAGTCTCAGATGAGGCAACATTGAGCTTACTCAAAGCAGGCAACGTCAGTGTGTCGAATTGGCTTAGCATTGCGAAGGCATTGGCCCCCACACGCGCTGTACACGAAACTTCATTGGCATGTGAATTGTTTCGACCGAGATTGAAGGTCCATTTGCGACTGAAAATATCCAGTGATTCAAACGGGATACGAATCTCAGCTTCCCAGCGATCTGCATGTCTGGAAGTCCGCACCTGCCAATCCGGTTGCCATGCGAGATTGCCATTGCGTCCGATGGCTTTTTTCCCACCGTCAGGGTTAACGCCGAAGTGATAGCTGTCCATTCGCGTTCCTGCAGTATCAATAAAAAAGTCCGCACAATCGCCAGCAAAAAGTTTGAGTGTATCACCACTGATCACCTTGAGCTTTTGAGCTTGGGTATAACAGGTATAGCCAATGTAAAGATAATCTTCATCAGCCAAAAGGCGTGCAACGGTCTTCTCTCTGGAAGGCTTCATGTCAGGGCCGGCAATGCGAAAATCATCAAGGACCAGGGCATTACGCCAGTCATCACCAATGTTCCCATCGAACGTTGGCTTGCCTTGGGCTAGTGCGTAGGACCTGGTGGGTTGAAGGTTGGGTTGTTCATCCTGGGTAAAAACAACATCACCTGATGCCGGCTCATAGTCGGTGGGGATTGACCCGACTTGCATCTGCGCGTCATCAGCCCAGATCACCGCCGGTGTCTTGAGTTGCAGGCCACCGCGTGCCGTTGTCTTCTTCGGATCGTCAACGGTCAAGCTGAACCTTTGCCATTGTGTCCCGACGACAATTGGCTTGCGTGTATGTTTGCCATAGGTTTCCCACACGATCAACGTGGCAGGGATATTGGGTTGATCTGCCTTGAGCCAGATACTGAAAGTAAACGGATGTCCCATGGAAACAGGTGAATTATGTGAACTAAATCCGTTACGGGTTACTTGGTCATTGGTCTGAATGCGAAGCGATTGTTTGCCGGAATGAGCCTGAGTTGCATCCAGGCGATTCATTTGCCAGAACACATCATGCGAACCAAACTCACGACTGACCTCTCTTGTGTTGTAATTTTTCCAATAAGCAGGCAAGCCATCCCAGACATACTCAAATGAACTGTTAAGTATGGTGTTGGGTGAAATATGCCCCGCGATGATTTGATGGATCGCCAAATTATCAAACTGTGATTCAATGCGATGTGCGACGAGGGTCAACTGACTCGCCTGGCCTTGAATCTTGCTCATCTGGGTGAACTCGGCAATGCGTTTGCCATCCACATCCCAGGTAAAGACAAAGCCGTTATCGACAACCTTGCGCGTGACCGCCAGGCGATAGAACTTGCCGTAGGTCATATCCATGCGAGACATTTGGCCGATCGCCTTTTCCACACCTTCAACGCGATAGGCATACCACAAGCCATCGGGACGAATCAGAAAATTCACGCCACCTAATCGCAGCCCTGAGAAGCCATCTTTATTCATGTCTTTGCGCAGGCAAACATCCAGTTCCACCCGACAGTTCTCTGGTACGGGTGTATTGACATCAACACCCCCAAAGCCCACGAGCACATCATCGCGTACTGCCCAGTGATTGGTATTCGACGGTTTGTAATATTCGATAAACAACTCGACCGTGCCAAAATCATCCTGAAAAACCCGCGTTTGTGAATCCGCCCATAAACTTGAGGTCGTCACACATAACATACTGATGATGACAAACCATGTTGCGATACAGAATTCAAAGGGATTGCGCAATGGACTTCTCCTGGTGATGTTGATCTTGCGTTGGCGTGATTGGATCATTGGGCGGGTATGAACACATCGTTATTTGCCGCGTCATTGTCGGCGTTATCTTAAGAATGATTCATGCTAACCGATGCAATGATTGAGCATCAGGTTTGGGTTTTCGCTGCATCGCCAAATGTTCACATGTCCGCCAAAAACCGATGGCATTGCGATAACCTTCTTCCAGGCCCATCCCCGGCCAACCGCTGGATTCAAAGGTGATGGTGTTGGTGTAGTTGACTTTCTTTAGCGCATGAATCACATCAATCCACGGCACCGTCCCAAAGCCCGGGGGCATATGTTCGTCAGCAAAGCCACGGTTGTCGTGAAAATGTGTGGTGATTAATCGATCGCCGAATGTATCAAGCCATTTGGTGACCGGCGGACAACGATAATTGGCATGACCGGCATCCAGACAAAAACCAACATGGGGTGAAGTGATGTGCTCGAAAATGTCTTCCATCCTTGACATGTCGGATTCGAAGGGTTCATCAGCATTTTCGATTGCCAGTTCAATGCCCATCTTCCCAGCCACTTCGCCAGCAGCGTTAAGATTTTGAGCAATGGTTTCAAGGAGTCCATCTCTACCAATTTCCGCTTCGATCTGCTCACGCTTTTGAACATACGCATCCATGGTTGTGTAATGCGCATCAGCGCGACAGGGGTGAATCAACAGAATGTCTGCATTGAGATTGGCAGTATATTGCAGGGAACGAATGAGTTTTTCGATAACGGCGTCCTGTGACTTGCCATCAGCTGCGTAGGTTGGAGCAAGCCCGTGATGTTGAGCCCCTTTCATCCCACGGGATCGCAACATCTCACCAACACGCGCGCTCTCCTGCATCATGTCGAAGTCGGCCTCTTCGGCATCGGTATACCCCACGAGCATCAGTTCATTAATGCCACATGCCTGCAAGGCATCGAGTGTTCTTTCAAACGTCCCATCGTCAACCCGACGAATAAGCGTGCCATCCCACTTCACACTGATGACTTGAAAAGCCATGTTCCACGTGTCAACCATTTGATCATTCCTTGTTCAGACAACCATAAACAATATTCTTCAGGGGTCGATGATCAATCGGCCCACCGATTAAATGCTGTGCATACATCACGGTTAATTGCTGGTGCGGGTCCACAAGGCCAAACGCACCTGCCGCCCCACTCCAGCCAAACTCACCCAATGATGAACGCGAACCACTTACGGATTGAGAGATATGCGTGCGTACACCCAGCCCATAGCCATAACCCGCAAAATGCTCCCAGTTAAAACCGGAGCGCATGGCATCGGTTAATTGATCTGTTCGCATTAACACCAAACTCGCTGCGGAAATAATCCGCGTACCATTGGCACCAACACCGCCATGTGTCATCGCATCAAGCAGCAATGCAAAATCAGAAACCGTCGAGTACAACCCGGCACCACCACTTTCAAACTCAGTCCTCAGTCGGTGACCATTGACATCGTTGCGCACTACGCGACCTTGTTTGAATTCATACAACGGTGCCAAGCGTGTTTGCTGTAGCGCTGTAAGCATAAAACCCGTATCGATCATCCCCAACGGACCAGTGATGTGCTCTTGAATGTATTGCCCGAATCGAAGGCCACTGACCACTTCGATCAATGCTCCCAGGACATCATGACAAAGGCTGTAATACCAACGCGTGCCGGGTTCAAAAAGCAAAGGTTCTTTGGCTAAGGCGATTGCGAACTGTCGCGTCGAAAGTTTGCCATGAGTCTGCTTAACTGCATCGACAATCGCTGGCGAGTTGAGGTTATATGAAAAACCTGCACTCATCGTGAAAAGATCGCGCACTAAAATGGGTTGGCTTGCTTTTTGAATCTCTTCTTGACCATCCGGATGCAGAACACGCGCGGTCATTAATTCAAACTCCGGCAGGTAAGTAGACAGCGGATCCGAAAGCTGAAAGTACCCTTTTTCAAGAAGCTGTAAGCCTGCCAGACAAGTCAGGATTTTCGTCATGGAAAATACATTGATGATCTGTGATTCATCAACAGGCGTTGTCTTCTCCAAATCGCAATAGCCGTTGCGATAGCAGCAAACTTTCTCTTTGCGATCAATCACCATCACCTCAGCCCACGGCAACTGGGATTCAAGCAGGCGGTCAATATATTCTTTGAGCGGTTGGAATCTCATCGGCACTGACAGCTGCGTCATCGGTTTTTCCCATTGACATCTCTGCTGCACATTTTCCATGAGACACTCCGTATGGCACGTCATCCTGCTTGATATCATCACGTGTATTGTCATGAATCAAGCGAGCAACTGTGTTATCATAAACCCAGATGTAACCCGTTACAATAGATGTTTTGTGTTAATAGTTGGTTATTGATCAAGCTGTTAACATTGCCGTATCCAAGAATACCGGCAATCGCGTTTCACCTATCAACCGATCGAGCAATCACATCCATGTCCGGATGCAGGCAGGATGATGCCTGGTGAAGGAATCTTTTGGTTGCGATCGAGGATGATGGTTTCACCAACCCCCAATGATCGCGGTAATTGGCCATCCTCTTTTGGATTGTCACCAATGGTGCCGACCTGGTCTGGCTCGAACGGCAATTCAGACAAAGCACGTTTCCAAACTGTCGGATCACTCTTACAGCCAAGAACCCGATTGGTGCCAAAGATACCTGTGAATATGGAAGAGGCCCCATCTTCAGCCAAGCCAGCGACCTCCAACTTCAACAGACAGCCCACATAAGGATTGTTGCTCATCACATAAAGCTTTCGCCCATCGCGATGCAGTTGCTTGAGCAATGCCAGCGTACTCTCGTAAACCAAAAGGTTCTCATGATGCCAGGCACGCAAGCGATCAAATACCTCTTGAGCAGGCAAGTCAAATGCGGCAATGAAATCCGTGTAGTCCCAATAGACAATGCGTTCAGCCAAATCAACGATTCGTTTGATAGCTTCAGCCCGTACTATCCCTTGCTCAACCATGAGATCACAAAAGATGGGAAATAAAAAATTACCCCCGACAAATTGCTTGGGATCCATGCTACCCGGACGATAATCGGTGATTGTCCCATCGATATCGACAAGGTAGCAGGCTGATCGATAATCTTTGATTGATGCGATCATCTTTATTCACCCTCGTTGACATCAAGATAATGGACATCCAGATGACGATTGTCCATGTCGCCAAATGAGATGTAAAAATCAGGTGTCGGTACAGTGGGCCAAAGCGCGATTTTAATCGGGTAAGAGCGATCTGCGACGACACGAAGATTAAAACCTCGCCCACCACGAATACGGTGAAAGGATGGCACAGGATTGGCCAAGTCGCCTTTGACCCCCATCTTGCGGCCGTCAAATTCAAAGTGGAACAATCCGCGACTGCATACCATGGCCTGGATGTCCCCGCTGATCGGGAAACGGACATGTGCTTCCAGGATGACGTGCGTATCCAGCGACTTGACATGCATGCCCGGTTGAAGATGGATGCCATCGAAAATCACGGGTTGACCATTGACTTTCCAAGGCAATTTCTCGGAAAAATCTTCCAGAGTCGGCAAGGTAAACGGCGTTTGTATTTCAGGCAACTGGCTACCTGCCCATTCATTTCGAAGTTGAGCAAGCTCAGCGGTCATCTCGTTCACATCTGCGGGAGCAACGATGCCGTCATATTCTCCCATCACAATTGTTTCACCAACGGGTGATTTCCAGCGCTCCGGGATCCCGGTGTCTCCGAGCAAAATACCCATAATCCCGCCAGCGGTGGCGCCGGTACAATCTGCATCTTCACCGCAGTTCACCGCGCATAGCAAAGTCCGACCAAAATGACCTTCTCCGTAAAGTAAACCGATGATGACAAACGAAAGATTCATCACACAATCAGTGAAGTTATGACTTCCCCAACGACTCCGGATCATTTGACGGGTGTCCTGATAATCATCCCCTTTGTCATAACACGCAATCACATCCTCAAAGGCATGCCTGAGTCGAGAAGTTTGTGGTAACAAGTCAAGGGCATAGTCGAGTGAAATACGCAAGTCACGGGATATAAACAAATGGGACTCGAAAGCTGCCATAAACATCTCAGCAAGCACACCCTCGCCCCAGTGGTCGACGGACGCGTCATGATAAGCGTAATATGCAGCAGTTAATGGTTGGCCTGGAAAGAGACAAGCCCAAATCTCCGAGCGAATGGCTGCGCCCATCCCATCCGTGAAATAGTTGTTATGCAATCCGGATAAAGGTGGTTTGATACCCTTTTTCAGATTCCATAAAGCCACGCCATATTCATCGGGGTGTACATCCATATGACGCAACCAGGCCTGGCCAAGTTTCTGATTGTCCAACGATAAGCCATGCTCCTGCAAACATCGTAGCCAGATGATCTGCAGATCCAGATCATCATTGGGCAAAGGCTTCTTGGGGACAGGATTGTAAAAATCCAAATCAAGAAAACCTTCATGGCCTTCGTAAGGCATACCCAATGTGCCACCGATACTCTTACCCAGGAAACAGCCTTTGACCTGATTGTCGAGGTGAATGGCTTTGGCAGGAATGGTATTGATTATCATTTAAATCTCACTTGAATGACGTCATGTGTCTGACCATATCCCATGCGTTGACATTTCGATCAGATCACGCTGCCCAGCTATTTGGGTGACCGCTCCTGCTATCGAATAACGCCTTATACACGACGCACAGGCAATTGTAACGGGTTACATTCTTAAATCAAGTGACTCTTACAGAGAATTTCACACTCAACATCAACATGAAATACTTGACGATGTGGATGATTGTGAGCATCTGTCAGACCAACCCAACTGGTCATGCTAAATCGCCAAGTCTTTTTTGACTTGTGCAAACGCATCCATTGCCATATTCAAGTCCTCGGTCGAATGCGCGGCTGATACCTGAACGCGGATACGCGCTTTGTCTTTGGGGACGACGGGATAGGAAAAGCCGATCACGTACACACCTTTGTTCAACATGGCTTCGGCCATCTGCGCAGCAAGCCTGGCATCACCCAGCATGATCGGACAGATCGGATGCGCACCGGGCACGATGTCAAAACCGCGTTTGGCCATGCCCTGCCTGAAATACTGCGTGTTGCTGGCAAGCTTGTCGCGGCGTTGCGTGGATTGCTTGAGAATCTCAAGAACTTTGAGTGATCCGGCAACGACAGGCGGCGCAACCGAGTTGGAAAACAGGTACGGCCTTGAGCGTTGACGCAGCAAATCGATCACGGCCTGATGCCCACTGATATATCCACCACTTGCTCCACCCAATGCCTTGCCCAGCGTACCGGTGAGAATATCAATGCGATCCATCACACCAAAGTGTTCGTGGGTCCCGCGACCGGTTTTGCCGACGAAGCCCGTGGCATGTGAATCATCAACCATCACGATGGCTTTGTACTTTTCAGCCAGATCACAGATCGCAGGCAGGTTCGCTAAAATGCCATCCATGGAAAACACGCCATCGGTTGTAATGAGTTTAATGCGAGCGCCTTGTTCGTCTGCGTCAACCAACTGCTTTTCCAAATCCGTCATGTCATTATTGGCATAACGAAACCGTTTGGCTTTACACAAACGAACACCATCAATGATGGACGCATGATTGAGTTGGTCGGAGATGATCGCGTCGTCCGCGGTTAACAGTGTTTCAAACAACCCCCCATTGGCATCAAAACAGGATGAATACAAGATGGTGTCCTGCGTGCCTAGGAATGCCGAAAGGGCTGCCTCCAGTTGACGGTGCGGTTGCTGTGTGCCGCAGATGAATCGAACGGATGCGCAGCCAAACCCCCATTGATCCAATGCGACTTTAACCGCCTCAATCACACGTGCATCATCCGCCAACCCAAGATAATTGTTGGCACACATGTTCAAAACCTGCTTCTGATCCGCCACGCGCACATAGGCCTGCTGAGCACTGGTAAGTATCCGTTCAGCTTTATGCAGTCCGCTATGTTTAATCTCCGCCAACTGCTCATTGATGATGTCTTGTGCCTGGGTAAACATGCCTCTTATCCTTCCGCCCATTTGAGAATCACTTTGCCCGATTGTCCGCTGCGCATGGCATCAAAGCCTTGCTGAAAATCATCAACATCCAATCGATGGGTAATGACCGGTGAAATATCCAGACCGGTCTGGAGCATGGATGTCATCTTGTACCAGGTCTCATACATTTCACGACCGTAAATGCCACGAATGGTGATCATGTTAAAGACCACATGATTCCAGTCGATGGCCATCTGTTTTTCCGGGATACCAAGTAAGGCAATTTTACCGCCGTGACACATGTTCTTGAGCATGTCGTCAAAGGCTGCGGAGTTACCCGACATCTCCAAGCCGACGTCAAAGCCTTCCTTCATATCCAGTTCGTGTCGTACCTCACCGATCCTGCGCTCAGTGACATTGATGGCATGGATCACCCCCATTTTCCTGGCTAACTCCAATCGCCACGGATTCACGTCGGTGACCACGACATGTCGCGCACCAGCATGGCGCACGACGGACGCTGCCATAATGCCGATGGGACCGGCACCCGTGATCAGCACGTCTTCACCCAGAACGTTGAACTCCAGCGCGGTGTGAACCGCATTGCCAAACGGGTCAAAAATCGCCTGCACATCGCGTGGGATTGACGGATCATGCAACCAGACATTGGTCTGTGGCAAACTTAAATATTCAGCAAAAGCGCCGGCCCGATTAACCCCCACGCCCTTGGTGTCATTACACAGATGCCGACGCCCCGCCATACAGTTGCGACAGTGTCCGCAGACCACATGTCCTTCGCCACTGACAATATCACCGACCTTAAAATCATGGACATTCGAGCCCATATCGACAATCTCGCCAACAAACTCATGGCCGACGACCATGGGAACAGGAATGGTTTTCTGCGCCCATTGATCCCAGTTGTAAATGTGAACATCCGTGCCACAAATACCGGTGCGCAGAATCTTGATCAGGACATCGTTGATGCCGATCCGGGGCATGGGAACCTGCTCAAGCCACAGACCTTCCTGGGCAGATGATTTAACCAACGCTTTGATTTTCTGCATGACAGGATCCAATCAGACTGTACAATAAAGTAAACATTTATGACTTTATCCTAAACAACTCATATTCAAGTTTCAATACAATTTGTATGATATTTTGAACAACCCCAAGATTGGATACAGGGATCATCATGACAGGTGCAGGTAAATCCCAATCAACCCCGCAGGGACCAGGGCTTGATCCGACGACGCAGGCATTATGTGAGGAAGTCAAAAAACTTCGCAAAAAACGTGGCTGGTCGCTTGGCGAACTGTCAGTGGCCAGTGGGGTGAGTCGTTCAATGCTTAACCAGATCGAGCACGCCAAGGTCAACCCGACTCTTGCTGTTGCCAGCCGCATTGCACAGGCGTTTGGTTTGACACTCGGGCAGATGCTCGATGCCAATCATACTGCTGGTAATATTCAGGTGATTCGTGCTGATGACAAGACGTACTTTTATCGCTCGGATCGTCAATGTCGTATTCGGACACTTTCACCGTTGCACCTTGAAAAGGATGTCGAGTTTTACGAGTTGATTTTACATGCCAAGGGATCGCTGCGGAGTCATGCGCATTTCCCGGGAACGCGCGAGTTCATTACCGTACAGGATGGGCATCTCAGTGTTGAATCAGGTAAAGAGCAGATTGAACTTGCCCCAGGTGATTCAGCTAACTATGCAGCGGATGTCCAGCATAACATCGTCAACCTGGACAAGTCCGAAGCTCGAGCTTTTCTCGTGGTGATTTACGAATAAGCACATGATCAAACTTCATCGCGCTAATGCAGCGCGAACCTTCTGCCAACGTGCTGTCATATCCGAATGATGCGTCACGGGGATGTACCCCAGCTTGAGATAGGTGGCAATGGCAGGCAGTCGGTGATCATCCGTGAGTAGAAAAATATCGGTGTATCCCGCATCGACCAGACGTTTGGTGGCAGCGGCACAGACGATTCGCCCCAGTGCTTTGCCACGGTGATTGGGCGCTGCAGCAACCCAACCCAACTGCCCGCCATTGGGGTGTTCAGCATGATGGGCATGCTGAGCCAATGCCGTTGCGCAGAGTTCGCCAGTGACTTGATACGCAATGACAAACGCCCCACCGGGTAGCGTCGATGCCAACACATCACGGGCAAACTGTTTCGACCAACTGCAAAAACCCACCTGATCCATCAACGCCATATAGGCAGGCAGGTCTTCGTCGGTGATCTGCCGCAGTGTGTAACCCGCTGGAAGATCGGGTATCACCAACTGCTCAGAAGTTGGGTAGGTCATACGCAACTGCGGCTTTGGCGATTGGTCTGTGACCCACGTTCGCGAGTCCGGGACATTGACCCATTGTCCATCTGCAGCAATGGACTTTTGTGACATCAAGCCCGGCAATGTCATGTCCATCGCCTGATGAATCCCGACACTGGGCTGGCGTTTACCTGCGATGACATCGACAAACTCCATGAGTTCAAAAAAGTCCCCACCACCATGTCCCATTCTGCTGGCAAAATCCAGTGATCGCTTCCAGTCATCGGTAAGAAATGCTTCAACCAGTTGCGTGTCATCCAGTTCAAGCCACTGCTGCTGATCACAGTAATCACGCAACCAGACACGTCCGGATTGACCGGGAACACGAGCAGATTCATAACAACCGTCGATCCCCTGCAACTGGTAATTGTTCATGGCATGGGGACGATCCGAAAGCATATCGACACGCACCTGCGCCATCCCGCCATGACGCATGCGACAGGTCATGGTGCAGGTCGCTTCATTCTCAAAATATTGTCCAGCATCATCACGGTGATGCTGTCCAGCCCCGATGCAGGAGACCGCGGTGACACGATCGTTGGGCATCCATTGCAGAATGGGGCCGAGACTATGCGTGCCGTAGGTAATGCCGTTGGTCCCGGTTTGCCAATGGCGCCGCCAACTGCCTGTTGGGTTAAAGTCGCGTAGTTGATGGATGTATTCGCCCTGCGCGTAATAGGTTTTGCCAAACGCGCCCTGGCGAACCATCTCTCTGATCATGACATTGGGTTTAAGGAACGTGTAGTTCTCCGCCATCATGTATGTTGCTTTACTGCGATGGGCTGCAAGGACCAGCAACCGGGCTTCATCCACATTCACCGCAGCCGGCACTTCACTGAGCACATGGATGTCACGATCAAGCGCAGCGATGCTCTGTGAAACATGCAGTGGCATGGGGGTCGCAACCAACACTGCATCGAGCTTTGCCTCATCAAGCATGCGATGAAAGTCCGTGTACTGCGATTTGGCGTTTAAAGTCCGGGCAGCATCGTCCAAAGCTTTGGCATTGACATCACACACCGCAGCAACCGTGATCCGGCCGACCATCTCACAGGCACGCTTAAACGCACCACCGCGACCGCAGGCCCCGACGATCCCAAGACGAATGAGAGGCATATCATGATCCATCAAAGCGACATCACCAACCTGTGTCTTGATCCCCATCACTATAATCCTTCATCGTCCATAGACCGGTTACTGAACTTACTTCTGAAAAACAATCGACACCGCAGAACCGGCTTTGACGGTATAAGTGAACCGGCCGTTCTGATAGTTCGCAGAATCCAGTGCCTTGGATTTGAGTTGCACACTGAGCTTTTGCAGATTGGTATCGCGTGGGTCACCTGTCAGGTAATACAGCGTCACCTGACTCACCGATGACAACGGTGTTGTGATGTTGACATGTTGATCGTCCTGCAAAGACAGATTGGCCAACCCCACTGCGACATAATCCGAACTGCCGGATGCATGAGCAGCGAGTGTCTGGACCATGGCCTTCTCGTCACGATCGCGCTTGTTGAGAATGTGCGTTAAATCCAGCTTCGTCCCGCCGGAGACCTCGACTTTAAGCAGGTCATAATTGGCGATGGTTTTGTTGATCATAGCTTGAGCAAGAAACCCGGGACTGGGTCGAAAGCCCATGGGGATGGAGGTGTGACTGCGCCACCATTTGCCTTGGCCGTATTCCAGATAACACTGATATGTCCAGCCTTTTTCCCATGCGTCGATCCATGCATCGAAAATGGCGGTCCCCATCGCTGAAGACTTGCCATAGTACTCGCCCGCTTCTTCCTCCGCTTTGCTCTTGGCACGATAGCCAAATCCTGAAGGACCTCCTTCGTATGCGGTGATCTGCGTTTTGAAGCCAAGCTCAAGTAAACGCTTTTGCGATTTTACATGACGTGACCATTCGCGTTCAATCGCAGGACGGTAGGAATACAACGTGCGTTGGACACCTTCATCATCAATGCTGGATTGCGATTTTTCACCGGTCTCCCAGCGTGGGCCGATGTAGGTTGCATGGGTATGATAGTCGCCTGCGCCATCTGCCTTGATCGTTGAGTCATAGCCGTACCCATGCGGGATGCCTTTGCCATCGATGTAGGTGTAGTAGCTGCCACCGATGCAGATGGTGATTTTGTCTTGATCCCAATACGGACTCTTTGCCATTTCGCCAGCCATGTATTTGTTCCAAAGTCCGTACTCGGCACCCCCGCCATTGATGTGTCCGTAGCGTCCCATGCCGATCCACCCTGTGTGTGCTCGGTTATGCCAGTTTTCATTTCCCATCTCAATGATGATCTCACGAAAGTCCTCGGTCCATGGGCGATTGTGCCCGCGCTGCTTGACACGCTTGTATGCCATGGGCTTGGATTGGGGGGTGTCAACTGCCGGATCATATGAGGCCGCAAGATACTCGACCAACTGACGGTGTTCATCTTCATCATGCATCACCTGTAAAATGATCCAGGGGACCATGCGCGTCTGGGCTGAATCACCGGTCGCTTCGAGAATGGTCAATGCCTTGGGAATAGTCGTCAAATGATGCGGCCTCATACGGACGCTACTACCAAGTAGAATCACATTGTCCGGCATCCAGTCACACAACGCCTCCATGCGACCTTCCGTCAAGCCTGCCCAGAAGCGACATGCACCTTTGCGACCTGAAGTCGGCTGTGAGTTGACCATTTCATCAAACAGTGGCTTGTAAATCACAAACGGTTTGTCGATATCCGATTCATCCTCAATGGGAAAAAGCTTGACGTTATCCAGTAGCAACGCACCTTTGCCAACATACCGCAATACCGCGCCGTAGATACCGCCTTGAGTGGGTGTCGAGGGTGCTTTGAAGGTGTAGCCAACGCGCTGCCAGGTGTTATCAAGTTTAAATGCATCTTCAAGCTTGTGACCGAAATAGCCTTGCTCAATGGCATCATGACGGTTTTCACCAAAGCCGAAAATCAGACGCCCCGTATCCGTGTCCTGCACCTTGGCCCAGGCTTCAAAGCGATAGGTATTGCCTTCATCAAGCATGCCATAGTAAAAGGCATCCGGGCGACCGGTCGCACCAAACTGCTTGTTCCAAAGTTCAACCACGCCACCATCGTCGGGCGTTGCCAGCAGGACGCCTTTACCAGCCTCCATTTCATCGGGGGTATCCGTCGGTGCATCAATCTGGCGTGCACTGCCACGTGTCACGCTCCAGGCAAAGTCGATTTGTTCCTTGCCACGTGTACGAACATGAAACAGTTCACAATCAGGCCAGATCATCGTTTGCTCAAAGATCACCACGTCATCCATGCGCAGCTTGACATCGGCATCGTAGAACACACGCCATGTTTTCTTCAGTTCGTTCTTCTCATCCTTGGAAAGCTTGGCCCAACCGGCATAGGTGTCGGACTTGGCGTCGGCCAACCAACCCCCATCCGGGAAACCGGGCGTTCCCTTGGTAAGGACATGTCCCTTAAACAAAGGTAAAACATGATGCCCGGCGGAAGCATCGAGCAGCTTGTCATAGTCCGTCCATGTTGCTTTCTTAAACGGTAATGCCTTGCCCTGCTTGTCGACAAAGCGATAGGCACGCATCGCCGCCCCGCTGTAAGTCCCCGTGGTAAAGAGCAAATGATTGCTGGCTCCCGGCCCATCGAGTTGCACCCAGTATTTGCCGTTCTCTTTGCCACACGCCAACACGCGATAGAGATTACGCATCGTGGCAGGTTCAAAACCCGGATTGAAGATCAGGTTCCCAGCACTCTGACGAATCCCTCCCGCATCACCAAAGGAATTAACACCCAACGGTTGATAGTCATCGGCAGCACGCAAAATTTCATCCGTAACTTTCACGTCAACCGACGGTACAGCATGGACACCAAGCGCGCTGAGCAAAATGAATCCCAATGTGAGTTGAACATACTTGAACATGATCGTGACTCCTGTGAACGTGTTTGCAATGATTGTTTGGCAATGAGGCTTCAGGCACATGTCGCACACATCGGCGTGCTGCGTACCAGGGCAATGTCCCGTGAGGCGTCCGACAGATTGGCAAGCACACTTGGGAATGCATCACCATCGATATGTGCTGCAAAGGCGTCATACGAACTTTGTGGAAGAGGCATAACGGGAACCACCTGCTCCATGCCTTCACGTGATGCAACCAGACAAGCTTTACTGTCACGTGATTCACGTGTCAGTCGCCAGCCTTGATCGGTGACCATGTAGAACAGATCGATGTGTTCACGATCATTGCCTTGCGTGCCATAGGTCGCCAGGTCCGCTGCCCAAGTGATAAACAGATGTGCGATACCGCCTTGAAAATTCACCATCATCGCCTGCGTATCCGGGCATTTGAGATCCGGGTGCGAGAGCTTCTCGGAAAAAAGTGTCGCCTGCTCAACGGGACGATCCATGAGATAACAGGCAGCGTTGAGGTTATGGATCATCGCATCCATGAACGGTCCGCCATTGCGATCAGGATCCGTCGCCCAACTGTTCCATTGCGGGTAAGCATGCAACCAATCCTGTCGGTACAAAGCAAGACGACCGAACTGGCCATCGTCGAGCAGCTGCTTGGCGGTCTGGACAAAAGCATCATCCGTGCGACTGTAGATCACCGCAGCCTTGATGCCATGACTCTGGGTAACTGCCATCATTGCCTGACAGTCATCACTATTGGTCCCCAACGGCTTGGTGGTGATGATGTGTTTGCCTGTCTGCGCTGCCTGGGCAAACAAGTCCCGACGGACCCATGGCGGAACGAAGAGCGCAACCATATCCACTTGCGGATCATCGAAAACAGCTGCAGCAGATTCAGCAACCTTTGCATCGAAAATGCCTGCATAGCCTTGTGCACGCGAACGATCCGGATCAAACAGATGCGTGACTTTTACCTGTTTTGATCGTTGGATTGATTCAGCCTGCCAACGCAGAAAGTCGCCACATCCCAATATTGCCATCGTTTTCATCTTGTCCTCAATTCATAGAACAGTGACGGAGGGTCACTGCGAAACATCACATCGGTTTTAATGTGTCAAAAACGCTGTTATAGCGATCAAGAATGTGATCCATCATCTGGTTGGCATAATCCACAATCTTCATGCGCGATGGGTCAGCTTCAAACCATTTGATGGTGCGTGTAATGCCGACTTTAAACGGGATCGTTGCTTTGAAATCGGGGACCGCGCGCTTGAGTTTGCTGTTATCAAAGATCGCACTGGCAGACTTATCGCCAAGCAGATTGCCCTCCTGCCAGGGGACGATTTTTGAAATGAATTCCGATGGGATATGCACCTTGATTACTGGCGTTCCCGCAGCAGCACCGACCGCATCGTAAATCTGATCCCACGTTAGCAGTTCATCACTGGTGATATGGAACGCTTCGCCCATCGCCTGCTGATTGCCACAAAGTCCGACAAAACCCTTTGCAAAATCATCCGAATGCGTCACCGTCCAGAGGCTTGTCCCATCACCGTGGACAATCACCGGCTTGTCTTTTCGGATGCGATCGACAATCGTAAAATCATCCCAGGAACCAATCGCAACGGGAATCACCGTGTCATACGTCAATGACGGGCGGATGATCGTGATGGGAAAACCACTTTCACGATAGGCTTTGATACACAATTCTTCACAGGCAATTTTCTCACGCGAATAATCCCAATACGGATTCGCCAGTGGCGTGCCTTCGGTGACAATCGGACTTGATAACGGTTTCTGATACACCGACGCGGAACTGATGAAGATATACTGACCACACTTGCCTTTAAAGAGATCAAGATCACGCTGCATCTGCGATGGCTTGAGAATGATGAAGTTGGCAATGACATCAAAGGTCAGATCAGCCAATATCTCTGCGACCTGCGCCACATCGTTGATGTCGGCCTGAATGACAGACACCTTCCCATCAATTGACGGATCGCGTTTGCGGTTACCGCGTGTCAGAAGTGTTACATCATGTCCACGGCTGACCGCCAAACGGACGCATGCTGTGCTGATGTTTCCTGTTCCACCAATCAAGAGTATTTTCATAGTGATGTGATGTTAATTCACAATATTGATTGAATCGCCCGTAATTTTGACATATTTATGCTATTATTTGATATGGCCCATAAACACCCCATCCTGCTCTTTGAGGATCGCAAGGTCCAGGGGGAATACTTTAACCTCACCTCCGTGGAGTGGTCACGCAACACGTTACCCCCCTATCACGGGCATGACTATCCGGAAATATTCTGGCTCACACACGGGCAATGTGAACATCGCATCAACAAACAGGCGATGACCTTGACCATGGGCGCGCTGGTCCTCATGCGTCCGTCGGACTTCCATGGGTTGTATGCGATTCGCGGCCGACGTTTCTCATTTACCAACCTTGCGATTGAACCCAAATACTGGCGTAAATGCATCCGGCGTTTTGTGGATCCCTTGCGCACGCTCTATGACAATAAACCGTCAGTGCCCTGGATGACGCAGTTATCCAAGCCGGAGCTTGATGCATTGATGCAGGATGCAAGACACCTGGCCTACCAGGCGCACAGTCTGTTTAACCTCGAACGCTTTTTGCTTAATACGTGGAGTCGCTGTGTCAGTGGCCAATCCACATCCCATGATCATTCCGGCGCCCCGGATTGGCTGGCTGAAGCGCGCGTTCAAATTCAAGAACCGGAAATGTTTCGCATGGGTGTCGAAGCATTTGTCGATCTTTGTGGCCGATCCCATGAACATGTCAGTCGTGTCTGCCAGAAGCACTATGGCATGAGTCCGTCCCAGTTGGTCAACCAGATGCGATTGGCCTACGCAGCACGATCACTGCGCACCTCCACACGCTCCGTCACCGAGATTGCCATGGACTGTGGCTTTGAAGCTCCCGGCCGATTCTACACCATCTTCCGCAAAGCCTATGGCACCACACCTTTGAAATATCGCAATCCGCGGTGATTGTCGGCATATCAATATAGAAAATAAAATCGTCAAATTAAAAGGCGAATAGATCAAATTGGATAACTATCATGATTGATCAGTTAATGCAGTCAATTCAATGATCGTTTAATAATCTCACGGAGATGAACATGTCCAAGCCCATTCGCATTGCCATCGTCGGCACGGGTTTCATGGCTAAAACGCAAGGGCTGAACCTGGCAGCCCAACAGGATGTCCAGATCGTCGCCGTCTGCGGTTTGAACCTGCAACTGGCCCGAACATTCATCGCTGATCATGGCTTTGAGCAGGCAACGGCGTTTGACTGTTTTGATGCGATGCTCGATTCCGTTTCACTCGATGCCGTGTATTTTGCCCTACCCCCCTTTGCTCATAATGACCAACTGGTCACAGCACTGAATCGTGGCCTTCACGTCTTTACTGAAAAGCCGTTGGCACTTAATCTTGAAGATGCCAATGCCATGGCGGACGCGGCTACGCGCAGCGGTAAAGTCACACAGGTGGACTACCAATTTCGATTCAAGCCTTCGGTCAAGCGATTGGTTCAAGCGATCAACGATGGGACAGCAGGTCGGCCGACCCTTTTCACCGGGCGTTTCTGGGTGAACATGGATGGTGCGGATTGGTGGCGAAACAAAGCACAATCCCGGGGGCAAATTTTTGAACAGGTGATTCATCTCTACAACCTCGCGGTCGCGCTCTGCGGTGACGTGGAAAGTGTCACCGGGCAGATGCGCAATCTCTGTCATCGTGATCATGATGACTACAGCATCGAAGACACATCCATCGGCACACTCAACTTTACCAATGGTGCCATGGCCAGCATCACCGGGAGTAACTGTGCTGTAAAAGACCATTTTTTCGGGGATTTTCGCGTGGCTTTTGAGAATGTCACGCTCGATTGTCACACCACCGGCCAAAGCTGGGTCACACCGGATCATGCGTATTGGTATGCGGATGGTAAGTGTGAACGGCTTGATGAGTCGGTCGGTATTCACCGCGAAGTTGCTCGCGATTTTATTGCTGCCATCCGTGAGAACCGTCCTGCGTTGTGCCCGATCCAACAAGCGTACGAGGACGTCAAACTCATTTTCGCCATCATTGAATCTGCTGAAAATGATGGGAAGCGAATCAACATGGAGACTTGCCATGCGTATTCTGGTTAACTTACCTGCGGGCTTTTTCACACGACTTGAACTCAAACCTATCTTTGACCGACTTCATCAAATGGGGCAGATTCGCTGCACATCATATGACACACCTGAACAGATCGCTGAGGATTTATGCTGGGCTCAGGCGGTGATCATGTGGAGTTGGCCGACATTGTCAGAGCAGATGCTCGATCGCGCCAAAGACCTGCAATACCTGGGACAAATTGATGTTGATTGCCCAACCGCCAAAGCAGCGATGGAGCGTGGGATTGCCATGTCGCTGAGTAAAGGCGGGTGGTCTCCTGCTGTAGCGGAACTGGCGCTGGGGTTGATGCTCAGTTGCCTTCGAAAGACCAGTGAATATCACATCCAAATGCGTAGCGCAACGGAGACGTGGGTTGAGAATTTCCCAACCGACATTGATGGCAACGAACGCCAACTCACCGGACGAAGCGTGGGGATTGTGGGATTGGGGCGAATTGGTCAACGTCTTGCCCAACTGCTTCAACCCTTCAACATCACGTTGCATGTGACGGATCCTTACGTCAGTGATGCGGTGCTTAAAAAGTATCAGGCCAAGCGCGTCTCGATTGATGAACTTTGCGAAATGTCAGAAGTCCTGGTTCTCTGTGCTGCAGAAAACGACGGCACGCGCAAGGTGATCGATGAAGATCAAATTCAACGCTTGAGAAAACAGGCGGTGTTTATCAATGTTGCGCGGTCTGCCTTGGTGGACTATCACGCACTGGCTAAACGTCTTGAGCAAGGTGATGTGATTGCAGCATTGGATGTGTTTGATGAAGAACCATTGTCTAAGGACCATGTTCTGCGCAACTTGCCCAACACCTATCTGACGCCACATCGTGGTGGTGGGTTGGTGGAATCACTGAATCGATGTGTGGGTTGGCTGGTTGACGATCTGCAGGCGTTGCAACGCAAAGAAAGACGACTTCATGCGATGGATCAAAGTATGCTTATCGCGTTGGGGGGTTGATCGTCGCTGTCCCAGGCGATCGCTGGTGACTTTTTACCGCTTTATTTAACTGCTGCGCAGTTTCAGCATCACACAGTGATGTAGCTATTAATCGACATCTATCGCTGTTGACTCATATCAGTCTTTGCAGAACGTGACAATCAAAAACACTGCTGCTTCTCATGATTAATCGTGCCAACGGAAGATGGTGGTGACCTGTGCGATTTGTGGGTCTTTGAGAGACTGATATGCAGCAGGAGCATCCGACGGATCATGCACGCTGTAAAGAAATTCGGGGAAGTGGACTTTGCCTGATTGGATCATCTGGAAGATGGCATCCAGATCACCTGGCTCCCAATCGCGTGGGAAAAACATCTTGGCTTCACGCTGGAAAAAAGGCCAATAGTTGAAGGTGATGTCTGACTTGTAGCTGCCTTGGAAGATGTAGCGTACGTGTTTATCAAGTTTGACATTCCAGTAAGGCGCATGCAAGCCATCGACGGCATCATCAATCACAGCCGGTACGCCGGTGGCATCGACGATGATGTCTGCACCCTTTTCAAAATGCTCACGAATGTGTTTGGCAATGGCTCGCGTGACGACTTGCGCTTCAATGCCCCACTGCTTTGCAAGATCAACGCGGGTTGCTGATCGGTCCAAGCCGATGACGTCATAACCATGGCTTGCAAAGAACCGGGCACTGAATAAACCGATGGCCCCCAAACCGATGACGGCAATCCGGTCATCATCATAGCGTGTAACGTTATTAAAACCGTGACATGAGATCGCAGCCAAACGTGCAAGAACAGCCTGAACATCGTCAACGTCATCGGGGATGGAGATAAGCTGGTCTGCAGTACAGATGGCATGATCAGCCTGACCGCCCCATTGGCCGACATGCGGCGGTGTGTGATGCGTGCCGATGATGACCACGCGCTGGTTGTCAGTCAACTCCGTATCACCCGGATCAATCACGCGCCCAACACGTGCATAGCCGGGGACGATGGTTTTGCCTGCGTGTTCGCTGCTGCCATCGACCATTTTACCAAGCTCGCGGAGCTCGGTGCCGGGGCTGATGCAGGAGCAGGTGGTCTGCACGAGAGCTTGACCGGTTTGCAATGCAGCGATGGGAAACGTGTCGAGTCGGACACCCTTTGCATCAAAGACAATGCAGCGTCCCGGTTGATTGGGCTCACGTGGTTGGCAGTGGGTTTGTGTGGATAGGTTGGTCATGATGTGTGCGATGGGTGAATGAATGTGAACTTAGCCTGATAGATCAACGCTATCCCTACAGGATGTGATATTAATCGTAATACAGCGCATCCCAGTGTGCCTTGTCTGCCTTGATGTCAGGGACGGATGAGGCTTTGACATGCCCGTCAAAAAAGGCGTAGTTGTTGGCACCATTGTGATAATGCACACCTTTCCAGGCTGTGGAACTGTAACCGATGTAGTAGATGTAGCCTGAATCACCATAGCCGATCTGCGGGGAGTCATAGCTTGAGTTGTAAAGAACACGGCCGGACATGAACAGAAGCTTGCTGGCATTGCGGATCTGATCGGTGTCATAGATGATCCACGGTGTCTGGTGTGTGCCCCCCCATGAAGGAATTCGGCCACCCGGTAAGCAGTAGTCGCTTTCGACATCTGCCATGGAGTAACTGCGGAAGACATGTTCGACCCAGTAGTAATTGGTGTCATTAATCGCCAGACCACCACCCCCGCCCCAACCAAAATCTTCGAACGCCACGCGGTCATAGGTTGAGCAGACATACTTGTTGGTCGCCCCACCCATTTTCATGTACCCGCCACGCATAAGCACACCGGGCCACTTCATGGAAAAGGAGGTCGAGTTACCTGAAGCCTTGGCGTAGGCGTAGACGGCGGTAGGTGAGGCGCGGCGGTTGTCATCCATGTACAACATCGCGGCGGTGGTGAACTGTCGCTGCATCGTGGCACATTGCAACTGCCTGGACGTCTCACGTGCCTTGGCCAATGCCGGGAGCAAAATGGCAATCAAGATTGAGACAATGGAAATAACAACCAACAGTTCAATGAGCGTAAAAGCAGGACGTGAAACGCGTTTTGACATCATATCTCTCCAGAATAGGTGGCGGACAAGCCCCGGAAAATCCGGTGTGAGTATCAGAAGTCTAGGAGGCTTGATCCGATGTTCTGGTTATATATTGCAAATAAGTTGCGCCAGGTGACAAAACAACGTATTCCGTTACGCGGTATCAATTGTAGGGTTGAATACGTGGATTACCACTGTTTTCCTACACTTCCGGTCGGTAATCGCTGCCTGAAAGGCTGGATTCACTGCGATTGCGATACGCACGACGATAAGCCGAGGGCGTCTGCGTCAGATGCTTCATGAATATCGCGGACAATCGCCCCGCCGAGTTAAATCCGCAGCGAAGTGCAATGTCGATGGTTTTCAAATCGGTATCCCGCAATAGCTGCTTGGCCAATTCCAGGCGGGAATCGATGATCTCCTGGTGAATGGATCGGCCGATGAGTTTTTCAAACGCATACTCCAACGACCTTCTCGATCGCGGCACAACCCTCAGAACATCCCGCACCGTCACCGACTCTTCGACATTCTCACGGATATATCGCAAAGCTGCTGCGACGTCATCATCCTCAACACACAGCAGGTTGGTCGACTGTCGCTGGACGACGCCGAGAGTTTCAAACACCATGCGATGGTGCTTGAGTTTTCTGCCGATGATTTGATCTTCGAGCATTTGTGCTGCCGCATAGCCCATACGTTCCCCCCCTGCATCCAGATAGGACACGGGCGGCCAGGCCAGGTGACATTGAAAATCCCCACAGGCATGACCGATGATGCCGATCTGTTCGGGGATGTGAATGTTGAGCATGTGACAGGCTTCGGTGAGATGGTGCGCCAGTTCCATATGATGCACGATGACGCCAACGGGTTTTGGCAGCACCTTGGCCCACTGGACAAACTTGCTGATCAGATCGTCCCACGAAGTCGGTGGGTGATCGTAATCCTCAGGCAAAACCGTGTAAGGCAAGCCAAGTTTCTTCATGTAACGGATAAATACGTTACGTCTTGGTCGTTGATTCCAGACTTGATCGATGTAGGCAAACTGTTGAAAGCCCACCCTCCGCAAGTGATCCACACCGGACTGAATGATGTGTGCATCATCATCGGTGACCGAGGGGAAAGTGTAACGATCCGGCCCCATGAGAATGCCCACGCGCGGTTTATCGATGCGATCAAGCAGGGCATGCGCTTGCTTCTCTGCAGAGGAAAGTAACACGCCGTCAACGTTTTGCCAGATGTCATCAAGAAATTCAACGGGGTTGGCCCAGTAGCTAAAAGCCAATGACCAATTGCCACGTTCCCGGGCAAAACTGACGATCCCTTCCATGAGTGACCGGTTTAAATCACTGTCCATCCGCATCCCCACCGCGATGCGTTTGCGACTGGGTAACGTGATTGAATCGGGTGTGGGCATGTGAGCATTGTGCCAACAGGTGGTTGAAGCGACAAGTGTTTTGTGTGAGTACCAGTCGTGGCATACTGCCATCATGACCGCCGTGATGCATGTGCGTGAATGTCCTGCATGACATTAACCTCATCCCTTTGATACCAATCCGGCTTGAAAAAGTGTGCGTTGCATTGATTAAGCACCAGGAGTGAGGGCAGGTGTCTTGATGCGACTTCTAACCTGCATTGCATTGACATGCAGTGCTCTTGGGGGCACGGATTTTGTGAGTTTGTTATGTGTTCAAAGACTCTGATCGACTGACGTCACATCAACTCAAACATACGCAATGCGATCCGCGACATCTGAATCCACCGTCAGTTTCGCAGGCCCTTTCTCAATCTCCAACCTGGCGTCGGGATAGAGCATGACACTGTTGGCAGTTTTCAGATGGATGTCGCGTTGATCATCACTGAAAAACATCTGCGTCACACCTGGTTTGGCAAAAGTGCATCCATTGAGGAACACGGTCATGGGCTCTTCGTGGACCATGTCCTGGGTCTTGCGGAAGACGGCGAGTTGCTTGCCGATGTGACTGTTGACGATGGTGATTGAATCAATGGGCGTGTTGACGTTAAGCAAGCTGCTGGGTTTGTCATGTGCGACATGAATGCGATCAAGGACGATGCCCTGCTGCAGTGGCAATGGTGCGTTGGGGTAATACGAACGGCTGAACTTACCACTGTCATAGTGCACCGAAAAACCGATGCGCGGGTTCTTGAGCGTGATGTCACGGAAGACGACATTGCGCACGCCAGCAGTGTAGGTCACATCGTCCTGAACCATGTACCACATGATGCCATCAAGTTCCTTAGCGCCATGCTCATGGGTCGGCTGCGTCGTCGAGTTGAAGAACCGGCCATCGGCGTCGGCGCGGACACGGTAAAGCCGGCCGTTACTCACCACGGTGTCGGACTTTTGCACCTGCATGCCTTTAAACCAATCCACCCAGGCACCCGCGATGATCCGACAGAAAAAGCCGATCTCTCGACCGTCATCCAGGTCGACACATTTTTCAACCACACCGTCTTCGATCCAGCCCATCTCCGGATTGCCCACGTCGTAGTCATGCGCATTGAGCGCGATGGCATCGTCACCCGTTTCAAAGACACCGTTGCTGACGACAAAACGTTTGCCACGTCCGAAGTGCACGCCGTCTTTCTTGCCACGAATGATCACATCGTTGACGATGACATCTTCAAAGGAGCAGATGTGAATGCAGTACTGCAACGCGCCGACATCATCACAGCGGAAGCGTTCGATGCGCAGGTCCTGCACATGGAAAAACGAAACCTGGCCATGAAGGCCGAAGACTTCGCGGAACGTGCGGACGTCCATGTCATTGACAATCAGTGACAAACCTTCAAGTCGGATCGCCTTGTCGGTGGTGCGGGTGAGCGCACCTTTATTGAGAAAGACATGCGTGAACGGGCCCTGCTCATCGACTTTGCGAACAAAAGTATTGGCTTTGAAAATCAGGTCCGTATGACTGGGCAAAAGCACCGTGTCCGCCAGATCGTAGACACCAGGCCGACTGACAATGATCGTCCCCTGCTGATCCACAGCCTTTTGCAAAGCTCGGGCGTTCTCCATCCCCGTAGCCGTCGGCAGGAAGCCAAAGTCAGCGGCATTGACCTCATGATATTGTCCAAGACTCGCAGGCACAGCATCATCCTCTACACAAAAACAGGCTCGATATCAACCATCGTTTTGAAGTAAACAGACAGTGCGATACCGTTAAAATTCCAACCGCGCATCGTATTGAGACAAGCACCTCAACGCAAGCCGATCAGGCAACCAATTCAATCATGCTGCGTTTGCATTCCGAGTCATTAACACGAAGAATACGTCAATTGCAGTTGCACTTTTCCCCCCCAGATTCCTGCCCGTTTGGAGTTTTGACATGACCACCACAAGGCCGATCACCCAATCCAACTTGAAAGTCGATTTTTCCAAACACATCGGCAAAGTCAAGGCACTGCACAGCGTCAACCGAGGCCCGGTCGGATCATGGGGTGCCGAAGATCATACCGAGTTCTACCAAAAAGCCCGGTTCCCTCATGTGCGATTGCATGACTGCCCATTGCACATGATGGACACCGTGGACATTCACCTGATTTTCCCCAACTGGGATGCGGATGAAAACGATCCAGCCAACTACCGCTTTGCTGCAACGGATCGCTACATCCAGGCAACCCTGGAGACCGGCGCCCAGATTGTTTATCGTTTGGGAGAAAGCATCGAACACTACGCGGTCAAGACCTACATCTTCCCGCCCAAAGACTATGAAAAGTGGACACGGATCTGCCTGAACATCATCCGACATTACAACCATGGCTGGGCAGACGGCTTTGAACACAACATCCGCTTCTGGGAAATCTGGAACGAGCCGGACCTCACCGAAAAGATGTGGTCGGGGACGGCCCAGCAGTATTACGAACTCTATGCGGTGGTCTCCAAAGCGATCAAGGCAGAGTTTCCCGAGTTACAGGTGGGCGGCCCGGGTTTGGCAATGCCCAGTATCCATAAGCCCTGGCCTCAGAATTTTCTGACATATTGCAGAGACAATGCCCTGCCGATGGACTTCTTTTCCTGGCATCGTTACAGCTGTCGCCCGGAAGAACTCGTTGAGATGGCGCGGAATATCCGTGAAGCGTTGGATGAATATGGTTACACGCAAACGCAAAGTCATCTCAACGAATGGCATTACCTGCCGTTTCAGGATTGGTCGTTCATGAAGTTCGGCACGCCCAACAACACCAAGCAGACCGGTGATCATGAGGTCGATCTGTTCAAAGCGAAGATGGCCATGGAAGCCGCTGCCGGTCATGAAGCCGCTGCCTTTACCGCCAGTTCACTGATTCACCTTCAGGACGAGCCGGTCGATGCAGCCATGTACTACGTGGGCAATGCCGGACGCTTCGGCCTGTTTGATCTCTCCGGCGGTGCACCGCGTGGTGCGTATTTCGCCCTGCAAACACTGGGCAAGATGGTGGACATGCAACATCGCACTGCAGCAGTCGCGGATGAAGAAACGGTCAGCTGCCTTGCCTCCGTCGATCCAGCATGCCAGCAGGCAACGGCGATGATCAGTCGTTTTGATGCAGGTTGTTATGGTGACCTGGTGATCGATCTGGAGAACTTGCCATGGTCTGGTGCGACGCAATGTGAGTTGTATGCCATCGACAGTCAGCGACGCTATCAACAAGTCGAGCGTCGGACCTTCGATTCAGCAGGCTGTCATTTCCACTGGTTCATCGAACCTACCGCCATCCTCATTTGTCATCTGCATCCTGCATGACCATCATGCCTCAGACTACGAGGGGGCCAAGTCAAACTTTTGCACCGAGTCATTGCAAGGTACGACCCGATACCCAATGGCCGCCGCTTCGTCATAATCCGTATAACTGGCACAAGCAATTGGGGCAGTGTGGTATCAGTTCAATTCAGTACAAATAATTTGCCTCACATAAAAAGCGAGTTATGGTTGCCCAGACTTTACTTTACGTCACACAACCCAATAACAATCACGCAAGGGGCAATGATACTATGGAAATTGAAGGACGCATCAGACAGGTTTTTTACAGTGTATTTGATGACCGCGGCATAGCTCGCGCGGATCTCAATGAGGATTCCGTTCTGGATTCGTCACTTGGCTTGGAGTCCATGGACTTTGCCATCATCGTCGTGAAACTTGAAGAAGAGTTCGGGTACGACCCGTTTGCTGAAGGCATTCCCGACGGCCTTCGTACATATGGTGATCTGACCAAGCTGTATGCACAACAGGAATCGGCGAACTGATATGACATTGCATCACCCCCGCCTACAAGTTGATCCCCATCAGCCGATGGTGGTGACCGCTGATCGCACGTACACATGGGGCCAGGTCGATGACATGGCCGCCCAGTACCGTGTTAAGTTCAATCACCTGTCCAAGCAGCGCATCGGTCTGACGTTTCATGCCGACGGGAATGGTTTGGCAACACTCAGTGCATTGCAGGCGTTGGGTTGTAATATATTCCTGCTCCCGTTGGATGCTTCTGATGATTATCTGCAGGATGTTGCCACCCGGTTTGAACTCACAGCCATCGTGAAGCTGCCGTTGGATCAATCTCATGAACCGGAATTGATTCTGACAGGTGTTGACGCATCAAAGTCGCAAGCAGAATCAGGGATTACCATTCTGACATCAGGCACAACGGGAACGCCCAAGGCCGCCCGACACACACTTGAAAGTCTGAGTAAACCAACACGCGTCCACGAATCATTTCTGCAGACCAAGTGGTTGCTTTGCTATCGCCCCAACCTCTACGCTGGCCTTCAAGTCATCCTGCAATGTCTTGTGAATGGTGGCCAACTTGTCGTACCCAATCATGGCGCATCGCCTGAGCAGGTTGCCCAATTATCCGCCGACGCCGGTGTACAGTATGCCTCAGCAACGCCATCCTATTGGCGCTGGCTGTTAACGTTTGCTCCCAAGTCCATCCTCAGCACCATCCCATTCAAGCAGATCACGCTTGGTGGCGAGATTGTTGATCAACATATTCTCAGTCGTCTGGACGCGTTGTTTCCCGATGCACGCCTGGTTCATATTTACGCAACGACTGAATTGGGGCGTTGTTTTTCTGTCACCGACAAGCAAGCCGGATTTCCTTCAAAGTTCCTGGATAAACCTTCACCCGATGGTGTTGCCATGAAAATTGAAAATGGTGAATTGATGGTGAAGTCCGCCAATGCCATGCTTAATTATGATCCACGATGTGGCCAAAAAGCAATGCAATCCGATTGGTGTGCAACCGGTGATCTGGTCAAAGAAGAAAACGGTCGCTGCTATTTCATGGGACGTCGTCATGACATGATCAATGTCGGTGGCAATAAGGTCAGTCCCGTCAAGGTTGAAGAAACGATGATGCAGCTTGACGGGATTGATGACATTCGCGTCTATGCCCGTAAATCATCAATCATGGGACAACTTGTTGCATGTGACATCGTGGCAGCAACGGGTTTTGACCAAGCTCAACTCAGGCAGCACCTCAAGGCACATTGTGCAGAACATCTCAACGACTACGAAACCCCCCAACTCATCAAATTTGTTCAAACCATCCAAACTTCCGCAGCTATGAAAAAGGTCCGTCATTGATGAACAACCAATCCAACGAATCAAAGCATATTCTCATCAGCGGAGGCAGTCGCGGGCTGGGACAGGTTCTGGTTGAAGGTCTGCTTGATGCAGGCTATTCGGTGACAACCTTCGCCCGTAAGGCAACTGAGTTCACGCAGAACATGCAGGAGCATCCTTGCTTTGCATTCCATCTTGCAGACATGACAGACATTCCCAGTTTGAGCCAGGTCGTCAAGGCAGGTACTCAACAGTTCGGTCCCTACTTCGGGTTGATCAACTGTGCAGGTGTTGCGCCTGATGGTGTTTTACCGATGATGCCAGAACAGAAGATCGACCAGGTGATCAACATCAACCTTACAGGCGCTTTGAAACTCACACGTCTGGTCTTGCGCACAATGATCACAAGCAAAAGCCAAGGCAGCATCATCAACATCTCCTCAATCATTGGTATCCGTGGCTATAATGGACTTGCTGCATACAGCGCCTCAAAAGGTGGTATGGATGCGATGACCCGCGCTTTGGCACGTGAGTTGGGTGAACGGCAAATTCGCGTTAACTCTGTTGCGCCGGGCTATCTCTTAACTGAAATGACACAGGGCTTATCCGAAAAACATCTGGGACAAATCACACGTCGCACACCAATGGGACGGCTGGGAACACCTGAAGATGTTCTAGGCAGTGTCCTGTTCTTCCTTTCGGATGCTTCACGTTTTGTCACAGGGCAGACTTTGGTCGTTGATGGGGGAATCACAACATGAGTCGCAGTACATTAACCTATTGGGCCGCCTCAAAATATTGGCAACTGACCAATCGCGTTGAAAAAAACCGACAGATGTTTTACAACGGCGCGCATGGCTTGCGGATTGTGACTTTCCATGGCACCAATACGCATGAGTTTGCACAGTTCGAACAAATCGCACAATGGTGTATCAGTCATTTTGATATGGCAACGCCCCAAGACGCTGACGCGATGTTTGCAGGCCAACCGTATAAGCATCATCACGACCAATTGCTATTTACTTTCGATGATGGTTGGCAGAGCAATTACAAGGCTGCAAAATGGCTGCATGATCGCGGAATTTGTGCGACTTTTTTTATTGTGCCCAGTCTGATTGATCGATCCGTTTCAGAATTTGAAAGCTACCACAAAGCTAATGGTATTGATCCATATTTTAAAACAACAGATGATCCATCCATCAGGCATGAAGATGGATTAACTAAGGCACAAGTTCGTGAGATGTTGGATATGGGACACCGGATTGGTGCACATAACTATTCACATCGGAATCTTGGCAAACTGGATGACCCACAAGACATTGCGTATGAAATTGATCGTTCCGTTGATGAAGTCAGTCAATTAATCGGTAAACCCTGCCAGGATTTTGCGATTGCATTTGGCCAACCCCACAATCTTTCCAATGAAGCATGTGAGCATTTGCTAAGCAAGAATCTACGAACCTACTTGTGTTTTCGTGGCCTGAACATCCCAGGCCATACCTGCAAGTTTCTACTTCGTCATGGCTTTGAATTTGGTCATCCAACCACCTTCACCCAGCAAGCCATCTTGGGCGGCGTTGATCAAACGGTCAGATCACAACACATGGAAATGATCCGACGCGCGGGTAAGCTGCCGTTGAATGATGAAACATCATGAGTCATCACAAAATACAAAACATCACGCAAGACGATGTTGATCAGCTCGCTGATTTCCTGCATCGCTCTATTACAGACTTCCAAGAGGTCAATCCGTATGGCAGTCATGGTGTCGTACGCTCGCGTGACGAAATCTGTGAGAATTTAAAAAGTACTTTCGAACATCATCTAACGTTGGACCCAACAGGCAATTTCGGTCTTAAGCTTTGTCAAGATGAAACAATCTGCGGATGTCTGCTGTTCTTCCCGCAAATTTATCGATACCAGGGAAAAACATATCGTGCACTGGGATCAGGTTCCTTTTTCGTGGATCCAAAGGCACGCATGCAGGGATTTTTCATGTTCAGAAAATACCTGGCAACGCCCGGATACGACTTCTATTTTGGCAACACCTGTAATACCAATTCAATTGCGCTATGGCAGAACTGCAAAGGACACGTTGTCCCCAACTCAGATATCGAATACCTGATCCTACTTAAACCCGCAGCCATTTTCGAAGAATTGGTCTTACGCAAAAATAAACCCTATCTCAAACCACTAGCACGCCTTGCCGGACATCTGGCTGGTTGCTTCACGACATGGCGTCGCAACGTTGATCTGGAAGTGACACCTGCAAGCAGTCATGAACAACTGGCGAAAATTGCCGAAACTGTCTGTATCGACACTTTGGTGACAACGGATCGCTCAGTTAAATACCTCAAAACACGCTATCCAAACCTGACACAAACAGCTGATAAATCACAGCCGCAAATTTTCGTCATCCGGGCATCCCAAAAACCATGTGGTTGGTTCGTGATCGATCAGAGCAAACGCGGCAAAAACCAGCAGATCAATGCAGCAAGAGTTTTGGATGTTGTATGGCAACGTGATCAAATAACCTTAAAACAAATCCTTAAGGCTATTGCTTCATCACTTGATCCGTCCATTGATATGATTAGTGTACGTGCACGCCCTGGCATTTGTCTTGACACCAAAATGCCGCACAGCTACCAACGTCAACTCCCTGCACCTGAATCAGCAGTCCTGGCAAAGTGTGACATTGAAGGTTTGGCTGAAAAGATTGACTTTGCCACGATTGATACTGTGTAATACAAAGCAAGCCCGACTTATTTAGCCGGGCTTGCCTTTAATCTCTCAAAATTCATATCTGATTCATTACGGCTGTCCAGGTAGACGGCAATCGGTACGTACTTTGCTGCTGCCATCGGGGTTGACGTATTGTTCCTGAATCGTCATGGCCCCGCCACCAATCAACCAATCGCCATATAATGGGATCGCACCGCGATTCCAGATATCATTCATTTGCTCTGCTGGTGTTCTTGGGTAACCTTCATTTCGGCCACCAAATTCTTGTGTAAACGGCAGGTCTTGACCTTGCTTTTGATATCCAAGAACACGACAAACTTCGGTTGCACCGGGATTAAGCCATCTGTAATAAGTTAGAGGTTCTTCCGGGGCATTGCCCAGCGGCAAGTGAAGATCGACACGCATATCATCATCTACTGATGGCGTCGGTTCATCTCTCATTTCAATTGTTCCCATTGTAGTCGACCTGGGCCAGATCGCTGCAAAAAGATGCGTCGCGTCAAAACCAAATTCTGTAAACAGTTCAATGTCGGGTCCCATTTCAGCCCGAAGTTGCTTCAAATAATATACACCTGCCTCATCGCTACCAGGATAAGCGCCCCATCCGGCACCATAGGTATCCAGGTAAAAGGATGTCACGCCTTGATCCCGGAGTCTTTCAAAGCGACGATTGGCCATTCGAAGATGTGTATAATCAAACGGATTAAAATTCGCAACATTGTCTATTTCGTTTGTTTGCTGATACGCAATATGATTGGGACGAGCGAAAAATCCAAATCGTTTTCCTGACAATGTCGTTTTAAAGTATTCACGTAAATCCGGCAATGTATCTTCAACAACTTGCGGGAATACATCAAAATCGGGTCTGTAATTGACGCCACGTGGATTCATCCCTGTCACTGACCAGAAAATAATCGGCCCTGTGTTGTGACTGGCAAGACTACCTACGCGTGCATTCAAGAAATTACTTTGCCACCCCAAACTGTCCATGCCTTCACGAAATGCATATGGATTATTGGGATCAATCGGATCATCAGCATTACGAGCTGAACAGACACTGATAACGTGTATTCTAAAATCAGCACTGTATTGCACGGGTCCATAATAGGCATTGAACCAATTTTTATATGGGCTGAGCAGATAACGGAAATCAGGCGTGTAATTCGCTGTTTTTTCAGCAAACCGCAGCACAATTTTATACTTGGCTATCGTCCCCGGAGCCACAGGCGCGTTACGCATCTTACACTTCATGTTCTTGTTGTTGGATGAAGCAATATTCGACAATTCGATTTTCAATGGCCTGAATTTGTGCTCAATATAATTGATACCAATTCCTTTTTGTCCGTCGACGATCGTGGTCACAGGACTATAGGTCTCACCACTTGGATAATACGTCCCCATCTTGAAGGACACATCCGCAGATGAATCCAAAACAAAATTCATATCCATCCAATTTCCGATCTGGTAATAATAGTCAGAATCGGTGTTATCAACTGTTACTGTCAAGTATAAATCAGGGCCAACAATTTTATGATCATAAATCAGCTTGGTACTGTTGTAGGTATGGGTCACAACACAGTGATCCGGCCCATCATTTTCAATTTGAGGATTTTCCTTGAATGTGTTATGAACACTGGCACTGGAATTACCAACAAACGCATACAACTCGCCAACCCCTGCAGAAAAATAGCTCGAGGTAGGTAATCTTGTTCCCGACCAGCCATTCTTAAGCCAATCGCGTTTAGGGGCATAACCGGTTTGATTCGTCAAGGCGAAAGAATACCCATCGATTGTCGTGGTGCGCCCGGTCATCACCGTCACGTTATTGAGCTTTAACTCCGTCAGGCCATTATCAGCATCACAAACAAACGATAATTGCGCACTCGAAGCAGGGTCTGGTTTTTCAATCGTCAACTCACCAACCGTTGAATCTGTCAATGTTTCAGAGATGCTTCCATTATTATATGTCGCCGTTGCCACAACATCATAAACACCTTGAGACAGGTCCGTTCCACCAGGCATCGTAGCTGTCCACGAACCATTGGTCGCATTATGCGTTGCCGTGACATTACTGACAACTTCAGTACCGCTGCTGTCTCTCACAGAAACAGTCACGCCAAGAATATCACCCGTCTTAAATTCTTTGACGCCACCAAACCAGCCAGTAATTTCAGATGGGCTTTGATCGAGTGTTTGGTAGGCAACACGCACTTCGGGCAAAATCGTGAGTGTCCCTGTTGCGGTTGCTTCATTGCCATTTTTATCCACGGCTTTGGCGACAACCGTGTACTGCCCATAATCAAGCGGATTGGCAGGCAGACCCGTTGGCTGATCATTTTCATCATATGTCAGATACCAGTTTTGCAGCGCGGACACAGTCCATTTATTGTCGACGATTTGCGCAGGTTTCTTTTGGTATGGAATGTAATTACTGTTATCCGGATTAAGAATCTTATACGTGACAGTCACCTCAGAGACATCGGGAAGATCATCGATGGTCCCACTGAGCCCAGGCTTAACAAGGCTGGTCGTCATGTCAGTCACTGTAATGGACGGAAGTGTTTGATCCATACTCGTGTTAATGATCAAATCATCGCTGGCGGTACCGGTTTGACCGGAGACACTGGTTGCTAAAACATTAATTGAATAGGTTGCATTAGCAAGTGCTGTAATCTGGGATGCAAAAATGGACCACGTACCATTGATAACCTGCGCCTGAAGATTCTGTCCATTAATACTGACAATCACACTTTCGATTGAGCCAGTAACGGTGCCATATATTTCCGGCGTCGTATCCGCGGTTTGAAGTGATGATGTGATTGTTACGATCGGTGTATCTGTGTCGACAATCAATTGCCCAGTAAACGTACCCGTATTGCCAGCAAGATCAACTGCAGAGACACTGACGGGATATGTACCGTCAGTCAAAGTTGAGAACGCCCCATTGGGCAGCGTCCATGTCGAACCTGCAATGGCTGCAGTCACTGTCGCACCATTGACCGTAACACTGACACTGGTAACAGCTTCACTCAACGTACCAGACCATTGAAGAAGCGCAGGATCACTGGTGGTCAAGGGAGAACTGAATGACGCCACCGGACCAATCGTATCAATGGTCAATTCATTGGAAGTTGTATCAAAACTGAAAGAACCAGCCTGATTGGTGGCTTTGGCAAGAATACTATGAACACCATCGGGAATGGCGGTAAGTAGATTGCCATCAACTGTCCACGTCGTTCCTGTGACAGTGGCCGTATGCGTTTGGGTCCCCACCGAAACAAGCACCACTGCCAGAGGATCACTCACGGTGCCTGTAAGCGTTGGCTTTGAAACAGTCGCAACCTGCGAGTTTACAGTGACGATTGGTGTCGAAAAATCAATAGTCAACTGACTTGTTGCACTACCCACATTGCCAGCAAGATCACCCGCTTGAAGCGATACCGTATAAACCCCTTGAGTAAGGGCTGTGATGGTATTGCTTTGAATCGACCATGTGGTTCCGTTGACAGTGGCATTATATTCCTGATTATCGATTGTGACTTTGACCCAAGCATCAGGATCGTCAACATAACCTTGAAGTGCCGGGCTCGCGGTACTGGCATAAATAGCGGACATACTCACCACTGGTGCAGTGGTGTCAGTCCCACCGATGAACATCGGCACAAGCACACGCGGTTGATCGGCACTGAAAGTCAAAGTGGAGTCATTCAGCGTCCCTGACGATATGGACATGCCATGGGTCTGGCCTCCCCAACCATCAAACGTTGAACCGGTCGGGCCAGTACCGGCTGATACGGTCACGTTGCTGCCTTGAACATAGGTTCCCCCACCGGTGGCTCCGCTGGCATAATCGCCGGCAAACGAAATGACAGGCTTGGCCTTGAATACAGGCACCAAAACCCGACTTGCGGAATCAGCTGTGAATGAAAGTGTGGCACTGCCCAAACCGGACAAGCCCGCGGTTTCTCCCTGCCAATTGCTAAATACATAACCTTCAGCAGGCACGGCGGTGAGATTGACGCTGTCATTGGAGACAATATCGCTGCTGCCACCGTACGAAATACCGACACTGCTATGGCTCAATGTGGCTACACCCGTCAATTCAGCAACGGATGCCGAACCGATCGCCTGACCAAAGGCATACACTGCACCTTTGTTGCTGGTGATTCGGGCAGCACCGGAAACCACCCATTGATCGGATGTTGCCATGGAATAGCCAAGTTGAGCACCATGTGACGGCGTTGATGCAGTTATATCGGTCTGCGTCCAGCTTTGGCCATCCCATTCAAAACAACAGACCACACCAGCATCGCCGATATAGGTATCAACGGTTGTTGTGGGAGCGCCAGCAAATATCTTGTTGCCTGATACGGCCACTGAATAGGCCAACCATTCAGTCGGCAATGTACCCGTATTCACTAATTTATGTTCAACCCATGATCCAGAAGGACTATCCCATTGAAAGGCATAGACCGCACCGTCAAAACTATTTTCGCACCATGCACCTGCGACGACCCATTGATCATTAACAGCGACCGCAGAGCCAAAACGCGCATTGTTGCTCGGGACCGAAGCGAACAAGGATGGTTTGGCTTGCCATGCTGTCCCATTCCAATCAAAGACAACAGCACCGCCAGCCCATCCGACTGTTCCACCGCTGCCATCATCCGCATCATGCAGCGGCGCACCAGCAATGATTCGATCGCCTGAAATGGCCACAGCAGATCCCAACCGTCCATCGCCAGACCATCCTAAAGCGAGCTGTGTCCCCCAGTCATCCTCCACATCATCCCATTCAAACACATAGACTGCGTGATTGCCCGAGGAGCCAACCACCAGCCGATTGCCGTCCATATCCAGGGCACTTCCAAACTGTGCATTATTATCCGTACCGACACCAGCAGGTAGAACCAACATCGTGGGTGAACCCCACGTGTCACCGGTCCTCTGGTACGTAAAGACGGCACCGGAATCCGTCCCTTTACCATCATAAGCATATGCGCCTACGACGATACGGTCACCTTCGATCGCCACTGCCGTTCCATAATAATCGCTTGCTTCAATATCCGATGGCAATGACAGTGCGACAGGTGTCCCCCATTGATCAGCAATTGAATCCCACTTACTTACATACACGTAACCCTGTAAAGCAGGGTCAGCTTCCCATGACCATGTGGCAGTGGCAACCATCCAATCACCGGACACATCCACGTCATAGCCGAATCGATTACCCGTCACCAGTGCATCAATAACATCCTCTTGAGGGAGTGTTGCAGATGCTGTCAAGCTGCCAATCGAATCACGGTAAAGTGCACCCGTAGCTGATTGATCGCCAGGCGCACCAATAAGAATACTGTCATCACCAATGGCTACGGATTGACCTAATAAGTCACCAGACGAGCTTTCAGATTCATATGATTGATCAAGTACCCAACTCGAGCCATCCCGTTGATAGACATAGGCGGCACCTGCGTTTGAACCATACGCTGGCGCACCAACAACCAACAGATCATCGGACACACTGACACTGGCACCAAAACCTGCAACCGAAGTACCAGTCGTGATGGGTGTCGGGCTGGACCATTGAGACCCATTCCAATCATAGAGACAGGCTTTGGTGTCACCAGGTGCACCGACAAGCAATTGATCTGAATCAAGTGACACACTGCTTCCCAACTGTTCGCCGGTCGCACCATTAAGTTGTTCCGGCGATGTCTGGCTCCAGGAGGTGCTGCTAGCATCGCGAGTATAAATGAAGACCGCACCGGCTCCCGAGTTATTCAATGGCGCCCCAACAGCCAAACGGTTGCCGGACATCGACAGCGTTGTCGAGGTACTGATTGCCCCGCTTGCGCCAGTCGCTTCTGTGAGTGTATCCACTTCGACCCACTGCCCGTTAGATAGCTCGTAAACAAAACCAATCGATGTACTGCCGGGGGACAAAACAGCCAGGTAATCACCCCAGAGGGTAACGCCAAAACCGTACTTTCCGTTGGTTGCCTGATCCGAGGGCGTGAGTTTGGCTGCCTGCAACCAACGTCCATTGGTTAACTCAAAAACGTAGGCAGCACCCACCTGATTGTTCGAACCATCCGCACCAATCACAGCCCGTGTTGCTGAAAGACTCACGCTTCTGCCAAAATGCGCATTGGCTGCGATATCAATACCACTTATTTTCTGATATTCACTCCAAATCCGACCATCCCACTTATAAAGATATGCAACGCCGGCATCTATGCCATAACTGTCGTTACCGGGTGCACCAACGATCGCCCATTCCCCATCAACTGCAAGCACACTCCCCAATTCAGAACCCGTCCCTGCATCAGGCGAAACAAGCTTCAAAAGCAAGTCTTCAACACGATCTGTCACCTGAACCGAAATCGTTACCGTCGTTGACTGCGCCTGACCATCGCTGGCATAAACTGTAAACGCTGGAAGATCGCCAGCCTCAACACCATTTGTCCCGGAATTCCATACCAAGGTCTGCCCTGCATCAAGCGTGGTTCCAGCAGATACATCAACACCATTCTTAAACAACGTACCGGAAGAGACGGAAGGGATAACGAATTGAATGGAATCACCATTCATATCTTGAGCATCTGTTGCACCGAGTATCGCCTCATAGGAAATCACAAATGGCTTACCCAGCGATACTGTCCCAATTGTTTGAGGAGATGAAACCGTCGGCGCATCATTGGCATAAAGAATGGACGGAAGAATAGCAATTGCCAACATGATGGTGGCAATACGACAATATGTTTGCATTGACATAATGTCTCCCTGGAATAGAAGTGTTTAAGTAGTTTTACCTACCCGGACAATATCACAAAATGCACAAGCTACTTTTTACAACTTACCAGTTCAAAGACGATAAAGCAATAGAAAATGACCCTGCCAGTAACACATATCAATTTTAAATAATCGCAGCTTAACAAGGCTAGCCTGCTTGCACGAAAACACCAATTAGTTAAGCATTTGTATTAATAACAAATAAAATAAAAATGCACCATCCCTACCAATCATGCAGATTTCTCAAGAAAAATCAGCGATTAACACTCGTCTCGACAACTTGCCCCCGCGCGTGAATACTTAACAATTCAAACAGAAAAAAAACAGTGTGCACGACATATACTCAAACCCAGCAAGCAATCACCACACAAAAATATAAATAATTGAATAACAATTTAGATTAACATAGAAAAATTTGATATCAAAAATAAATAAAGCCACCCCATAAACCTTACTCAAACCCAACGAAGTATCAACCTGACATTTGATTACAACAAACTGAATATGAAACTTCAAAGCCAAACAATCGCAATGCCACCAAAATACAAACGGCGAAGACACCAACAACAATCTACTTTTCTTCTCACGCCAAAACCTTGCAAAGCCCCAGCCAAGGCTCTCATCCTGATAGCGATTGACAGATTGACTATTAGAACGTTCCGAATCCATCTGGAGCTTTCAATCACAAACATCTGTCACTGAGACAACCGGGCCGTGTGTATTGATATGGTATGAAAGATCAATTGCCAATAAATATGAAACAGCAGGATTCACTCACAGCAGCCAGCGTATTGGATTGGTAGAAACAAATCGCTTATCTCCGCATGGGCAAGATTCCAAGCTGAACTGCTTAAACAGAATGCTATCCCCCATCTCACATGATCAGCCGAGTCACCGCGCAAACGGCGTTTGAGACACTTGGCCAGGTCGAACCAGAAATCGTCTCAAATCATGCAACGTCAATCGTCTCTGTTTTACCCCATATGCAAAAATCTCCCGCACCAACACGCATTCTCAAAAGAATGCAAATGCTTATGCAAGAGATCTTTACGTGTAAGCGGAGAGAGTGGGATTCGAACCCACGGTGGACCGGAGTCCACACTAGTTTTCGAGACTAGCACATTCAACCGCTCTGTCATCTCTCCGGTTGTGTATTGTGTTGAGCACTATATTGTCTAAGCTTGAGGCTAATTGTCAAATGCATTTCACAGCGAAAAACCAACCACTGCTTTAAACCCGTAAATTGCATAATTTCATATTGTTACAAATATATTGACAGTCCAGCAAGTTAAGCACCCACCGTTTTCTGATCACCCCGCAGCACGCGTAAGGTCACCGGCAGGTTAAAGTGCATGTCCTCTTCGACGAAGTAAAACTCTTCGACCTCACCGCCGTACTGATCGAGCAACTCACTGACAATTTCCTGAACCAGATGCTCCGGTGCTGAAGCACCCGCAGTGATGACCACCGTCTGATCCGCATGGAACCAGTCATGCTCCAGCTCGGATTTATCATCGATGAGTTTGGCAGGGGTGCCATCCAGGTGAGCGATTTCCATCAGGCGGACGGAGTTGGAGCTATTCTTTGAGCCTATGACCAACACCATATCGGCATCGGAAGCCCCGCTGCGGATCGCATCCTGGCGGTTGGTCGTCGCGTAACAGATGTCCTCGGACGGCGGGATTTTGGCGTTGGGATACTTCTTCTTGATCGCACCGATGATCCGCTCTGCATCATCGCGGCTGAGTGTGGTCTGGGTGATGTAGGCGATCTTGTCCTCGGTGGTGAATGGCAGATTCTCCACGTCTTCGGGCGACTCCACAATGGTAATCGCATTGGGGGCCTCACCGACAGTGCCTTCGACTTCATCATGGCCGGCGTGACCGATGAGCAGGATATTATAACCCTGTCTGGCATAGCGGATCGCTTCCATATGCACCTTGGTCACCAGCGGGCAGGTGGCGTCGATCATCGTACAGCCACGCTTCTTGGCAGCGTTACGCACCGCAGGTGAAACACCATGAGCACTGAAGATCACCGTGGAGTTGGCGGGCACGTCTTCAATGCCATCCACAAAGACCACGCCTTCCTTGACGAACTGATCGACAACATGACGGTTATGGACGATTTCGTGATAGACGTACAACGGCGTACCGACGATCTTGAGCGCTTCTTCGACGGTTTGAATCGCCATGTTCACGCCCGCACAAAAGCCACGCGGATTAGCCAGCAGAATTTTCATGAAGGTTTCTTTCGGTCAACATTCAAAGGATTACCAAACACTATCATAGCTGCTTTGGGCGTTAAGGTGTAGGACAGCTAAAACGGACAGAATCATCCTGAAAAATAGCCGTCACTTATCTATACTGATAAGCATGAATTCGATGTATTTCGCTTCCGGGGTTGGCATGCCAACAATCATTTTCTCGCTGTGCCTGTTGGGATTGGGAGGCTATCTCTGCTACTTTGCCAAACGCAGAAAACGGCGTGGCCAGCACCCCCACTGCCGACACTGTGACTATCAACTCACCGGCATGACCGACCAACAAACCAGCTGTCAGCGAGACTTCAGACGAATCCTACCCCAGCCAAAATCGTCATCGTTGATAAGTCGGATACCGCGGAATCAGAGTAATGAATACTACTGTTGCTTAAGAGTCACCTTCAGATAATGCGCTGCACTGGACCATGCTTCGTTGGTGCCTGTGCCGTAGGTCATTTGTAGCGTCTTGCCAATCTCAGGGCGGGCAAAGTCCACCTGGAACTCCAGGCCGAAGGTGCTTTGGGGCAGGGACTTGAAACCCAGCGAATGCCACGGGATCATTGCTTCAAGCAGGTAGCCGGCGTCCGTGGGCGTCCGTGCAATTTGGATATTCGAATCGCTGGCAGCAGCAAACGGACTGCCGGGGCGACTGTATGCCAGGAACAACTGCTTGGTGGGTTTCTTACCTTCATTATTCACATCCGAAAAGACTTCCAGGCAATCGCCTTTGTACCAATCCGCATTCTCTGTTGCGATGGGCAAGCCCCCCTTGTCAATGTGCGCCAGTAAGGCCAGGCCCTTCTGCGTTGCGATCATCCAAAACGTCGCGCCTTCTTCATTGAGTTGACTGCCGAAGACGACATGTGAACCAAAGAAATGCCAATCCGGGACATTGTCTTCATCCATTGCAAGACCAAACGCTTGAGCCCACAGCTTATCATCGGGCATGCCATCAATGTCGATTTGACCCTTTAAAACAAGTGGCAAATCAATTGCTGATGATTTGGGTTTTTGGACCTTGGGCATCATGCTCAGAAGTTCATCTTTAGCAATCGAACTATTGTCCGCAGGCTTGTCCAGCAGGAACTCAACACGTTTGAAGTTACCAACCGCTGCACTATTCATGATCGGGCCAACCACGCCAAAGTCCATTCGCTTGACGGTGGACCAGTCGATGGATTCGGGGACATCGGTTTTACCTTTGGCCGATTTTTTCTGGAGTTTGAAGTCGGACGCGGTGAGCAGGACATCATGCCACTGGTCATTTTCGAAAATGTAGTTGATCTGTTTGGACTTGTACTTCAAGCCATCTTTACAGGTCAGTGTCAAGAACGCATCACGCGGCTGGGTGCCATCACCTTTAAAGTGCAGGATCATGCCCTTGCAATTCTCCGGCTTGGTTTGGGGTGCAGTGAGATCAGCAAAGCATCCGCCGAACCATTCCTGATTGACTTTCCCGAAGGTGATCTTCGAATACTTGCCATCACTGTCGGTGGCTTTACTGGCCTTGGCGTTGACGTAGGCGAAGGGGAATTTGGTTTGGGAAAAGTCCGCGGATGTAAAACGGATATCCCCCTGCTGAACTTCCGTATCATCGACCACTTTGCTTTTCGCAGAGCGAACAAAGAGTTCCTGGGCATCCATGAGTGGAGCAGCAGGCGGTTGGGTTGAACGTGAAGACACTTGGGTTGGGAAGCCAGCAAACTTTTCATTGACCGGCGCATCAAAGCCTTGGGTTGCAACTTCAAACCAGATGGTCTGCCAACGCGGGGTGAGTTCGAGTTTGATGTTGTTCCCACTGCGGCTAACTGGAACTTCACCGAGCCGACGACCTCTGGAATCCAGTGCGTAGACATGCAGTTTGGATGCGATGTTGGATTTAAGGATGAGTTGCCCACGCAGACCTTCGACAAAACAGGGGGATTGGCCGGCTTTGAGCACCACCGTTTTACCTGCCTTGTTAGGGCCGACTTCCATGCCGGTGTTCTTCATGCGACCGGCAGCGGTGAGAATCATGCGTTGTGATTGGTCAATGGGTTTGTTGTCGGCAGATGTGATGAGGACGTTGCCATAGGGCACATCAATTTCACATTGCAGGTTGTCGGTTTTGTTATTTTCCCGCCAACCCATGAGACCGGAAAAACCCTGTGTTTTAGGGGTATCGACGACCAGCGTGCCACGCCCCCAGTCGAACGTCAGTTCGCCGGTATCGGAGGTATACCACGTGTTATCGACATCATTGTCCGCAGTGGGAATGCCCCAACGTTTGGCAGCATGCAGATACAAACGCAGCAACCAACGCGCGTCCTTGGTCTTCTTGTCGAAGCTGCCTGCATTGGGGAAAACCACGTTGCGATCATCGATCCAACCGAGCGTGTACTTCTTATCCGCACTGACACCGATGGGTGAACTGCCTGCGGGGATACTCTTGATGTCGATCGCTGCTTCCAGTGTCGGGAAGGAGATCGTTGTGTCTTGCTCCCATGGCGAGGTGAGTGAAAAGGTTGACGGCTTATCAAGCTTGACCACCTTCACCGATGGGTGAATCTTGCGGACGGGATACGCCAAGTCACGTGATTTGTGATAGGGATCGTTGTAAGGATTATCGCCGAGTATCACAGCATGTTTTGCGTTGCTGTAATCACCTGAAGCACTGCGGCCGGTGGTGAAGACGACATCGGCTTTGCCATCGTAGACCTCATCAAAAAAGTAGTTGTTCACATCATGGATCATGGGCATGAAGAGCGCCAGACCACCGATACTCCCTGTGCCGTTGGCCTTACCCGGTGCATGGAGATTTTGCTCCATGCGGTCAACTGCTGAGCAGGCGATATGCACTTTGACTTTGGGGCGCGAGATATCCTGGCGGATGAACATCGGCGAGATGATGCGGTTGGTTGCCATCCACGGGAAGTCATGCAGCGAACTGAAGGATCGGGAGATTTTCTTTTTGTAGCCGATGTATCGGAAGGTGTAGTCAAAGTCAGGCATGCGTTCGCCACGCCAACGGTGCGCCAAGGTGAAGTGCAGGGATTGGGTGATGTTCTGGTAACTGGAGATGGTAGCCACCGCCATGTTCACATCGGCACGTTGGGTGAACGTCCCGCCGGTCCATTCACCGTTGACAGCTGCAACACCTTGCGCTTTGACACGCGGGATGTTGGAGAACCAGTTGTTGACGCGCAGGTCCACGCCTTCGAGTTCACCGCCGGTGACACCGGGTCGTGCGTTGAAGACCGTGTTGCCGTTGGCATAGAGATGCGCTGCAAGCACGCGTCCGTCCTGAATCTCAGCGTACTGATTGGCTGGGCCGTAAAGTTCATGCGAACCAAGGACCAATCCCTTGTAACCAAGTGACCGAATATGCTGCGTTGCATCACGGTAAAAGTCCGCAGCGGTCTCACTGAGATAGTTAAAATAATCATTGACACGCGATGCACCACGTGTCTTGGAGCGATGCGGCCGATCCCACTTGGTAAAGGCCATCAATCGCGGTGCAAAAACCGTGTTCTTCGTCGGATCTTCGTTGGCAAAGAGGCCATGCGTCCCCTCAAGGTCCGTCCAGGCTTTGTCAAGTTTTTCCCTTGTCCCATAGCGTTTAACGAGCCACTGGTTCCACTGCTGGTTATGCCACTGGGTCATCGAGTCGGTGAGTTTGAAGCTCCAATCCCAGAACAGGCCGTTCTCGTTGATGATCTCAATGGTGACAACGCCCGGCTCATCCCCCCAGCGATTGCCGGTGTATGGATTCACGTGATTGAGAAACTCGGTGACGAATCGCTTCCATGCATTGACGATGGCAGGATGCGGAAAAAGCCCCTTCCAACCCTTGCCGTTAATCTTTTTGAGTTTCTCAAAGTCCGGCACGTTCAGACCGTCTTCCTCAAGCAGATCGCGATAGTCAATCAAGTCCAGATAGACATAGATGCCACGCTTGTAGAGTTCGGATGCAAACTTGTCGAACCGATCCATCTCGCTGGGCTCAAGCAGGTAATTGCTCTTGGGATTAACCTGCAAAAAGCCAAGGCCCTTGGCATTCATATCGTTGTGATGAAAGCGAACCAGGTTGTAACCCTTGGCAGCAATGGCGTCCGCCAACACCTCAATTTCCTTTGGTTTTTCCGGGAAAGAAGCACCAAAGGCCAACGTCGTCCCCCAGAACCTGACCGGTGTGCCATCGGCAAAGGCAATGGAACCGTCGGCCTGGGTTTGCACATGACCATGTTTACCCGCGGGCTTGTCAAAGAGCCACGGCCCGACGTTGATGACCGAGTCCTCTGCGAAGCGCGGGTAACGCGACATCGACCAGGGAATCAAATCCGCCTCATCAGGCAACACCTCCGCAGGCACCTGCGATAACACCTGTTCGGCAGCATCAACATCATCCATCGGCATCAACAACAAACACCCCATCACAACGACGGCCAAACCAAGCAAGCCTTGACGCATGATTTGATGTGAGTTGAAACGCAAATCAGAACAGGTACGAATTGCAAACATAAAAACTCCAAACAGTGCGTGGGCAAACGCAGGACAAATAACAGGGGCAGGATCCGATCAGCATGCCCGGATCAGGCAAGCTCGAACGAATCGAATGGTGATGCCAAACAGGATGACCGGGAATCAGAATCCCAAACCATATCGCTTGGCAATGTTCGGATCACGGCTGAGAACCACATGACCATCCAGATAAAGCTTGCTCTGAGATTCAACCGAACCATTGGGGTGTCTGTGCATGTTGATCCAGGCGGAACTCGTTTTACCCGGATCATCGGCGGTATCGGAAACAATGAGTTTCTTTGAGGGTTTCAAATCCACATCATGCAAGGTCATGGGCTGGTAGGTATTGATTTTGTAGTACGAACCACGCGTCATGATGTAAAAATAGGAACTGCGGCTGGAGTACATTTTCATCCAGTACTTCCGCCAATCCTTACGGATGCTGATGGGGCATTGTGATAACTCGCCCTTCAAGCCATAAGGTTTCATCACCCGCCACATGTAATCCAAACGCGACTTGCCCGAAGCTCCGACTCTTGCCGAATAGGAATAGTCGGCATTGTAGATCGGCAAGGTCTCGGCGTAATCACCGGCATAGGCATGGACGATCAAACCCATCTGACGCAGGTTGGTCTGGCATCCGGTCAACCCCGCAGCGCGACGCGCCTTGGCCAACGCCGGCAGCAAAATCGAAATCAACAAGGCAATGATGCTGATGACCACCAACAACTCAATGAGCGTAAATCCGAGATTGTGGCGTAATCTGACCATGTCATTCTCCAGAGCAGGAGGTGTGAACAAATAGAATTATATCAAAAATAACACTTGCGACTGTTTACGCAAAGTGTAAACTTGATATATTGTGAAGTCAACGTTCGCACCAACTTTTTTTTGAATTTATGATGGGACCGCTATGGCCAGTCTCAGACAAATCGCCAAAAAGGCCGGGGTCAGCCCCACCACGGTCAGTCGTGTTCTCAATGACGCGAAGTATGCGGATCAGGTTTCCGAAGCCTGTCGCAAGCGCGTTCAGGAGATCGCCAAGGAAGCGGGGTATCAGAGCAGCTATCACCGCCGTGCGATTCAGAAGTCCGTCGCGGAGACGATCGCCCTGGTACTCCCGTTTGGTCAGCACAAGCCTGACGAAACCAATCCTGACTCCCTGTTGGAGCCGGTGTTTCATGGCTTGATAGCAGGTATCGAATCAGCGATGCACGGTTCGGGATATGCCCTGAGTCTTGTGGGGCCAGGGCGAACCAAGCGAGCTGAGGAACTTGGTATTGCCGGTCTACAGAGCAAGCGTTATGACGCCCTGATTCTCCCGACACTCACCAACCTGTACCAAGACGTAACCACGCAGATCAGACAAACCATTGATCACGCACAGAACAACGCGCGCATTGTGCAGATCGACTACCACAACACCGCCCAATCCAATCACCCATCGATTTATTTTGATGAAGCTCAAGCCTGTCACATGGTGCTTGAGCATCTGCACGAACAAGGCCATCGTAATGTGCTGATGCTCAACCGCAGTCACACATCCAATCGCGATCACTACTACCAGGAAGCTGGCAAAACCCTGGGCATGACGGTACAAACCCAGACGGTCAAAATCGACAGCCAAACCAAAAGCTCGCTGGCGGGTCACACCGACACCACTGAAGCTGCAGAGAACAGCATGCTCGTTCGTCTTGCCACCGGTCCACATGATTACACTGCTGTGATTGGTTACAACGACTCGATGGCCATGGGCATCATTCGCGCATTGCATCGTGCCGGCAAACGCATCCCCGAGGATGTCTGCGTCGTCGGTTGGGATAACACGCTAGCCCCCTTTGCCTCCCCTGCTTTAACAAGTATTGATTCACAGTTCGTGGAGATGGGACGCCAGGCCGGCAAGCTTGCCATCGAACTGGCCAGTGCAGATGAAGCCAAACTCGCTGCCATCCAGAAAACGCGCATCGTCCTGAAACCCGAACTCTTCTGCCGCGAAAGCACCGGCACCGCCGCAAACCTTTAACAAAACTTCACCCTTGGACAAAGCGCTAAACACGACAACACATCAGGCAGAAGTATCTTTTTTAAATTACAATCCCTGCCATGAATACGTTGACAGCGACTGGTTTTTTTCTGTTTCCCGCTGCCATTATCGGTTTGCCTCTGCTGATCGTCGGCTCGCGCCTGCTGTTTATCGCCTTATACCGTGTTCGGCACGGCAACCAACCCCACTGCCGCAAGTGCGATTACCAGCTCACCGGGATGACTACCGAACAGACCTGCTGCCCGGAGTGCGGGGGCAATCTGCGCTCGGCCAAAGCCATCGTCAAAGGAACACGCCAAACCAACAACCCCCTGATATTCACCAGCATCATCATGGTATTGATTGCTTCAGGACTCCTGGGCAAAAGCGCCCATGTCTTTCACACCACCAACCAATGGATCAAATACAAACCCACCGCCTGGCTGATCAACGACGCGATCCGCGAATTCAACGGCCCGGTCAAACGCAACACCAAAGAACTCATTACCCGTTACACCAATCTGAAAATCAGTGATGATCGTTTGGCTGAGCTTTCTGAAAAAACCGTCAAACTTCAAACACAAAGTATCACTTCATGGAAAAAAAACGCATTCTGGCCCATGATTTTAGACAGCCTCGTTGAAGACCGCCTGCTCACACAGCAACAGATGCAGCATTTGATCACAAAAAACTTCACGCTGGAATTGATGGCCAAACCCACACATCCCAGGCAAAAATCCTTTACATGTAAAACACACGAACAAACCCTGCTTCAATCAAAAAGTCTGCAATTTTCATATCAAAGAGTCCTTCGGCAAATCACGGCCAACGATCAATTGCTCAAAGAAATCAAGCAGGACGACACGAGATACACCCCTCAAAGCAATCACACCGGATACTATTACTATTCACTGGACATGGACAAACCGCCATTTAGCCAAATCCCTGATGGCGTGGTGCAACTGAACTTTAAACAGCAATTAAATGTCCGAATCGACAGCCCGCACGGATACGAACCGTTTACGATTACAGAAACGCATAGCAGGCCCCTGAAAATCATCCCCGCCAACGCCAAGGCCGACACCTTCATCACCGATGAGAAATTCAATAAGTCCATGGATCAAGCCTGGCATCGCACCCGTGTGATTCAAACCAGCAAGCAAACCAGCGTCTGGGGCGAACTGGAAAATATTCCGTTAAACCTGGCCATGGCAGTGATCCTCATCGATCAAGACAAACGACATTATGCGGGGAATCTGCTGATTAACGAAGTGCTGCCCAAGAAATGGTACATGGCACACACCAAGCGTAACTACAAACTTTCAGGTCAGGTCAAGGTGCTCCTTGAGCCCAGCCAACATGTCGCCAACAGGCATATGAACCTGGCGACCTATTGGGGCAAACCTCTGCAACGTGAGAACATCAAGATCAACGCGCCGTACGACCCACCGTTTGACATGGATCAAAGCATTGCCGACGAAATGGCGCAGAGCTACACAATCCAGGTTGGCAAACGCCATTCCAACAAATCATTGAAATTAACCGTGCACTATCTCACCGCGCCGGCTTGTGTGAACTACATCCTCATGGCCAAGATCAATGATGATTGGCGACAGGTATACAGATACCCCTTTAAAACAAGAGGTCGGCCGGGTCACAATTACAGAAGAAGAATCGCCACCTACCAACTGGTTGAACCGGATCTCAAGCACATCACCTTTTGACTGGTCCCCAATCCCGAATGGGAAATCAGTACGAAAAGTATCATCCCGCCCTGGGGCTATGCCATCGAATTTAAAGATATCCCGTTACCGGAAGTTGGCGAATCCGGGTCGGACAAACGCTATACCGGCCAGGTGCATCTCAACGATTAAACCGTCACCTTGGCCAAACGGTCGGCCTGCACCAGGCTGAGCATCAGTGGGCCGAAGCTGTGTGGGTCATCTTTGACCGGTGCTTTCTCGGTGACATATGCCTTGGGCGTACCATCACCGGGACACAGACAACCGGGGCAACACAACTCGGTCGAGCCGTCATCGTTGATGCAATACTTGATCATGCCATCAAGGGCTTTGTCGAAGGATGCCTTGTATTCCTCGCCAAGAATGCCCTGCTCGACCCCCACGCCATAGGCATAAGCGATCAGGCCCGTCCCCGAGCTTTCTTCCCAGGAGTCCGGCGCTTCTTCGAGCACCAGGTGCTGACGCCAGAGACCACGCTCGGATTGATGAGGCAGCATGGCTTTACAGTGATCGACAAAGTACTGCTTGCAGGTTTCATACTTGGGATGTTCCTTGGGCAAGCACTGCATCAACTCAGTAAGCGCGATAATCCCCCAACCCTGCCCACGACCCCAGTAGTCCGTGGAGAATTTGTCCGGCCCGTTAAAGCCACGACTCTGATGCAGCAAACCCGTCTTCTCGTTTCGGAAGGCATCGTACATGAGCAAGGTCTGATTGATGCCTTCGTCGATGTATTCCTGATTGCCCAGATTCAAACCTGCAAAGAGCAGGTAAGGCGTGATGGCCATCGCGCAATCGATCCAGATACGATTGGACGTTGCAAGATAGGGATGGGACATAATCCCCTGCGGATCACGTTGGGCGACGAGCATTTCGTCTGCATAGTGATCGACATATTTTTTAGTCTTTTCGTCGGTCATCAAGCCGGAGAACAACGCGTAGGCACGGGCAATCCCGCCGATGCGATAGCTGGGGAAGTTGTAGGCAGAGTGCTTCTCGATCAGGTCGGGGAAGCGTTCAAGCTCCTTGACGCATTTTGCTTTGAGTGCTTCATCGCCGGACTCAACTGCCGTGCGACATAAGCCGAAAATCGCCAGGACACCGTAGTAGTGATAGACATTGGCGACAGACTTGTAGTGATCAAAAAGTTTGACGGAAGTTTCGAGGTAGTTCATAACATTTCTCTGTAAATAGCTGCGACATGGTATATCGCTGATGTCATCAATCAATTGAAAATTTCAGGCATTAACGTGAGAGCCAACCACCATCGACATTGATCGTCGTGCCATGCAGGTACTTGGCAGCATCGGATGCCAGGAAGACGGCGGTGCCTGCCAGGTCCGACGGATCACCCCACCGACCTGCGGGGATGCGTGCCAGGATCGCTTCGTTGCGCACTGGATCATCGCGCAGTGCCTGCGTGTTGTCGGTTGCCATGTAACCGGGAGCGATGGCATTGACGTTGATGTTATACGGGGCAAGCTCGTTGGCCATGATGCGCGTCAGGCCCATCACGCCATGCTTCGAAGCCGTGTAGGAAGGGACGCGAATACCGCCCTGAAAACTGAGCATGGAGGCGATGTGAATGATCTTGCCAGCCTTGTTGGCCATCATCTGTTTGCTGACGATCTGGCTGAGAATGAAGATGCTTTTGAGATTGACATTCATCACATCATCCCAGTCCGCTTCGGTGAAGTCCGGCCAATCGTTGCGGCGGATGATGCCTGCGTTATTGAGCAGGATGTCCACGGGCTTGTCCAGTGATGTAAGCTGCTCACCCAATGCTTTGGTTGCATCAATATCACAGAGATTGGCCTGGATACCAGTGAACTTGCGGCCGGTGGCTTCGATGGCTTTCTTGATGTCATCGGGCATATGCGCGTTGTACACCCCCACGATATCCGCCCCCGCGTTGGCAAGCCCCAACGCCATCCCACTGCCAAGGCCCGTGCTCACACCGGTGACCACGGCCTGTTTACCTTCGAGAGAAAAATTGATCGACATGTCTGTCACTCCGTACATCTGATGGACAATGTGCAGATGAGTTTAGGCCAATCGCCCGATTCAGACCATGTATGCCAAGGCAAGTGTTTGCACAAAATGACTGCATTCTCACATTTAGCCACATCACTTGTGATGTGCGTTTTCTTACGATCAAAAACAACGAAGCGCATCACAAGTGATGCAGCTAAATATCAAGTGTAAACTCAGATATTCCGGTAATACGATGGACTCACGCCGACCAATCGTTTGAACAGACGGCTGAAGTAGTACACGTCTTCGAAGCCGGTTTCCGCTGCTGCGGTGGTGACGGTATACCCGCCGGAGAGCAGCAGGTCTCGGGCGCGGTACATGCGGATGAGGTTCTGGTAATGTGTCGGTGAATAGCCGGTCATCTGTCGGAACAACACGCGGAAACGGGAGGGGGAGAGTTCTGCCATCTGCGCCAATTCATCACAGCTGTAGGTGGTGCCGGAGCATTCCTGGAGCATGGACAAAATGTCATTGATTTTTGAGGCATGCAAAATGCGCCCGGATTGGCGGATGTGGGTTAAAACCAACTCATGCAGCAGTTCGAGAATAATCCCACGCACGCGCATCATGAACCCCGGTTCACGACCAACCCAGCAGCGTTCCAGTTCACGAAAGCGGCTGCGGACCTGGGCAAGATTGCTGACTTTGAGGTTCGGGCCGATGGCATTAAACGCCTCGTGCGCTTCGTCATTGACAGGTTGCAGATCAAACTGAACCGTGTAAAACGACCACGGGGTTGACGTGTCGCTGTGAGCGCTGTGTTCGGTTCCTTTTGGGAAAAACAACATGCTCCCGGGCTCGGTGGTGAAGCGTTTTTTGCCACAGGTGTAATGCGACTTGCCCTGCACGCACAGACAGAGAATGTCATACCGGTGGTTGGCCAGGTTGCGAATCCGCCAATCTGCCATGGGTTGGCGACAGATCACCATCCCGACATTGCCGACCCCAGCATCGTAGCGCGTTTCCAGGTCTTCGGGGCGTTTACTCATTGTTTGTGAACTCTCAGCCATATTACAGTCAAATTGTACAAATTCACGCGATTCCCGCCATGGTATTTTTGGCACAAAATGGATTGAATATCAAGTCTCCATTGAAAAAAGAAATGGATTTAACGAATATCCACCAAACATCAACATGCGAGGTTTGAGCACATGACCACTTTCAACACAGACAAATCGTCCAGTGTCAACACCGAAGAGAATCTGCCGGATATCCCGGAAAAAGAACTCGTCGAACGGTATCAGAAACTCTACGGCGGGTTGGTCAACGACACACTCCGCGAGATGGGCTATGTGCATCAGACGCTACCCAACGACATCATGCCACTGCGCGATCACATGTGTGTGGCAGGGATCGCCTTTACCGTCCGCGGTCGCAAAAGCACCGAGACCCAAGGCGAGATGGAACAGCGTGCACAGATGCTCGACTCGCTTCATGAGAACAGCGTCGTCGTCTGGGACACGCACCGCGATGACGAATCGGCACACTGGGGTGAAGTCATGACCAAGGCTGCGATCCGTGCAGGATGTCGCGGCGCGATTGTCGATGGCGGTGTTCGTGACACACATCTGGTGCTGTCGCAGAACTTCCCCGTCTTCATCCGCTACCGCTCCTCCAACGGCATGCTCGGACGCTTCCGCATGACCGACTTCCAACAACCCATCACCATCGGTCACGTGATGATCTATCCCGGCGATGTCATCTTTGCTGACATTGACGGTGCGATCGTTGTGCCACGTAAACTGGCGGTCAAAGTCCTGCTCCGATCCGAAGAAATCCGTGGCGAAGAACAGGTCTACAAGCAATGGATCGACGACGGCATGAGCCCCGAAGAAGTCGTCAAACGCGGTGGATATTTTTAATTATTCAGGGAGTAGTGATCAGGGACTAGTCCAAGACAAAAACCCAACCATTACTTCTGATCCTTACTCCCTACTCCCTATTCACTACTCCCTGAAAAACAAGGTTTTTCCCATGAAAGCAGTTGTTACCAATCAGTGGCATGATGCCACGTTGCAGGACGTTGACAAGCCCACCGTTGGCCCAGGTGAATGTCTGATCCAACTCAAGCTTGCAGGCATCTGCGGGTCGGATGTGCATATTTACGAAGGCCATCATCCAACGGCTAAAGCGCCCATCATCCAGGGCCATGAATTCGTTGGCACACTGGTCGAAGCTGGTGGTGATCTGCCTGACGGCTTGACCGTCGGTGATCGCGTGGTGGTCGAACCGTTGATCTCCTGCGGGACATGTGAAGCTTGCGTTGCAGGCAACACACATGTCTGTCGGAGCCTGAAATTACTGGGGATTCACGAGCATGGTGGTTTTGCAGAGTTTGTAAAAGTCCCCACCGCCAAGGTCATTCGCGTGCCGGATAACGTGCCTGATCGATTGGCGGTTTTGACCGAGCCGTTTGCTGTGGGCTTTCATGTTTGCCAACGTGCGGAACTCAAAAATGGTCAACGCGCATTGGTCATTGGTGCAGGGCCGATTGGCTTGATTGTTGCGATGGTGGCTGCGATGAGCGGTGCCGAAGTTGCGATCAGTGAAGTCAGCGATGAACGGCTGCGTCAAGCGGAAAATGATTTTGGCTTCATGACCATTGATGCCAAGAACGATCCCATTTCACAAGCCAACAAGATCACCGATGGTGATGGGTTTGATGTGGTGTTTGAAGTCTCCGGCACAGCACCGGGTCTGACATTTGCGATGAATGCCTGCCGCGTGCGGGGTCGCATTGTTCAGGTCGGATTTTTTGGCAAGCCCATTGAAGTGAATTTGATGCCGATCATTCTGCGTGAGCAGACGCTGGTGGGTTCACGTGTTTATGCACCGTTGCACTTTAAGCGGACCTTGCCAATGCTTGGACGCTTACTCAGTGAGAAGCGATTTGATGCTGAGAAACTCATTGCCGAAGTCCGCCCGTTGGGGACAGTGCAGCAGTCGATTCACGATATGATTGAAGGCAAGGTGACCGGCAAGATTCTGATTGACCCGAAACTGTAATTGATATTTGATAAAGGCGCAGACGCGCTAAACCGCAAGCGGTTTTTTGAGAGGAACAACACGATGAGTAGTAGCGATAAAGTTTTTCTGGTGACTGGCGTGACCGGTGGGATCGGCAGTGCGACTGCAGCATGGCTTGCCAAGCAAGGCGCCAAGCTGGTGATCTCCGGCCGTAATCAGGCCAAGCTTGATGAAGCCGCCAAACTGATTGCAGCCGAAGCAGCCAGTGACACCCAAATCAAAACCGTCACCATGGACATGACCTGTGAAGATTCGGTCAAGGACGGGATGGACAAAGCGCTTGCTGCATTCGGCAAGCTTAACACACTGATCAACATCCCGGGCATGAGTATTCCCGGCAAGATCACCGAAACGGAACTGGACAGCTACCGCACGATGATGGACGTGAATATCACCAGCGTGTTCCTGGCTGCCAAGCATTTTGTGCCGAAGGTGAATGCTCAAGAAGGTGGTCATATCATCAACATCAGTTCGGTTGCGGGCAAAGCTGCCAACCCCAACGCACCGATTTACTGCACCGCCAAGGCTGCGATGAACATGCTCTCTGCCGGTCTTGCTTTGCAGCTTAAGGCCAACAACATCCGCGTGTCGATTGTCAGCCCCGGTGCAACGAGCACGACGGGTTTCTGGGGTGATCGTCCAGTTCCGCATGACAAATTCCTCAAGCCTGCCGATGTCGCATTGGTGATCGGCTTTGTTGCCACGTTGCCTGAGACCATTGTGCTTCACGACGTGGTAGTCGAGCCGTGGGAGTTTTACCGCAGCAAGTAAACCAAGATATTTTGAACCACAGAGGCACAGAGACGCAGAGAAGAAATCAATAAGACATTTCTCTTGTTTATTCGGGCTCTGTGACTCTGCGTCTCTGTGGTTCAAATCAAAACCCAATTCATCCAGGCGGGAATCGTGTTCAGCATGGTTCCCGCTTTTTTTACGTGTACTGTGTCGCAAGGTCCGGATAATTTGACTGTCCAAACCCTACAACCGCTACACCCTTACCGGCTCTGAATTTACGTTTGGCCAACCGTGCGTTTTTCCCGTGTTTTGAGCATGTTTTGGCATTTGACCAACTTTCCCAAAACCCGCTTATCACTTAAGATATCCCGTTCCCCCCCGGAAGTATCCCCGGAAGTTTCCCCGCGAGATTTTCAGGCATTCGGGGACAATGAAAGGTGCGATGTGACGCAGGGAACGCAAGTGATGACAACCCGCAATGCAATGGGAACATGGTCAGGCCAGGAATCCGAACTGGTCACTGATGCCGTGGCTATCCGACAGATGCTTGGGCAGCTCGATTCACCGGTATATCTGGTGATGCTCGATGACAAGCTTGCTGCATCACAAAGCGGTCAGGCATCACTTGGTGATGATGCAGACGGCTTGCCACTGGTTGGGTTTGTCCCCGCGACTTCCATGGGGCAGATGGGTGACGCATCGTTTTGCGAAGATCACAATCTCAAGTTTGCCTACATGACCGGCGCCATGGCAAATGGCATCGCGTCCGAAGCGATGGTTATCGCTGCAGCCAAAGCAGGCATGATGGGTAGCTACGGTGCAGCCGGTCAATCGCTCCAAGCGGTCGAAGCTGCAATCGACATGATCCAAGGCGCGGTTGGTGATCTGCCTTACTGCTTTAACCTGATCCACTCGCCCAACGAACCGCAACACGAAATCAACATCGTCGAACTCTACATCAAACGTGGGGTCACCTGCGTGGAAGCTTCGGCATACCTGGGCATGGCTTTGCCGGCAGTCCGTTATCGCACACATGGCATTCACCGTGATGCCGATGGCAACATCGTCACCCCCAACCGCATCATCGCCAAGGCTTCGCGCACCGAAGTGGCAACGCATTGGTTTAGCCCCCCACCGCAAAAGATGGTGGACGAACTTGTTTCGCAAGGGCATCTCACGATTGAGCAGGCTGCCCTTTGCCGCGAAATTCCAATGGCTCAGGATCTCACCGCTGAAGCAGACTCCGGCGGGCATACTGACAATCGCCCAGCCATTGCACTTTGGCCGACGATGATCGACCTGAAAAATCAGATGCAGGCCAGGTTCAATTACCAACAAAAACTCCGCGTTGGTGCAGGCGGTGGCATCAGCACGCCAACCTCCGCAGCCGCGGCTTTGGCAATGGGTGCTGACTTCCTGGTCACCGGCTCGGTCAATCAGGCATGCGTCGAATCGGGCTCCTGCGACTATGTCCGCCAAGCCCTCGCCCAAGCACAACAAGCGGACATCACGATGGCACCGGCAGCGGACATGTTCGAGATGGGTGTCAAACTCCAAGTCCTCAAGCGTGGCACGATGTTCCCCATGCGCGCGGGCAAGTTGTATGACCTCTACAAAACCTACAACAGCCTCGAAGAAATCCCCGCAGCCATTCGGGCGAACCTTGAGAAAACTGTGTTCCTGCAACCCATTGATGATGTCTGGAATCAAACGCGCGAGTTCTTCCTCAAACGTGAACCGGCACAAGCGCAAAAAGCCGACCGCGATCCCAAGCACAAAATGGCGCTCGTGTTCCGCTGGTATCTTGGTTTATCCAGTCGCTGGGCCAACGCCGGTGACCTATCACGCAAGATGGATTTCCAGATTTGGTGCGGTCCTGCCATGGGGGCGTTTAACCAGTGGACAACCGACACCTTCCTGGCAGACTATCAAAACCGTGACACCGTGACGGTCGGCTTGAACCTGATCTACGGCGCAGCAGTGGCATCACGTTTGACCATGCTGGCTGCCCAGGGTGTTAGCTTGGATGAGTCTGCCAAACAGATCAAGCCACAGACTTCTGACGCATTGGAGGCGTATTGCAAGTGAGTAAAACCCCGCCCCCGGAAGTTTCAACAGAGCAATCGCATGTCACCCCCGTGCCGTTGGCCATCGTGGGCATGGGTTGCCTGTTCCCCAAGGCTGACAACATCGGTGCATACTGGTCGAACATCCGCGATGGTGTTGATGCGATCACCGAAATCCCAGCCGATACGCATTGGAATCCTGCGGACTATTTTGATGATGACAAAACCGCGCCGGACATGACCTACGCCAAGACGGGCGGCTTTATCAACAAGCAATCTTTCGACCCGTTGCACTACGGCATATCGCCCAACAACATTCAGGCCACTGACACCACGCAACTGCTGGGCATGATGGCATGTGAACAAGCGCTGCTCGATGCAGGTTACTGCACCGACAAAGCCGGCAAGGATGGACGCGAGTTTAACCGAGACCGTGCCAGCGTCATCATGGGTGTCACCGGCACGCTCGAACTGGTCATCCCCCTGGGGGCTCGCCTCAGCCATCCGCTATGGAAAAAGGCACTCGCAGATGCCGGCGTCGATGAAGCCACCGCCAAGGACGTGGTCGCTCGGATCAGTGAAGGCTATGTCTCCTGGCAGGAGAATTCGTTCCCGGGTTTGCTGGGTAATGTTGCTGCCGGCCGCATCGCCAACCGCTTTGACCTGGGGGGCACCAACTGCGTCGTCGATGCTGCGTGCGCCAGTTCACTGTCTGCGATGCACATGGGCGTGATGGAACTCTACACCGGTCGATCCGACATGGTCATCACCGGTGGGCTGGACACTTTCAACGACATTTTCATGTTCATGTGTTTCAGCAAGACACCAGCCATGAGTCCGTCAGGTCATGCACGACCCTTTGCCAAACTTGCTGACGGCACGATCCTTGGTGAAGGTCTGGGCGTCACCGTCATCAAACGTCTTGATGATGCTCAGCGTGACGGTGATCAAATCTACGCAGTCCTCAATGCCATCGGCACATCAAGTGACGGGCGGGGCAATGCGATCTACGCACCAAGCGATACAGGTCAGGCCAAGTGTCTGCGTGATGCTTACGAGCAAGCGGGTGTCACCCCACGTGATATCGACCTTGTCGAAGCGCATGGCACGGGAACCAAGGCAGGCGATGCGACTGAAATCAAAGCCATCACCGAAGTTTATTCCCAGGCAAGCGACGATGACTCGTGGGCAGCAATCGGCTCGGTCAAATCCATGATCGGCCACACCAAAGCTGCAGCTGGCAGTGCAGGTTTCATCAAGGCTGCGATGGCGTTGCATCACAAGGTGTTGCCACCCACGATCAAGGTCGATGAACCGGCTGACATTCTCAAACCTTACTCGTCACCGTTTTATGTGAACACTGAAAAGCGCCCGTGGGTGTCACGCATGGATGGCAAGCCCCGACGTGCAGCATTGTCCGCGTTTGGTTTTGGTGGCAGCAATTATCACGCAGTCTTGCAAGAGTATCCGCAATCAGCAAAGCCCATCGACTGGGATGGTAAAGTCCAACTCATTGCCATCAGCGGTGATGATGCCAACGCCATTGGAAAACAACTTGATGCACTGGATACCACCGTCGAATGGAACACGCTGCGAACTGCTGCTGCCGAATCACGCAAGACATTTAACAACCAGGCCAACGCGCGATTGATCCTCGTGATTCAGCAGGATCAAACCGACCTTGCCAAACTCATCAAGTCCGCCAAGACGCAGTTGGCCACCGACAGAAAACAATGGCAAACCCCCGATGGCGCGTTCTTCGGCAGTGGTAAACAAGACGGCAAACTCGCTGTCCTCTTCCCCGGTCAAGGCGCTCAGTACACCGGCATGCTCCGCGACTTGGCCTGCCAATTCCCGCAGATGTTAGACGCACTTGATCTGGGTAACACCACCTTCGGCCAAATCAAGCCCAACGAAAAACTCAGCGACCTGATCTATCCGATCCCTGTTTTCACCGATGAACACAAGGCTGCCCAAACCGCCAAACTCGGAGATACGCGCAACACGCAACCCGCACTCGGTGCAGTGTCGCTGGGTGCCTGGCAAGTGTTACAACACTTCGGCATCAGTGCAGACTTCACCGCTGGTCACAGCTTCGGTGAACTCGTTGCCCTGCATGCAGCCGGTCGCATCACTGCCAATGACCTGATGAAACTCGCCCTGGTTCGCGGACAGTTGATGTCGCAAACCGGAGAAGGTGAAAGCAAAGGATCAATGATGGCGGTGATGCTCGACAAGGCATCCGTCGAATCGTTCCTTGCTGAACATAAGCTTGATGGCCTGATCGTTGCCAATCACAATTCACCGCAGCAGGTCGTACTTTCCGGCCCGGTGGATCAAATCGACGAAGCCCAGAAACTGCTCAAAGCACAAAAGACCCGCTGCAAGAAATTGGCGGTTTCTTCCGCATTTCACAGCAGTTTTGTCAGTGATGCCGCCCAACCGTTTGCCCAGGCATTGGCGGAAGTCGACTTTGCCAAGACAGATGTGAAGGTCTTCGCCAACACCACGGCGGATAGCTATCCCGATGATGTGAACACCTGTCGTGACTTGTTAGCCAATCAGTTGGCCAAGCCGGTGCGGTTTGTGGAGCAAATTCAAAACCTCCACGAAGCCGGCGCCCGAACCTTCATCGAAGTCGGCCCCAACCGTCACCTGGCAGGCATGGTCAGCAGCATTCTCGATGGTAAGGATCACGCGCTCTTCACCCTCGACAACTCTGCTGGCAGAAAGTCCGGGCAACTGGATTTGGCAATGTTACTCGCCGGTATCGCAACCAGCGGACACCACGTGGAACTAAACGTGTGGGACAGCCAATGGCTTGATGACCTGGCCAAACAACCCAAACGCAAAAAAGGTTTCACCGTCCCCGTCTGCGGTGCCAACGCCAAACCCAAGCCGTCGACTCGTAAACCGGTCGCACCCAAGCCTAAAGCGCAACCCGCTCAAGCAACAAGTCCGACGCCTGCTCCGACACAACCAAGCGTATCAACACAAAACAACAATCAACAACAAGCTCTATCTCAACCCCTCAACACCCCGAGGTCTAACAACGTGACACAACAACCCCAACCCCAAAACGGCCAGGCAGCACCTGCAAACACGCAGGCCATGGCGTTTGCTCAGCAGAGTATTCTCGCACTGCAGCAACTCCAGCAGCAGACCGCTGCCCTACATCATCAGTACCTGCTGGGTCAGGAAGCCAATCAGCGAACCATCGAAACGTTGATCAATCAACAAATGCAGCTGATATCCCAACCCGGTGCCCAGATCCCTGTCGCGCCGATGCCACAGCAGCCTGTGCAGCAGGTTCCAATGCCGCAGTTCACGCAACCCATGCAGCAACAACCGGTGTATCAACAGCCGCAACAACCCGTCGCACCGCAACCCGTCGCTCAACCGACCCCGGCACCGCAAGCCGCTGCACCGACTCCCGCACCTGCACCGGTGACTCAACCGGCTGCACCCGCTACGCCAGTTGCAACTTCCGGGGACAGCTCGAAAGCCAGTGAAGTGCTCCTTGAAGTCGTTGCTGAGAAGACTGGCTATCCTACCGAGATGCTTGAGCTTTCGATGTCTCTGGATGAAGACCTGGGCATCGACTCGATCAAGCGTGTGGAAATTCTCTCATCGCTGCAGGAGAAAATGCCCGAAGCGCCAGCCATCAAACCTGATGACTTAAGCTCGCTGCACACACTCCAACAAATCGTCGACTTCCTCGACGCCAACATCCCAAATGACTCCTCCGCTCCAAAGCCGCAGGCTTCCCAGCCTGCGGGTCAACCCCCGAAAGCCCCGGAAGCGACTGCATCGCAGACGGCCCTCTCCGGTGTCAGTGAAGTGCTCCTTGAAGTCATCGCTGAGAAGACCGGCTATCCCACGGAGATGCTCGAACTTTCCATGTCCCTCGATGAAGACCTGGGGATCGACTCGATCAAGCGTGTGGAAATTCTCTCATCACTGCAAGAGAAAATGCCCGAGGCACCACCGATCAAACCCGACGACTTATCGAGTTTGCAGACCCTGCGACAGATTGTCGATTTCCTGGAGAAAAACGGCCCTTTTGTGACAGCGCCGTCGCAGCAGCTCATTGATGCTGATGCTGTGATGGCGCTTGATCAAAGCGTTGAAACCCCCAACATTCCTTTTAACTTCAAACTCGATCGTCACATCCTTGCGACCACCGAGCTAGATGCTTCGTCCCAATCACCATTGACCTTGCCCAAGGGGCAGACCGTTGTCATTGCAGACGATGGCACGGACCTGCCCGAAGAACTTGCCATGCAGTTGGCGGAACATGATCTGCAAAGCGCGATCGTCGGACCGCATGACGAATTGCCCGACGCTGCAACCGTGTGTGGCCTGATTCTCATGCTCCCGGAAACGGCGGACACGCAGGAAGTCATCGACGCCTTCACGCTATTGCAGCAACTTGGGCCTGCATTAAAACAGTCTGTTGAACAACATGGCAGCGCGTTGCTTGCCTGCATCACGCGACTGGATGGCAAGCTGGGACTCGGCGGTGGCGCGATCCATTCGCCTATCACCGCGTCACTGGCAGGCATGGTCAAAACTGCATCTCACGAATGGCCGTCTGTTACCTGTCGCATCATCGACATGGATGAGAACACCTCGGCTGACTGTATCGCCAAACAACTGCTTTGCACCGGCCCCCTTGAAGTGGGAATCAGCTCGGATCAACTGGTCCAAACGCAATTGATCGCTGAGTCGATCGACAACAAGCTCTCGGAAAAACTGCCTCTCAAAGCAGAAGACACCGTCATCGTCACCGGCGGTGCACGTGGTGTCACCGCGGAAGTAGCCAACACCATTGCACGCATTTACAAGTGTCGCCTGCTTCTGGTCGGACGTAGCCCGATTCCCGAAAGTGAACCCGCCTGGTTGCGTGGCGCCCAGACCGAAGCCGACATCAAAAAAGCGATCGTTGCCAACGCGACATCGCGTCTGATGCCCAAAGATGTGCAGGTGCGGTATCAGAAAGTCGCTGCCAATCGACAGATCGTCGAAACACTCGGTCGCATCGAGCAAGCTGGTGGCAAGGCGACCTATGCAACCGCCGACGTCCGCAACGCCAAAGCCATCGAAGAGATTCTCGATGCAGCCCGCACGCGCGGTCCCGTCGCTGGCATTATTCACGGTGCCGGTGTCCTGGCGGATCGACATATTGAAGACAAAACCACCGAGCAATTCGACATGGTGTTCGGCACGAAGGTCGAGGGCTTTAACAATCTCATGCGGGCAGCGGATCGTGATGAACTCAAAGTCATCATCAACTTCTCAAGCTCCACCGGTCGCTTTGGCCGTAAAGGTCAGATTGACTATGCCGCTGCCAACGACACGCTCAACAAGCTTGCTCAGCAGCAGAAATCCCTCCGCCCCAACTGTCGCGTCCTGAGCATCAACTGGGGACCGTGGGACGGGGGCATGGTCAATGATGATCTGAAAAAACTCTTTGCTTCCGAAGGGATTCAGGTCATTCCCCTGACCGATGGTGCCAACTATCTGGCGCGCGAGATTGATACGCCTGTTGAAGGTCCGGTGGAAATCGTGATCCTTGGCCAAGGCAGCGATCTCTCGCTGAGCATGCCTGCACTGGTCTCTACAGCTGCTAAACCGCAAGCGGTCAAGGCAGACAAACCGGTGATGCCCTTGCCGCCTTTGGCCTTTGATCGTGTGGTGAGTGTCGAGCAGTTGCCGATCCTTAAAGATCACGTGATGAACGCCAAGGCCGTCTTACCTGCTGCGTTGATGTTGGAGTATCTGGGTGCTGCTGCCATCGCGGAAAACCCGGGCATGTCCATGATCGGCGTTGCTGATTTCACTGTGTTTAAAGGCATTATTGTTGATGCCAACGAATTACTGACGCTGCATGTCCACGCGGACTATGCGAAAGCGGATGGTGATCTCAACAAAGCCGTCACCGAAATTCGCAGTGGTGATGACAGCAAGACACTCCACGCCCGTGCTTCGATCCTGCTGGGTGATTTTCCTGCTGCACCCACAGCTTCTGACTTATCGCAGCCGCAGATGCCTTACCCGTTAACCGGTGACAAAATCTACACCACGCCCGGCTTGCTCTTTCATGGCCAGCAACTCCATGCCATCGTCGGCGTTGATGCCTGTGATGAAATGGGAATCAGCGGACGTCTCAGTAGTGCCCCCTCACCGTCACAATGGATCAGCCAACCGACCCGCACCACGTGGCTGACCGATCCGCTGTTGATTGATGGTGTGTTCCAGTTGATGATTCTCTGGACGCAGCAGAAACTTGATCAACCATCGCTTCCCACGAAGATTCATCGCTATGACCAGTATGTCGATCGCCTGCCATCGTCGGGCGTGAAATGTGTCTGTCGAATCGTTAAACAGACTACTCACGAGATCACCGTCAATGTAGAGTTACTCGACAACTTCGGCACACTCGTCGCAACGATCACCGGCTATCACTGCATCGTCGACAGCTCATTGCGTGATGCATTCCTCGACAACCAGTTGGGGCAGAAAGTGCAGGCATAAGCGTGACGGATCGGATTGCCATCGTTGGTATAGGTGGGATTTTTCCCGACGCACATGACCTGGATACGTTTTGGGAAAACATTCTCAACGGTCACAGTGCAGCCAAAGAAGCACCGGCCAATCGCTGGACTTTATCAGCATCCGATGCGCTCTCCGAGGACACCGCGCTCGATCGCGTTTACTCACATCGCGCCTGCTTTGTCGAACATTTCAAACTCGATTTATCGCAGTACGATCTTGATGACGAACTCGCTGACCTTATCCCGCAACTGGATGTAATGAACCATCTGGCGATCCATGCAGGTCAACAAGCCTGGCAAGACGCGAAGATGGATACTGTCGACCGCAACCGCGTGGGCATCATCATCGGCAATATCGCGCTCCCCACCGACAGCGTTTCGCAACATGCCCAGCAAGTCATCGGCCCGGCCTACGCAGCATCGCTTTCCAACATCCTCGGCAAAAAACTGGATTGGCAGCACACCCCCACCCATGTGCTTAACCGCTATGTCGCTGGACTTCCCGGCGGGTTACTTGCTCAGACATTGGGGCTCGGTGGCGGTGCTCATACGCTTGATGCTGCTTGCGCTTCATCACTCTACGCACTCAAATATGCCTGTGACGAACTACAAGCCGGACGTGCCGACGCCATGATTGCGGGCGGACTCTCACGGCCGGACTGCCTGTACACGCAGATGGGATTCAGCCAACTTCACGCACTCTCCAAGACTGGCGTTTGCGCCCCCTTCTCCGACCGTGCTGACGGTTTGGTTGTCGGCGAAGGTGCAGGCATGCTGATCCTTAAGCGTTTGGATGATGCGATTAAACAGGGTGATCATATTTATGCCACCATCGCTGGTATCGGCTTATCCAACGATATCACCGGCAGCATCATGGCCCCCGATGTCGAAGGACAGGGACGCGCGATGCGCAAAGCCTATGAGCTAGCAGGCTGGAAACCCTCCGACGTCGATCACATCGAATGTCATGGCACGGGAACGCCCGTCGGTGACAACGTCGAATTCACCAGTCTTAAAAATCTCTGGGCCAACCAACAAAAACGCGACACGCCCTGCGTCATCGGCTCGGTCAAGAGCAACGTCGGACACCTGCTTACCGGTGCGGGTGGTGCAGGATTGATCAAGACATTACTTGCCATCAAACACAAAACACTGCCACCGACTGCGAATTTCACTTCGCCGAATCCCAAGATGGGGATTCCGGAAAGTCCGTTTGAAGTCCTCAGCCATGCACGTTCGTGGAACGCATCTGAGAACACACCGCGTAAAGCTGCGGTCAGTGCGTTTGGTTTTGGTGGGATTAATGCTCACGTATTACTTGAAGAGTATGTCGAACCCAAGACAACCATCGCCCAATCAAAGCTTCCGGGGGCGGGGGAGTCCGACGAACCCATTGCGATTGTTGGCATGGCAGGTCACTTTGGACCTTACAACAATCTGGATGATCTGCGACGACTGTTTATTGACGGTGAGAAACAAGACGCGATGCCCATCGGGCAGACATGGGGTGTTGCGCTGGCCAATAAGTCCGGGCATGTGATTGAAGACATTGCCATCGAGCTTGGGCGATTCCCGATCCCGCCTTTGGAGTTGCAGGACATGCTACCTCAGCAACTGTTGATGCTGCTTGCTGCTGCCAATGCACTCAAAGACGCCGGAATTGAAGAGACCGATTCGCCGCGTTTGGACATGGGAGTTTACATCGGCATTGGCCTTGATTTGAACACCACCAATTTCCACCTGCGTTGGGAACTTGCCAATCAGGCCAAGCGTTGGGCGGAACAGCTGGGTGTACCTTACTCAGAAAAGTGGCTTGATGATTTGCGTGATGCGATGAATCCGCCGCTGACTGCTAACCGCACAATGGGTGCGCTGGGGGGCATTGTCGCTTCGCGCGTGGCCCGCGCGTTTAAAGTTGGTGGCCCGAGTTTCACCATCTCCAGCGAACAGACTTCAACACTGCATGCCATCACACAGGCGGTAACCTCGCTGCGTCGTGGTGAGATCAATAGCGCGATCGTCGGTGCCGTCGAGCAAGGTTGTGATGTCCGACACGTTGCAACCGACAGCAGCAACACGCCCTGCTGCGATGGTGCAGGTGCGGTGATTCTCAAGCGGCTTTCCGATGCACGAGAAGACGGGGATGTCATCTATGCGATGATCGATCAGACGTCACGGTTTGGTGTGATTGATAGTGAAACTGCGATGGCTGTTGATGCGATGGATGAGCTTGGCGATCTTGGCCCTGCAACCTCCATTGCTTCGACCATCAAAGCAGCGTTGAGCTTGCATCACCGTTTCAACCTGCAAAAAAAGGGTTATTGGCTCGCAGACCAATCCGAAGAAGTCCGCCAATGCCTGATCGCAACTGACAGTATTGATGGCAACACTGCAAGCATCACGCTCTGCGAAGCGGACGTTTGCCCGACAGTTGATCTTGATGCAAGTGATCAGAGTACGTTCGACATCACCGATGAAATCTCCGAAGGCAAAGTCGCATTCGTGTTTCCGGGGGCGGGCAATCAGTTTGCCAACATGGGTCAAGACCTGTGTACGAAGTTCTCGCATGTCATTGAACAGATGCATGTCGAAAACGACAAACTCAAATCGCAATTTGCTGCTGGCAAGTTCTGGGATGGCACGCCGATTTCGGAGATCAGCCACAAGGATGTGATCTTCGGGCAAGTCTCGCTTGGCACCATGATCAGTGACATTGCCTTATCCCTGGGCATCAAACCCGATGCGATGATCGGCTACAGTCTCGGTGAGACCACCAGCATGTTCGCTTCGCGCAGCTGGACCACACGCGATGAAATGCTTGATCGCATGAACAACTCAAGCTTGTTCACCACGGACCTGGCAGGGCCCTGTGATGCAGCACGCAAGACATGGCAGCTTGATGACGATGAGCCAGTCGACTGGGTGGTCACCGTTGTACCCCGCAGCCCGCAAGTCATTCGTGAAACACTCGAACATTTTGACCGTGCGTACCTGTTGATCATCAACAAGCCCGACGAATGCGTCATCGGCGGAGATCGTCTGCAAGTTCGCCAAGCCGTACAACAACTGGGGGCAAGCTGGCATCCGGTGGAAGGTGTCACGACGGTACATTGCGAGGTCGCCCACGCGATTCGTGATGCGTATCGCGATCTGCATCTGATGCCAACCGACCCGCCAGCAGACATTGCGTTTTATAGTGGGATTGCAGGCAAGTCTTATCAGGTCACACGCGAGTCGATTGCGGATTCGATTGTCGGTCAGGCGATGGAGCCGTTTGATTTTTCGAAGGTGGTGGAAGCTGCCTATGCGGACGGCGTGCGGGTGTTCATTGAGATGGGGCCTGGCCAATCGTGTACGCGGTTGATTGATCAGATTCTTGGCGACCGTGAACATCTGGCAGTGAGTTTGTGTCGTGAAAAACAGGACAATGTCGCGACGCTGCTTAAGGTTGCTCGGACGGTTGAATCGATGGGACAGGAAATTGTCCTGCCGATCGCACCTGCCATTGATGAGAAACAACGCAAGACGATTCACGTGGCAGCGACGCGTCATAGGTTTGATATTCCGCAGCCGCCCTTCGTGATCAGCAAACAGGAAGAACATGTGACTGAACCGGTCATGCGTGAGGAAGTAATGCAGGAATCAATCAATCATGCGACGGTGACTCCGCAAGCAGAAACCCGCGACGACACGTCGCGACTCGCCCAAATGGACAACGGCATGGTCACCCATGCCATCGCGGCGCAACAGGCTCATATCGCAACGCAGCAGACATTCATGCGCGTTTCGCAGAATCTCAACAACACCATGGCCAAAGCGATCAGCATGTATCACACGGCAATGGGCAACGGCGATTTCTCGCATGTCGCACCAATGCAGGTGCAGGCAACACAACAAAACTTCCAAGGACCTGCGTTGGATCGCAACCAGTGCATGGAGTTTGCGATTGGTTCGATTGGTAAAGCACTTGGCGTGAAATTTGCAGCAATTGATGCACACCCAACGCGCGTGCGCTTGCCTGATGAACCGTTGATGCTTGTCGATCGCATCATGGAGATTGAAGGTGAAGCGTGTTCCATGACGTCCGGTCGCGTCGTCACCGAACATGACATTCACCCCGGTGCATGGTATCTGGATGGGGGCGTGATCCCTACGTGTATCGCTGTCGAAGCTGGGCAGGCGGACCTCTTCCTCTCCGGTTACCTGGGCATCGACTTTATCACCAAGGGTAAAGCCGTTTACCGACTCCTCGATGCAGAAGTCACTTTCCATGCGCCACTCCCCGGTGCGGGCAAGACGATTGTCTATGACATTCACATCGACGAATTCTTCCGACAGGATGATACGTATCTCTTCCGTTTCCGTTTTGATGCAACGGTGGACGGCCAGCTGTTTTTGACTATGCATAAAGGCTGCGCGGGCTTCTTTACCCAAGATGAACTGGACGCAGGCAAAGGCATTGTGTTAACCCGTCTGGACAAGAAGAACGAAAACGGCCTGAAAACAGGCGGTTTTTCACCGCTTGCACCAATGACCGGTGAAGAAAGCTACGCCACCGAGCAGGTCAACGCACTGCGTCATGGCAACTTGGCTGCGTGCTTTGGTGATGCATTTGCCAACCTCGGCCTGCAACAGGCTAAAGGACTTCCCGGTGCCAACGGTGGGCGGATGAATCTGGTGCATCGCATTTTATCGATGAATCCTGATGGCGGGCGCTTCGGACTTGGACAGATTGTCGGTGAAGCGGACATTCACCCTGATGACTGGTTTATCACCTGTCACTTCTGTGATGACCAGGTCATGCCCGGCACGCTCATGTACGAATGTTGCCTGCACACGCTGCGTGTTTACCTGCTTCGCTTAGGTTGGGTCGGTGAAGAAACCGAGTTCCTTTACGAACCCAAACCCGGCATCCCCGGTCAACTCAAATGCCGCGGGCAAGTCCTGGCGAGCACGAAAAAAGTCTGGTATGAAATCACCGTCAAGGAAATCGGCTACGACGAAACGGCCAAGCCCTACGTCATTGCGGATGCCTTGATGTATGGGGATGGTAAGCCCATCGTGCAGATGAAAAACATGTCGTTGCAACTTTCAGGTCTGTCCAAACAGGCTTTGGAATCGCGGTGGGCCAACAGCACATCCAACGTACCTGCCGTCAAACAACTCAAACCCACGCTTTACGACAATGCGTCGATTGTTGCCTTTGCGGAAGGCAATCCGTCGGACGCGTTTGGGGATCGATATAAGGTGTTCGACAACGATCGCAAGATCGCGCGACTGCCTCGTGCGCCGTACAAGTTCCTTGATCGGATTGTGCACATTGAAGATTGTGAGCCGTGGAAGCTTGCTGCCGGTGGCGTGATTGAAGCTGAGTATGATGTGCCAGCGGACGAATGGTATTTTGCGCAGGATCGCCAACCAGTGATGCCGTTTGCGGTGTTACTTGAAGTGGCGCTTCAACCCTGTGGTTGGCTGGCAGCCTATCTGGGTTCTGCGTTAACCAGTGACACCGACCTGCGATTCCGAAACCTCGGCGGTGATGCGGTGCAACTCCTCCCCGTCACGCCTGACATCGGCACACTCACCACCCGCATCAAGATCACCAACGTCAGCCAATCCGGTGGCATGATCATCCAGCACTTTGATATGCACACCTATGCAGACCGCGGCGATGTCTACAAGGGCACGACCTACTTCGGATTCTTCACCGCCGATGCACTGGCGAATCAGGTCGGCATCCGTGAAGCACAGGTCTATGAACCGACCGATCGTGAGTTCGTCCGCACCGAGCCATTTAATTATCCAACGACTGCCCCCTACCCCGATGACATGATGCGCATGCTCGATCGTATCGTCGTCTTCGATCCGGCAGGTGGCCCCAACGGCTTGGGCATCATCCGTGGTGAAATGGATGTGAATCCCGACCGCTGGTTCTTCCAGGCACACTTCTATCAGGACCCCGTCTGCCCCGGCTCACTGGGTTTGGAATCGTTCCTGCAATTGCTCAAGGTCTACACTGTTGATCGCTGGGGGGCCTCAGATCAAACGCAGTTTGAATGCATGGCAATCGGTGAAAAACACAAGTGGGTTTACCGCGGGCAAATTATTCCTGCTGACGCACTGGTCACCGTGCAGGCTGTGATCAAAGCGGTCGATGATGCAACGCATACGATTATCGCGGACGGCTTTTTGATCGTCGATGGGCGTGTGATTTATCAGATGATCGACTTTGCGATTCGTGCTCGGTGAGGCTCTGGTTTTTGTTGGGTTATGTTTTAACCACGAAGCGGCTGTGTTGTTTGTCAAGGGCTTTACCTCAAGCGCCGGCGGCTTTTTTCCCCGGAAGGGCTTGGGCCTGAGCACA
>PAIY01000194.1 GCA_002704825.1 Phycisphaeraceae bacterium
AGACAAGGAGAATCAGGCACGCGCTCAACGTGATGCCAAACCCAAGCATTATGTGATCACCCCCGCAGTCAACAAGCTGCGGATCGATGGGTCGGATCGTGAATGGCCCCAGCAACCGCGTATGGAGATCGAACGCACCGGATTCCCGCAAACGGGTTCTGCACGGATGATCTATGACGATGAAAATCTCTACCTGTTCTACAACATCGAAGACCCATCGCCTTGGTCAAACGAAGGCAAGGACTTCACGCGACTGTTTAAAACCGGTGATGCGGTTGACCTGCAAATGTCCGTCGGTGGTGAACAGAATGCCAAGCGTCGTGATCCCAACAGCAGTGATGTCCGCGTGCTCATCAGCCAACTCAATGGCAAGCCGGTTGCAGTGCTCATGAAGCCTGTCGATCCGACCGCCTCCAAGGAACACGAGATCACATACACGTCACCGGTGCAACCCAAACACTTTGACAATGTCCAGATCATCTCGGACGCTGTGGTGAAAGTCCGAACGGCTGGGGCAAGCTACACGGTCGAAGCTGCCATCCCGCTAAAAGCAATCGGTCTGAAACCCGGCAAGGATTTAAATGTCCGCGGTGATGTCGGATTCATTTCCTCGGACCCTGCTGGCCAGATCAATATCGCCCGTACCTATTGGGCCAACCCCAATACGAACCTGGTGAACGATCTGCCGCAAGAGTCCTGGCTATCACCCAATGCCTGGGGAGAATTGGTTTTTGAGTAACTTCCAACGTATCGCATTTTCAACAACCTTGGCATGGGTGATCTGTCTGTTGATCACAACGCAGTTCACCCATGCCCAGGATGTGATCGGCTTTGTCGATCGCCCCATTGCACTCAAGTTTGCTGGCTTGGATAACCAATCATTTAAAGGCTCTGTCAGCGTTCTGACACGGGCAGGTTGGTCAGCCAGTCAACAGCAATCATTGCAAGCTGACCACCATGGTGATGTGTTCTTTACGCCTTGCACAGAAGGGTTACACGCGATCACAACGGCGATTGATGGCAAAGCTGTCACAGTGAAAATGCTTGCTGTTACTGCCCCGTCCAAGGTGTCAGACGATGCCATTCTCAAAGCTTTACCGCATCATGGCAATGAACTGCTTGCTGGTAAACCGATCACGATTGTTGCCATGGGTGACTCGGTGACCGCGACGGGTATCTATCACAAACTGCTTGTGATGATGCTCCGGGAAGCGACGGGCAACGACCAGATCACACTGCATGTTAAAGCCCACCCGGGCAAATCCGTCGATGCCACCGTTCGGACATTTGATACGGACATCCGCCCCCTCATGCCGGACATTGGTTTACTGATGTACGGCTTGAACGACCAGGGCGTAGGTGGCGCGATGGATGTGTATCTGAAGCAAACCCAGTGGATCTGTGAGCAACTCCAATCCGCGTTCAAAACCGACATGATCCTGCTCCAGCCCACCCCGCATATCGAGAATGAGCAGACGGCTTTCCGCACGGTTGCCTATGCACAAGCCTTGCGACATCTGGGTGAGAATCTGTCATTGCCAGTCGTCCCGACATTCGATGCGATCTGGGGAGATGGCGGGTCAACGCTATCTCAAAGCATGCAACGTCTCTGGCCGTTGTATCCACCACACTACCGCAAAACATGGCAGAGTCTTCTGGACACACAAGGCAAAGGCGACACGATCCATCCCAACATCCTCGGTCATTTGAAGATGGCCAAAGCGCTATTCAAAACCCTCACCGGCCAACCAGATCAGCTAAAAGCTCTGCAAATCAAGGCGAAAAATGCATGGACAGACACGGGCATGGTAACACAGCTACAGGTCACAAACACGACCAACTCGCATCGCAGTGGCGACCTGGATGTGTTCTCAGCAGGTGACTTTGATCAGCCACTGGCATCAAGACTGGCCTACGACCTTAGACCACAAGCGTCTGAAAAATGGACCATTCATTGGCCTGCAATCAAGTATCCGACGGACCTGTTGCAATTACCTGCATCAAGTTTTATCACGCATGAACAGCCGTTTCTTGCGATTACAGATCATGCAAACAACCAACTCTCCGTGCAAGCCGTACAAACACAACGTGCAGGAAGTCTGCATTACCCACCACAACGCATCGTCACGGATAGCAATACGTTTCACATTCAAATGCGTGATGGTCACAGTCGCGTGATCCAAAGCATGGACTTGCCGGAGAACCAACAGGTGGGCGTCATGCCGTTGGTGACATCGCATCAGAACCAGACCGCGACAGCGAGATTGAGTTTCACACAATTTGCTCAAGCGATCATCGGCAAAGCAAACATCGATGGTCAACTCGACGAATGGCAGGAACACACCTTCAGTCCGTTGGGCCAACCTTCTCAAGCCTGTTGGGTGCGTGGTCCGACTGATTTTCGAGACAGCATCGAAGCGTGCAATCCGTCATTTGCATTCAAGTCTGATGACGACGGACTGTACATGGCAATCAAAGTAACGGGGCTGGTCGACTCAGATCAATTGACGGTTTTCTTTGATCCCCGCCCTGCCGAAGAACTCGGCCAACCCGGTGGGTATTACTGGATCAATGCAGGTTTCAAAAATGGTAGGTTCACAGCAACGCGCGGCGAAACCTCACCGCGTGTGCGCATTGCATCGGCCATGAAACGGGACGGTGATCTAACCACCATTGAGATGTTCATCCCCTATGCCACGTTCAAGCAAACCCGTTGGCCGACTTCCCAGGACATGGGGTTGTCTCTCTGGTGGCGTCACAAAGATGAGCAAGGCTCAACCCATTTGCAGTGGTCCGACCGTGGGCATCCGTGGAATGCCATGCACTATGGTGTGTTGCGCCGGGTCTCATCGCCCAATGAAAACCTGCCGTATCTCGTGCAAATCTGGCCGTGATTGATACCATAAGTTCAAACACGGATTATCACCGATACCCGCAAATAGAGAGTTTGATTATGGCTGACCTTGCCAAGCGTTTTACACATAACCCCATCATCAAACCCGCAGACGTTAAACCATCTCAGGATGGGTTGATCGTTGAATGCGTCTTGAATCCCGGTGCGTTTGTTTTCAATGGCAAGACGGGTTTGCTGCTGCGTATTGCTGAAAATGCACCTGCAACCGAGTCCACCATCAACGTGCCTCTGTTGGATGAGACAGTACCAACGGGCATGAAAATTCTCCAACTCGATCGCAATGATCCAGACTTGCAAGCTGATGATCCACGGGTGATCAGGTACAAAGGCGAAGACTTACTCACCACCGTTTCACACCTGAGGTTGGCATGGAGTGAGGATGGCGAACACTTCACCGTTGACGACAAGCCGTTCATGGTGGGACAAGGCAAATACGAAGCCTACGGCATTGAAGACTGCCGGACATCACAGATGGGCGACACGTATCACCTGACATTCACCGCGGTCTCCGGCAATGGGGTTGCAGTTGGCTATGCAACCACAAAAGATTGGCAGACGGTTGATCGCAAAGGTTTGATCCTGCCACCGCATAACAAAGACGTTGCGATCTTCGAAGAGAAAATCAACGATCAGTACTTTGCGCTACATCGACCAAGCAGCAAGGATCTTGGTGGCAATTACATTTGGTTAGCCAGTTCACCGGACGCTGTACATTGGGGTAACCATCAATGCATTGCGCGTTCAAGAGCAGGTCAATGGGACAGCCAGCGTGTGGGTGGCGGGTGCGCGCCGATTCGCACCGACAAGGGTTGGCTGGAGATTTACCACGGAGCAGATGAAAACGGGCGCTATTGCCTGGGTGCGATCCTGCTTGATCTGAATGAGCCGTGGAAAGTGCTTGCTCGCAGTGATGAACCGATCATGGAGCCGACGGCCCCTGAAGAGAAAGACGGTTTTTACAGTCAATGCATCTTCACCAATGGGCACACGGTTGATGGCGACACGGTGACGGTTTACTACGGTGCTGCCGACACTGTGGTATGCGGAGCACGCTTGAGCATTCGTGAGATTCTTTCAACTTTGCATCCTGGGTAAGCAACCATCATTGATTCATGACACCTCATGAGAGATCGACCGCATCAGCAGTGGATCCATTGACAAGGTGATCTGAAAAACACAGCATCTGAATCGTTGATTAATATCACGTGTAATCAGCCAGACATTTCTATAGTCATTACAGTATTAATGCACAATTCGCCTGTATTTTGACATTATTTATTGCGTTTTATTGATTATTGGAATACGACACCTACGGTTATGTGTACTGAAAACAAAATCATTACACATTTGAGCCGACATGACACTCACACGAAAACCAGGGCGTAAACCCATCTGTAACGACATCGCCGGAGACTTGCGGCAGAAGATTCGTCAGCAGGTTTATGATCCGGGCCAACGCCTGCCTACGACGGTGGACCTGGGCAAAGTCTACGGCGTCTCACCGGTGACAATCGTCAAAGCCGTCAACCAACTCAAAACCGAAGGCGTGCTTGAGACGCGCTCCGGCAGCGGCATCTTTGTCAGCCAACCAGTGAACCAACTTCGATCCAATCTCACGCCGATGGACACGGGGCTTAAACAGGTCACAACCCTGTTTGTCAGCCGGACGCAGGACATGATGACCAACATCCGCGTTGACGAAGCTGCACTTTATATCGAAGGCATCAAGCAGCAGATGGTCACCGGCATTCAGGAAGCCTCCGCCATGCTGGGGATTCGTCATCACATGGCGATCATCCCGCACAGCCAGTTTGCCAGCCGTGATCCGCAGGTCAGTCACACCCTTGAGATGGCCCAAGCGCACTCTCAGGCGATCATGCTCGCATGCGACAAACTCGACGTGGAACTCGGGCGATGGATCATTGATCAGGTCTCCTGCCCGGTGGTGTTTCTGTCGTTTGAAAATCACCCGATGTCTCCCCTGAACGTGGTGATCAAAGACACGTACTACAGCACGTATCAACTACTCGAATCACTGATCGATAAAGGCTATCGCAAGCTTGGCTGTTTCGGTGCACCGGATCGTTACAAGGGACGTCACCGTGCCTGGCGAGACGTGCATGAAGATCACAACCTGCCCTTAAACACCGACTGGTTCTTTGCGGCGGATGACTGTACGGCATCGATCGATCAGGTTGCCAAAAAGATTGTCGAACTGCCTGCATCCAGGCGGCCGGAGTTGATGTTCTGTTACAACGACTTCCGGGCGATGGCATTACTCGAACAAGCCAACAAAGTCGGGTTGGATGTCCCCAATGAATTAGCCATTACAGGCTTTGACGGACATCCCAAAGCAATCAAGCTGGGTATTACCACAGTCGACATTTCAGCCTACCAGAAAGGTGTCAACGCCACATTACTGGCTCAGGCACTGGTGGGTGGCAAACTCAAATCCCCGGTCTGCCAGACGGTGTGTGGGCAGATCACATGGGGACATACCACGTGAATCAAGGATCGGTTCTCCAGTGAGAAAAGGCGACATCATGCAAACCACACCCCGACAATACACAATCAATCAAGACGCATTTACACTCATCGAATTGCTGGTGGTCATTTCCATCATCGCCCTGCTGATCTCCATTTTGTTACCGGCTCTGCAAAAGGCCAAAGCGTCATCCGTGCAGATCAAGTGTGCCAATAATCACAAGCAGATTATCACCGCATGGCTGGTCTATGAAGGCGATTACAATGCGTATCTGCCGACTTACTGCGGGGACGGCAACTCCAATTCATATTGGTGGCCCCGCCTGCTTGCTAACCACGGGAAGTTTGCTCAAGTCTACCAACCCGAGAATCCCAATAATTTCATGATCTGCCCCGCCAAGGTTCTTGGCGCATCGGGGAGTACAGAAAAAAGCTATGGCATGAACCGTTTTGCCGGTGCCATCAGTTCCAGCAGTGGTGCCGATTCACACTATGTCCAATACACTGATGCCGTCATCAATCCATCGAAAACCTATGTCACCATGGATGCCAACAAACGCCCCACCGGCGGCATCTCACGTTGGGCATGGCGCACTTTTCCCACATCAGCAGCCAGTATCAATGACAGTTCACGTCGCGTACCCGACATTGAAACCCATCCCGGCGGTGCGGTCTTCAGCCATGTCGACGGACATGTGATCCTGAGCAAGGAAGAAATCGAACTGGTCTATGCCAGTGATGAATACTACAACCGTTGGTATTTCAACAAACCCTGATCGCGAGTTCGATCAATCCATCCTGTCATTCATGACGCAATTTGTTTATCGCCCCGATTCGACTGAAAGGCTACGCATGATTCTGCGCCTGGCAACTAGTTTTCTGATCACACTGACTCTCTGCGCTCCCCAACTTCACGCGCAGGACAATGACACATCCATCATCGACTGCACACCGGCCAACACACTCCGGCATGAGAATGTGGAATGGCCAAAGTACACACCCGAAAAGTTTGACGGTGATACCACACGCTTGCAGTTTCAAGCGGTTGACGCGAAAAGTTATGTTGTCCTCGATGCCAAACAATGTGTCGGCCTTGATGAGGTCCGTGGCTTTGAATGCCTGACTTATTCGTTTGGCAACACCAAGTCGCTGGAAGTCATGCCGTTGATTCTTGAAATCGCCATGGAGGATAAACCTCAGTCGTATCAGAAAATTGAATTGGTCAAAAGCGCTCCGCTTGGTAAGTTCCAGGGCAATCGTACTTCGCAAGTTTATCGCACAAAGCCCGACGCACCTGCGTTTCGTTATGTGCGTTTGCACATGGAAAATCTCAAATCGACATGGCAAGTCGTCATCGGCCAGATGCGCATGACGGCTGACCCCATGCCGGTGATTGAACAGCCCAAGCCTGAGATTGCCAAGAAAAAAGCCCCCGTCAACCCCAAGCCAGTTGCCAAGAAAACACAGGCATTGCCCAAAGGTGTCGTTTCACATGGCCTAGGACAGTGGCTGATTGATTTTGAAAAAAATTTGCCGGTCACCTATTCCAACGCCAACTGGTCGGACTATCAAGCGGAGCGCTATGACGATGATGCAACACGCATTCGATTCAAACAGGTGAACCAGGACAGCCATGTAATTTTCGATATTCAAAGACTCACGACGGCTGACAATGTCACTGACATGCAGTTGGCGGTTTACGGATTTTCCAGTACATGGTCAAAACTCAGTGAATACTGCATCATCGAGACCTCTGCTGATGGCGTGAATTACCGCGTCCAACCGACCATTGCCAGTGCAAAAATCAAATCCGTTTCCAGTGGTCGATCTCTGGTTTACCTGCGCTTCGCCAAGGCATCCGAGCCCTTCAGGTATATTCGTGTTCACCTGGAAAAAGCCTCCAGTGCATGGCATGTTGGATTGACCAAGTTACTGGTCAGCCAATCACCACTCAGTGACTTTGTTTCCATCATGGAAGATCAAGCTCAAGCCCAAACCAAGGCTGAAGAACAACAAAGTCAGACATTTGACCAACCAAGGTATTTGATTCCCGCTGCCTATCGTCAACCTGAAGTGCTGACACTGATGCAAGGCATGACCTTTGCCGATGAAGATGTCAACGTCAATCAAATCGCAACAAATCAACTGAACTGGCAGAAAGCAGACATCGCAGAACACTCCTACTACGGCGTGCATTGGCAGGTTGAGAATCAAGAAGATAAAGCCAAATGCGCCCTATATCGCATGTCACTTGATATCAAAGCAAAAGATATCCAAGACCGTATCGTCCTGATTTTCCCGCAAACCTTCTTCGTGCTTGATGTCTATCTCAATGGCAAACCAGTCGCGACTGATCGTCAAGGCATGGCCTACACCGAAGTGGATCTCACCGACCATATTCAATCTGCAGGTCAACACGATTTACTCATCAAAGTCCGCAACTACTACGCAGCGTTAAAGGGTGGCAAAGTCATCATGCCCATTGGCGCCCAATACCGCTACCGTCGCGGATTTGCCCGAGCCCCAATGCTCGAACGTCGTCCCGTTACATCTCTCATTCAGCCATTTGTCTGGTCTGATGTCAACGAGCAGAAATTGCACACCAGTGTCGAACTCACGCGGACTTCAAAACGCGTCGACCAGCTTCAAATCCAAATCCTCGACACAAAGAATCGAACGGTCCTTGAAAAAACAATCGCCATCAATCATAGTGACAAACAGCAAGCAACCACTTTGGATGTGAATAACAAATTGGCCTTGTGGGACATCGGTCAACCCAATCTCTATCAATGCCGTTTTCGCCTGCTGGCTGACAATCAGGTCATCGACCAACTGCAAACCACCTTTGGTTACCGCGACATCCAGGCCCGGGGCGAAGACATTCTGCTTAATGGTCGAAAAATCCAACTCATCGGTCCCTGGGCGCACATCGGTGAATGGACGCGTAGCCGAAGCTGGATTGAAGCAGGTGAGAGCTACAAGGCTGATCTGATCAACGTGTTCAAAACCATGCTCAGTCATGGAATTAATTACGGTCGCTTTCACTGCCAGGTGTTTGACCGGATTTTTTACGAAGCTGCGGATGAAGCGGGGTTTCTCATTGTTGCTGAAACGGGGTTGAATCACCGACCAAAAAATGACCTTGCTTTGGAACATGTCAAAGCGATGACGCTGCAGTTGCGTAATCACCCTGCCATCGTCATCTGGTCGGGTTCCAATGAGTTTGAACATTGGATCACCCCACGTCCCCAGGCAACCGAAGCGTTCATGGTCCAGGTTCAAAAGACACATAAGCAATACGATCCGTCACGTTTGGTCATGCACTCAGGCTACGGCGATGCCCAGGGCAAGATCGACATCTACAACATCCACTACCCAGACAGTGGCCCGGAGTTTCCGCTAAGTCTGCAATGGAAGGGACGGACCGAACAGTACAATCATCTGTACTCAGATAACTACTCTCACTTCCCACCCGATGGCGTCAAGCCCCTTGGGATCGGCGAGCAACTCACCCCCAACAGTCGCCTGAAACTTGAATACATCTTCGGTGACAAGATGACCTATCTGCGCAATGGTGATCCAGCCAACAATGATCAATACCAATACTACCTGGCCCAACTCTGGCGGCAGGCAGTCCGTACATATCGTGAACAAAACATTGCCCTGCTCAGTCCCAACTTCATGTACCTGGACTCTGCTATCAACTCTCCGTTCGTCAAAGAACTTTCCAAGGAACTCAAGCCCCAAACCGTCTATTGGAAATCACTCAATCCAGCGATGACGACGGGTATAAACATCCGCGAATTACAACTCTTTGAACACTCAGGTCATCCCTTTGAAGGCCACGTCCAACTGACAGTTCAATCAGATGAAAAGCAATATTGGCAATCACGCATTCCCGTGAGTCTGAACGCATCTGAGTCCCGCAGCCAACTGATTGAGATACAAATTGAGAACCTGGAAACCGAACTTCCCGCTTATTTATCAGCGACACTTTTTGACCATGCAGGCAACCATGTCTACAGCATGAATCGCCCGGTCAAAATTCACACGCCGATTGATTCGCGCGAACTGGCAAACCGTGTTGTGTACGGCATGGCCATCCCTGACAAGATCGAAAAACGCCTTAAACAATGGCAAATTCAGATCAAACCGATCCAGGCGATGACGGATATTGTCAAACTCGAAGCACAGTCCGCGTTAATCATTGGCAAGCAAGCACCGTCGAATCAATTGCTCAGTCATGCGATGCTGATCAGCGAATTCGTTGCAGCAGGTGGTCGCCTGTTGATGCTGGATCGTGAGGATTTACCGGAGATTTTCCCATCAGGTATCACCTTGAAACAAGGCTTACTCAATGGGGCGACCAACGGCTTTATCCGCAGCCCACATCACAGTTTTTTCGCCAACGCCATTTACCCGATGGATCAACTCGACTTTGCTTACTGGGGCCAAGGCATGCAGATCAGCGATGCCAACTGCTACAAGCCGATGAGTGGAAATTTCCACGTACTGGTTGACGGTGGGCGTGAACTCAACGACGGTATTCTCGTTGAGATGATCCATGGCAAGGGCAAGTACCTTGTCAGCCAACTCATGCTTGAGAAAGCTGCGCAGTCACCTGCTGCAGCCAAGGTTCTGTTTAATCTCATCACCTATGCGACACAAAGTTCAACGAACAACATGCAATGGGGCAAGGGTTATTTTCTCTCCGGCACGGATGCCTATGCTGCGGAACTGCTGGGCAAACTGGGTTGGGAAACGCATCCCCAAGACACAACGGACTTCGCAGGTTTGTATGTTGACGATCATGCCATCAAACGTCATGGAGTGGAGAAAATCATCAGCATCGCCCAACGTGCTCGATTTATCCATCTGCATGTCACGGATCAAAGCCATCTCAAACAACTCACCGCTGCTATGGGAAGTCAACCTGTTACCATGCAGGATGCCCAGACAGAAAGCAAGTCCAAAAAGAAGTCTCCGCCTGCTTTACTCACTGCCTTTGTTCAACGCGATGTCCTTTTTGATGGGGTTAGCAGCAAGGACATGAACTGGTTTACCAAGCCGCACGTCCAATCCCTCACCTTTATTGCCGATGACCAATGGATCGTTCCCATGCACCCGGGTGTCATGGCGATCAACCGACATCAAGGCCGCACCCTTCTTGCTGACATATCGCAGTGGAACCAGGTCGTTGACAATGATGAACAACGCATGCGAATGCTCTGTAGCATCAGCACACAAATGGGGATCGCCCTTACTGGCAAGACCATCCGCTCAGGTTCCGACAGCACGATTCACACCGTGAATC
>PAIY01000195.1 GCA_002704825.1 Phycisphaeraceae bacterium
GGCTCCTCATTTTTTTATTCCAACAACCATTCGCTTAAATGACAACTTACAAGACACGAAGAGCACGAAGGACACGAAGTTCAAGACAATTTTTTTTTGTTTTGAGACAACAAAGCCATTTCGGTTTGATCACAAATGGACATGAACAAGTCATTCTTGACTTATTCTTCGTGAACTCGTGCTCTTCGTGTCTTCGTGGTTCAATTCAAAACGCAACAACTAGCCATCAACAAATTGCTTGACCAGTGGCACGACATCCTCGTGCGCATCTTCCAAAATGTAGTGTCCGGCATCATCAAATTTGCGAACCGTGGCATTGGGAAAGCGGTCGGTCCAGCCTTTTAAGAAGTGGTGATCGAAGACAAAGTCCTTCATGCCCCAACAGATGAGCATGGGTTTGTCTGCAAACTTGCTGAGATTTTCATCGGTGTTGGTGATGATGTCATAGCCACGATCACCGGGCTTCAGCGGGATGTCCTGTACGAAGCGATGGACAGAAATGCGGTTGGCCCATGAGTCATAAGGCAACACAAAACCGCGCGCCACATCCGGGGTCATCGGATGTCGGGTGACACAGTGTTTAACGCCCCCTTTGACAAAGCCGTTCAACCCACGGACGAGTAATGCACCAAGGGGTGACCGACAGATACCGATCTGCCAGGGCAGGGGTTTATTTTTGGGCAGTCCAAAGGCAGCGGTGTTGAGGACCACGAGTTTGGCAATGCGGTCGGCATGGCGAAGTGCCCAGGTGCTGCCGATCATGCCCCCCCAATCGTGGACGATGAGCGTGATGTTGTTGCCCAGGTCCAGTGATTCGATCAAGGCATCGAGATTGTCGACACGGTTTTTGAGTGTGTAGTCGTATTGGTCATCGGTCGGTTTGTCGGAGAGTCCCATGCCGATGTGATCGGGGACGATGCAACGGTGTGTTGTGCTGAGGGCGTTGACCAGTCGACGGTAATAGAACGACCATGTCGGATTGCCATGCACCATGACGACCGCGGGTGCCCCCGGAAGATCAGAATCGGGTTGGTGTGGTCCCTGATCGAGATAATGCAATTGGAGATCGCTGCCATCTTTGCCAGTGACGGGGAACCAATTGGATTGGAATTTATAGTCGGGGAGGCCCAGGTGATCCGTGGTGGATGGCTGAGCGTTTGAGGCTGTGTTCACTTCGCTTACCACTCCCAGCCGAGCATGAGGCAGTTAAGCCCTGAGCCGATGCCCAGGAATCCGACGCGGTCACCGGGCTTGAGGAATTTGCGTTGCTCTGCCAGAGCTGCGGTTAATGGCAGTGACACCGTGCCGATGTTACCCAGGTAAGGATAGGTCGAGTATTCCTTTTCAGGCGGTATGCCAAGGGCGCGAAGGATGGTATCACGATGGCCACTGCCAACCTGGTGACAGATGATCTTGTCGACATTGTCGACCGCCCAACCCATGCGGGAGAGGAAGCTGCCCCAGGTTCGCACGCCCAGTTCCACACCGTGTTTGAGTACAGCGACGGAGTCGGTCTGCATGAACTGCGTGAGTGCAGCAGGGAGTTTTTCCTTGGGCATCAGGTTGGCAAGCACCGGCGGGAGTTTCTCGCTGGTGTGTTCCATCAGTTCCTTGAGCGTCTCAGGAATCGTGTCCGGCTGCATGATCTCATCAAGCGCGAGTTTAAGGCGATCCGGTGAGAAGACCATCTTGCCCATCTGGATGGGTGACAGGGTCACACCCCAGCGGCAGAGTTTGTGATGTTCAGGCGCTGCTTTGGATGTTGCCCCACTGAGTCGCGGGCGGTCCTTGGTGCCGAACGAGCCATCGGTCAAAAGGACGGCTGCGGCACCGGAGCCCCCGGTGAGGGTTGCCAGCGAGCTTGAGTACATTTCCATGGTCGGATTTTCGAGCATCCGCTGGATCATGATTTCGTTGATCTCACGTGAGGACTCACAGCTGACAACCATACCTGCACGGATCTGGCCAAGCTCGATGCGGTTGGCCACATCAATGATGCCGTTGAGGACACCTAAGCAGGCATTGGAGATATCGTAGATAAAGGCATCGTTGGTGATGCCCAGTGCGTCAGCCACCACGCATGCCGTCGCCGGTTCAAACTGTTCACGACAGACGCCGGTGTAGACGAGGACTTCGATGTCCTTGACCTGCACATTGGACTGCTGAAGCGCCTTTTGAGCTGCCGCAGATGAGCCTTCTGAGAGTGTGGTCCCTTCATCCCACCAGCGACGCTCTTCGATGCCGGTGAGGGCTTTGAGCTGTCCCTGTGACATGTGCAGTTTTTCGTACATGGGCGCAAGTCGACCTTCCAGTTCGTCGCTGGTGACGACGACCGGGCCGAGCTTGTAGCCGATGGACTCAATCTGAACGCGGGAGTATCTCATAATCGTTGCGTATTCTAGTGAATTATCGACCCATTAGCCAGAATTGATCGAAAAAAGAATCAACAAGTCCTGCGATGGGTCGGATTCTGCAGCATGCGATTGGGGGTGATGTCGCTATCTTCTTCCCTGATCATATGTTTGGGCACGCCAAGGAAATAAAAAACCGCCTATCAGGTCCATGAGTAAACTGAAATCCGGCGCAAGCTGCGGTATCATGCTAGCTTGATGACACAGTCCTCCCCGATGAACCGATTTCACCTGCGTGATGGTCGCCCTGCTCGCTGCCTGGTGATTGTGCCTGCGTACAACGAATCAGGCTCCATTGCCAAGGTCGTCAACGGGTTGAACGAGCATCTGCCGGAGGTGGATGTCGTGGTGATCGATGACGGTTCGGTGGACCGCACGCATCAGCATGTCCCAGCGTCTGCAACGGTGATCCGCCTGCCGTTTAACCTGGGCATTGGCGGCGCGATGCAGACGGGCTACCGCTATGCCGACCAGTTTCGTTATGACGTGGCGGTGCAGGTTGATGGTGATGGCCAGCATCCCCCTGCCGAGGTCGCCCGATTGATTGAGCATCTGCTGAGTCATGATTTTGACATGGTGGTGGGATCCCGTTTCAAGGACACCATTGCCTATCGTCAATCCAAATCGCGCATGCTCGGGATTCACTGTCTGCAGTTGTGGATTCACCTGCTCACCGGCCGACGGTTTACCGACTGCACCAGCGGATTCCGTGCGTGCAATCGTCATGTCATCGACTGTTACGCCCATTGGTATCCGACGGACTATCCCGAACCGGAGGTGTTGGTGCTGTTGACCAATCACCGGATGCGCATTGAGGAATTGCAGGTCCACATGGAACAGCGCGAAAGCGGTCAGACGAGTATCCCCCTGCATCGGGGGCTGTTCTACGTCGCCAAGGTAGCCGTTGCCGTGATGCTCGACAAGATGCGCGATCCCTGGCCTCACCGCAAGCACAAGGAGATCACATCATGATAAGAACCATCGCACTCGTTGGCTTTGGCATGTTGCTGGTGATCATGTCGATGCGAAGTCTGCGTCAATTGCGATTGCAGGAACGCTGGATGCTTCTGTTCCTCGTCACCGGCTTGCCGTTCCTGGGGTTGGCAGCATGGCCTGACGGGATCATCTGGCTATCGGATCAAATGCGCATGGAAAAGCCGACGCTCATGGTCCTTTGCCTTGGCGCATTCACCATCCTTCTACTGCTCAAACTCTTTTCAATCATCAGTGTCCAGCAACGCCAGATCACCACGCTGGCACAAACCGTTGGGATTTTGCAGGAGAAAATGCTCAAACAAGCCCAGGATGATCAAGCTGAGGATGCGTGAAACATGAACGACACGTCGGCTGTGCATGTTGCCATCCTTATCGTGAGTTATCGTGGCCAACCGTATCTGTGTGATTGTCTGGATTCCATCCACGCAGCTTCAACGGACACATGCAAGCTCCATGCTGTTGTCGTGGACAATGCTTCGCCGGATCAAACATCTCAACTCATCCAAGCGCAATATCCTGATGCACACCTGGTGCAAAGTTCGACCAATCTCGGTTTTGCAGGTGGCAACAATCTCGGTTGGCAATACATCCAACAACACCTGCCCCAAGCGCAATATGTCATGCTCCTGAATCAGGACGCGCGTTTGGGCGATCAAGGTATCACACCCCTGATCGACTTTCTGCAAAGCCATCCCAATGCCGCATGTGTTCAACCCGCCATCATGCTTCATGACAATCAAACGCTGCTCAACACCGCGGGCAATCGCAGTCACTACCTGGGCTTTGGCATCAAGACCGGTTACCGTCAACCCGTCACAGGTCCATGGACTGAAGCGCGAAAACTCGATTTCCCCTCCGGTTGTGCCGTGATGCTTCGTCGCGATTTACTGGAAAAACATGGGCTTTTTGCTGACGATCTGTTCATGTATCTCGAAGATGCACAGCTGGGTTGGATGTATCGCCTGCTCGGGTATGACAATTGGTACCTGCCCCAGGCAACGGTCATTCACCAATACCAATTCGGTTCGACACTCAACAGCTACGAACACCTTGAACGCAATCGCTGGTGGATGCTGCGTGTGTTCTATCGTTGGCCGACGTTGCTTTTGCTCTTGCCTGCGTTACTGCTCATGGAACTTGGGCAAATGGCTTACGCCATCACGCAAGGTTGTCTTGGTAAAAAACTCGCCAGCTACCGCCCCCGAAATCGGCAGGCACGCCAAACCGCGCGTCGGTTGATGCAATCACAACGCGTGATCTCCGACCGTCAACTCACCGCAAACTTCACCAGTCACATTCCTGCCAGCGAACTCAAACACTGGGCTTTGCAGGGCATCGCCAATCCACTTTTCACGGTGTACTGGAAAATCGCCCGACTGTTTTTGTGGTGGTGAAACGCTACAAAAAAAACGCACCGCGAGATAAATCGCAGTGCGCTTGTAGGTCTTAAAATTTTAAGTCAATCACACACCCACAGGCTGCGGTGCAAACTCCGCCAAGGCGCGGCGAACCAGCAACCGCTGATCCGAAGTCGTCATCGTCTGCAATTGGGCAGGCACATCCAAACCAAGCTTCATGCACAAGCGTCCCTTGAGCAGCAGCAACTGCCAAGTGTGATCTTCCTGCGTATTGGACCACGGCCAATTGCCCGGTTTGGAGTCAGGCAACTGCTCGCCGCGTAAGGCCATGTCCGCCAACCCTGAAAGAATCGGCTGCGGATGCACAAAACGATTGGGCGTATCCTCCAGATCAATCGCGCTAACAATCCGGGCAGCCTTGGCCTTGTCGGTGATGCGACCATCCTTGAGCATGCGATCCAACGTAGTGAACACACTGATCACCGTCATCATCGTCGGCTTGTGGCTGGTCACCAAATCAAGCAACGTATCCAAGCAGGTATCCGAACCACACATGCGCAACATGCACACTGCGGACATCCAGTCTGGTGTCTTGCGGGGCATGACCACGGGGTCACTCTGGGCGCGTGTCTTGGTCGTATCACCACGCGGCTCATAGCCGTATTGCTTGGCTTTGATCGCTTCGATGAAGATCGGTTCAGCTTCAGCCATGCCCCAGAATCCGACAATCCCCGCTGCAAACCAGCGTGCCTTATCGTTCTCCGAATCGCGCATGATATTCAAGACTTCCGCTTCAACCGCATCACGATTCTGTGCCAGCAGCCAGAGTTCACGGCCCCATTCGCCTTGACGCAACTGCTCCAATGCATCAGCAATCACCTTGTCATTCACATCCAGATCAAGCGTGTCGGTGTGAATACTGCCTGCAAAAATGGATCGTGCCCAGACGGCTTTGATCTGCGTTGTATCATCGACAATCGCGCCGGTCTCTTTAAGTTTGGCCTGCAACTGATCCATCGGAACCTCACGCAAATCCTTCAGATCACCGGCAGCCAACATCGCCGCGGCATCACCGATGGCTTCACCGATACGCTGCATGTCACGCATCATGCGCGTTGCGTGATGCGCATCCTGCGTCAAGCCCATGCAACGTGATGCAATGCCCACGTTCTTGAGCGTCCTGGGAAGCAGAATCCGGTAAGGCAACGGATGAGCAAAAGCCGTGAACCAGTTACGCGTCATGTTGATCCAGAACACGGCTTCGTCGGATTCCATCGCGTAATCCACAAAGTGCGTATCGTGATTGGAGCCTGCAAAACCAATCACATCATCAAACTGGCGATTGGAAATCTGATCATCAAATGTCAACGTGTAATCCGTGTCGATCTGTCGCGTCTGACGCAAACCAATCGCCGGAGCAACCATGGTGATACGCTCGGTGTTCTGTGCTTTTTCCAGTTGATGCTGGGCAATCCCGACCAAACGGGCGCGGGTGAGATCTTCACTGTCAGTTGCATCACACCAACCTGCATCAAAGTTGCGGCCGGTCATAACCATGTGATCTTCGCGGATGGCAATGCCGTAGCTGACCTGCGAGTAAGCGTGAGGTAAGCCGTCGCTGGGTCGACCACAATGGTAGTCCGCCCCCGCAAGCACACACAGATCACCATCGCCGGTACCATCGATAAATGCCTTGGCATCGACTGCAACGGGACCCTGGGGCGTGGTCAACAATGCGGAGGTCACCGTGCCGTTCTCGACGGTTACATCACAGAGCATCGCCCGGGACATGAAGTCCACGCCTGCATCTCGCAGATGATTTTCGAGCACCACCATCTTGGCAACCGGGTTAAAGGTGAAGTTGGCAAGGATATTGCCATGGGCTTTCATCAGTTGGCTGATCTGCTTGTCGGTGGTTTCCTGAAGTCCGCCGGGGATGCCGTAGTAATAACCGTGAATCCCGCCACCGGTCCCGATACCGCCTGCGTAGGTGAAAGGATCCGCACAGATGACGTTGGCACCTTGCTTACCTGCACAAATCGCAGCAAAGGCGCCGCCGGTCCCTGCACCGATGACCAGCACGTCGGTGTTGAGCGTCTTGATCGGCTTGGGTGTGTCAATGGCTTGCTTGAGCATCGAAACATCAACATCGGCTTTGGGCAGATTGGCGAGTTGTGTTGCAGCAGAGATACCCAGATCAAAACGATCCGCCAGGGTTTTAACCGTTTTGTCAGCGCCACCAGGGACGGCTACCGCGACATTGCCAAAGGCTTGAAGCGGTGACGGTGATGCATCGTAAGTCGGGTACGGATCGACACTGTTATGCGACATGCGCGCCTGCTGTGTGTCCGCATCCATCGCTTCGATGATTCGGATCGTTGCCTGGCGGGTGGTTTCCTCGCCCTGGACTTGGCCAGTTACATAACGCTGCGTCGGCCAAACCGTGGTCGGCAGCGTCGAATCCGCCCAATCGAGTTTCTGCAAATACAGATACAGTTGCTCAGAGACCGGCTTGCTAAGCTGCGGTGCTTTGCCTGCAAGATGGAGTAACGTCGCGGTTTCCGAGGCATCAACAAACTGTTTGGCAACGATGCGTCGCATGCCCGACTTGGTGGCAACGATCATTGCGGTGATGTTCTGGCCATCCTGTTCCACCGCAACCGGATGAGCGTAGTACAACGGCGTCACGTCAGAGGCTTCGAGGATGCAGGTCGCGGAGACTTCTGCCATCGCACCATCAAGAAAGTTGGCATCGGCGCCACCACGCCTGGCAACATCATCGACCAATGCGTTAAACAATGGGTGATCCGACTCACCGGTCGTGGGGACGAAACACCGACCTGACTCCCAGATCAAATCAGCCATCGGCTCGACGAGCAGGACCTTGCTGCCCTGCCTGGCCAACTGCATCGCGGCTGCGTAGCCGGCATAACCGCCGCCGAGAACCGCGACGTCAAAAACCTGTTCGTAGACACTGACAATGGGTTGATCGCTGAGAAAATTCCGTGCTTGGGACATGTTTGATTCCTGAGTTAACTATCAATTGTTGTATCAGTGTAGCGCGTTGGGATGTCAATTCGATGGACAGATTGGTTGATTATCTGGATTTATTTGTGTTTTGGCGTAAAATGATGCTAATTGTTCACATCAGAACCGACTTTGTTGAAACTCACGAACAATGACTCTGATCAAAAAGACAATTTCTCACGCCAAGCCCGCAAAGACGCAAAGCAAAGTTCGTTTTATCACTTGGCGGCTTTGCGTCTTGAGCGTAGCGGGTGTGAGGATGGTTTTTTCTGAGCATTTCAACAGAACCAGATAAGCCATGACACAACCCATTGCATCCGACAATCAGGCGATACGCAAACTCATTCGGTCCTACGAACGGGCGACGGGGTTGACGAGTTGTTTCCGACCCACCGGGCCGGTATTTGAGCAGCTTGGCGGCTTGACGGGATTGCATGTCTCGCCGTTCTGCGTGATCCCAAGGCGGGATCAGATGGATCTGTGTCGTCGGGAAGATGCAGCGGATTTACATGAGCAGTTCGCCCAGCCGACTTTGCCTTTGATGCGGACCTGTCATGCGGGCGCCAGTGAGATCATCGTGCCGGTGCATTGGCAGAACCAGTTGGTCTTGGTGGTCTTCTTTGGACAGTTCCGCGTTACCGATGATCAACCTTCGACTCTCCCACGTTGGCCCGACGCAAAAATCAAGCATGCCATCCAATTGCTGACCACGCTGCAAAGTCACCTGCTTGCGATTTATCAGCAGCGATTAGCCAACCGACCCAAGCCTGACGATCCAAGACTGGAACAGGTCATCGACTGGTTGACGATGCACATCTCGGAAGACCCTTCACTGGAGGCGTTGGCGAACATGCTTTGCGTTTCACCGACATGGGCAAGCCACCTGATCCGACAGTTGGCAGGCAAGCCGTTTACGCAACTCAAGGATGACATCCGCGTCGAACGTGCCAAGCATCTGCTGGCCAACTCACCGTTGAAGGTTGCCAGCATAGCAGCGCAGTTGGGCATGGATGATGCGAATTATTTCAGTCGGTTCTTCAAACGCAAAACCGGCACCACCGCGTCGGACTACCGCAAGGTGCATCAAGTGGCATGGGATGTGTGATGATTTTGAAAGACATTTTTTCAGAATCAACTCAGGCGAGCCGCGTCGTGTCGAGCGGGATTCAACGCAGTTGAAACTTGTTTCTCATCAATCGCAACGTATCAATCAGATTTGAGCTTCGCTCAATCCCGCAGTGACACACTGCGGCTCGCCTGAAACGGACCCATCATCATTTCTGTCTTATCTCTGCGACCTCTGCGTCTGCGGCAAAAAAGTGAATCAAAAAAAACGGGACGATCACCTGGATCATCCCGTTTGTGTTGGTTATTAAAATTGTCGAACGTGTCTTACTCGGTTGGAGCAACTTCACCCTTGGCAGCGATTTTACCAGCTGCTTTGCGACCCAGAAGCAGGATCGGCGAGGCAATGGCGATCGAGGAGTAGGTACCGACAAAGACACCCACGAGCATGGCAAAGGCAAAGCCGTGCACACCATCACCGCCCCAGATATAGAGCACGATGACTGCCAGGAAGGTGGTCAACGATGTCATGATCGTACGGCTGATCGTCTGGTTGATCGAGTCGTTGATGATCTGTGGTGTGGCTTCTGCCAGGCGTCCGCGGTTTTCACGAATACGGTCAAACACAACAATGGTGTCATTCAGTGAATAACCGACAATTGTCAGCAATGCTGCAACGATGGCCAGGTTCACCTTGAAGTCCGAAAGCATCAACGCAGCACCAAAGACCGTGTCATAGACATAGTAGCTGATGGCCAGGAAACCAAGTGTGATCGACACGTCATGGACCAATGCGACGATGGCAGCCAGACCGTAAGTGATCTTACCGAATCGCAACCAGATGTAGATGACGACAGCAAGCAATGACAATGCCATCGCCTGAATCGCCTTGTATTTCATCGTGCTTGAGATCTGGCTGGAGAAGCTTGAAACACTGCCCAGCGAGGTATCGCGGGTGAGGGCTTCCTTGACCAGTCCCCATTCGGTGGTCGCCAGGCCGGTGGCATCTTCGGTGAAAGCGGTCGGCTCGTCGATGTAGTTGGTGGTTTCATCATGGATGACAATCACTGCTGAACTGTAGGTTGCAGCATTACCCGCAGAGCTTGATGCCAGGTCCAGACCGATGACTTCAAACTGACGGTAAGGCAACTGCTCGTAAGCCGGCTGAAGACGCATGCGTTGAATACGCTGTGTCAGGTCTTCTTCCGTTGCCGCAGGCTGGATGTCATCAAGGACGATGGCAACACCGCCCAGGTAATCACTGACATCGTCACTGACGGTCCGGTCAATCACGTCACCGAGATTGGACTGGTTGATGATAAACGCAGGAGCTTCACCGATACGCTGGGCTTCAACACCCTTGAAAGTCAGCGGACGTTCTTCATCAAGCACGTCGGAGAAGGCTTGCTTGACTGCTTTACTGACAGCAGTCGAATCCTGCTCGAGTGTCTGAATGCTAAAGGCGTTGGAGGTGTGACCATCTGCATCACCGACGGTGACCACGCGGGCCTGCTCGCCGGAGAGTTCGGGAATGTTGACATCTTCAGCAACGATGTTCAGACGTTCACGCACCTGTTCGAGGGTCAGGGTCTGTTCGTTGGCAAGTTCAAAACTCACTTCGGTACCTGAACGGAATTCGATGTCGAGCATATCCTTGCCACGACTGGAAGTCATGAAGATACCCGCAGCTACCAGGACGACACTGACGGACATGAAGATGCCCTTCTTGCCAATCCAGTCGGCCTTGGGACTCAGCAGCTTGCGGACGGCAGGGACCACCATCGGCAACATCGGCAGGCTCTTGGGCTTGGCAATGCGAATCCACAGTTCAAAGACAACACGTGTGCAGAACAGTGCGGTGAACAACGTGGCGACGATACCGATACCCAGCACCAAAGCAAAGCCCTTGATGTCGGCGGTCGCGGTGTGATACAGCACCACGCAGGTGATCAGTGTGGTGATGTTGGCATCGAGAATGGTGCTCAGAGCCTTTTCGTAACCGCGACGCACAGCCACGAGCATTTTCTCGCCGGCTTCGAGTTCTTCACGGATACGTTCGAAAATCAGCACGTTGGCGTCGACAGCCATACCGATGGTCAGAATGATACCGGCGATACCCGGGAGGGTGAACGTCGCCTGAATCGCTGACATAACCCCGAGGATCACAACCATGTTGGCAAGCAAAGCCAGCACGGTGACGATACCGCCAAAGAAGTAATAGACGATCATGAAACAGGCCACAACAATCAAGGCGACGATCGAAGCTTTGAGACCTGCCATCAGGTGGTCATGACCCAGTGATGAACCGACGGTCTTGATGCTGATGGGCTTGTCGCTGACGCGGGACTGCAGGGCACCGGCATTGAGTGTGCGGATAAGGTAGATCAATTCCGAGTTGGAGAAACCACCCTGGCCACCGGTGATGATCCCTGAGCCGTGAATACGGTCATTGATGCGGGGTGCGGAGATGACCTTGCCGTCGAGGCAGATGGCCATCGGTTCGTTGATGTTGTTGCCGGTAAGGTCGGCCATCATGGAACCGCCGATGCTGTTGAGTCGGAAACTCACAGCGGGGAAGCCGTTGGAGTCACGGTCAGCAAAGGCGCGGGAAAGTTCCCAGCCATGCTGCGCCTGAGTCAGCGAATCATCGGGGGTATTGGACAGCAGGATGTAATACTCACCGTTGTACTCCTGGCCGATGAGATTCTGGTTGGCAAAGAAAGAGACGGGGTCTTTGGCCAGGGCTTCACGTTCACGGCTGGTTTCAGTGAACTTGGGATTGCCGTTTTCATCACGGTCAACCTGCAGCCAGACGTAGGGCTTGTCACGACCGGTACGCGGGCCTTTTTCTTCGAGTTGCTTGCGGTAGGCATCCGCATCGGTCATGGTGCGGACGCTGGGGGCGATGCGGAATTCAAGCACACCCGAACCACGCAGCAGTGCAATGAGGTCAGCCGGATCATCCAACGGACCCTTGACTTGTTCATATGCGGCATAGGCGTCGGCGACGGCTTGAATGTCATCGGCACGACCGGGGGCTTCTTCCTTGAGACGTTCAATGCCCTTCTCACGGGGCGACTTCAAATCTTCCGGTGATTCGGCAGCGGCAATCGCCTTGGCGGACTTCACTTCGTTGGGCAGAGCCAACACGACCTGGAGTTCAGCCGGATCGACATTGTTCTTCAAGGCAATGTCACGGGCTTCTTCATAGGTGGACTTGGCGTTGCGGAGCAGACGTGAAGCGTCGACCATTTGCTCGATGAGCGAGGTCTTGCGCTGCGTCATTTCCGTCTTCTGCTCAGCCGGAGCATCTTCGGGGAGTTTTTCAAGATTGGCTTCGATACCAGCGATCATCTTCTCAAGATCGGCCACCGGCTTTTGCGTCTGGACATACTTGTCGTACGCCTGAGCCAACTGTTTGAAGTCGGCGAGCATTTGATCATGACCGGCAGCGAGCTTGGCCAACTCGGCGTCACGCTTGGCGGGATCGAGCTTGATGATGCGGTCGAGTTGACGGGCCGAGAGATTGCCTTCGGTGATCGCTTCGAGTTGTTCCTGATAGGCGGCGCGGCGTTTTTTGGTTTCCTCGGTCGCCAAAGCCATCTGGATCTCAAAACGGTTACCTGCCAGGCGGCGCCAGACAAGGTTACGCACGCCCTGGGGATCGACACGTTTACGCAGCGAACTGATGACCTGATCCACCGCGGTACCGGCATCCATATCATCGGGGATATCGACCTGGTAAACGAGGATGGTACCACCGGCAAGGTCCAAGCCCGGCTTGAGCTTGCGCGATGGCGGGTAGAGCATCAAGGCAAAAAAAGCAATCACGGCAACAATCAGTGCCGGCTTCCAGATGGGGAATTTGTCTTCCATGGGATTGTGTCAACCAGAGATAGGAAAAATGTTCTGTCAGTTATATGAGGGATTAGTGATTAGTGATTAGGGAAAGGCACGCAAGCGACTGAATGTGCCTTCACTGTCTTTGCCTAATCCCTAATCCCAGGTCTTTCACTCTTCGATTTTGTTTTGAATCGCTGAGCGTGCGAACTTCATTTTGGTGTTGTTGTTTTCGTCGATCTTGACGACGACTTCGTTATCGCGGATTTCAACGACATTGCCGATGATCCCGCCGATGGTCTGAACCTTGTCGCCCTTGGACAGCGCCGCAAGCAGTGCAGCGCGCTTCTTCTTTTCCTTGGATTGGCTGCGGAAGGTCATGAAGATCATCACCCCCATCAAAGCCATGAGGATGAGCATGAAGCTGCCTCCCATTGGATTGGGTGCAGCCTGGCCGGTGGGTCCGATGGGCTGACCGTCTGCGCCGGTCGTTGCCGTCTGCTCACCTGTTGCGGCCGGTGCCGGTGAAACGGCGGTGTCCGCCGGGGCCATGTTTTCCTGTGCCAGTGTCAAAGGCAAGTGCATCACAGTTGATACTCCCTCAAGAATCGTGCGGCTTGACGACACCTGCCCTGTCACCTCCAAGGTAGCAGACACCCGTGCCCGGCCGACCATTCATCCTTATATGGATCAAACACACGCCACCGGCCAACGCGCGGTGACGAAAGACCAGTCATTGTCTCTGATCGCAGTGCGAATGTCCAATAGGAACCGCTGGAAATGACGCAGATTGTGTAACGTCACCAGGATCGGCCCGAGCATCTCCCCTGCCATGAACATGTGCCTGAGGTAACTTCGGCTGTATCCCCGACTGCAACAGGCACAATCACATCCCTCGACAATCGGCCTGGGATCATCCGCAAACTGGGCATTGCGCAACCGCATCTGACCCGTCGGCGTAAAGGCATTGGCGTTCCGTGCATTACGCGTCGGCAAGACACAATCGAACATGTCCACCCCGGCCTGAACCGCTGTCAAAATGTCGCGTTCGTAGCCTACGCCCATCAAATACCGGGGTTTATCGGACGGCATCAGTGGTGCGGTGTACTCCACGACGCGCTTAAGCTGCTCAAATCCCTCCCCGACGGCCACCCCACCAATGGCATAACCGGGTAGATCGTGACCGCAGACCTCATCCACACACCACTTGCGCTGCTCCAGATCGATCCCGCCCTGGATGATGCCAAACAGAGACTGCTCGGACTTGCGGGCATGGGCTTTGACACATCGTCCCAACCAGCGATTGGAACGCTCGCAGGCCAGTTTCAGTCGCTTGTGATATTTTTCCTGCTCGATGGCATGACGGGTCAACCCCGAAGATTGGACTTCCGACTCATCCCGCTGAGCTGCAGGCGGGCAGTCGTCAAAGGCCATCATGATGTCCGCACCCAGTTCATTCTGGACCTGCATTGAACGTTCTGGTGTCAACTCAATCCGCGCACCATTGAGATGACTTTTGAAGACCACGCCATCCTCGGTGATCTTGTTGGCATCCGACAAGCTGAAGACCTGGAACCCACCCGAGTCGGTGAGCATGGGTTTGCCCCACGTAGTCCATTTTTGTAGCCCGCCCATTTTTGCAACAAGCTCGCTGCCCGGGCGCAGCATCAGGTGATAGGTGTTACCCAGAATAATCTGCGCACCGAGTTCACCCAGATCGCGAGGCTGCATGCCTTTGACGGAACCCTGCGTCCCCACGGGCATAAACGCTGGCGTGTCGAACGAACCATGAACGGTCGTGATGCGGCCAAGCCTTGCGTGGGTGGTTGCATCCTTAACCAAACATTCATATTTCAGTGCAGGTGAATCGGACATGGGAGAATGATACAGGATTTCGGATTTCGGATTTCGGATTTCGGATTTCGTTCAAATCATAAAACCGCTTGCGGTTTAGCGCGCTGAATCCGAATAAAAGATCACGTCATGATCGATCATTGTCTGAATCGCTAAACCGCAAGTGGTGTAGCCAAAGTCATGAATCTCAGTAAAGACCAACAAAACCGCTATAAAATAAGCCATTTTCTCTCTTGGCTCTGAGTCCTCTGCGTCTCTTCGGTAAAAAAAAGCCTTCGTCTGCCTTGAGAATTCAGCGCAAAAAAGAACCCACGTCGGGGGCACGACGTGGGCGGTCAGGAGAATGGAAACGGTTGCTGTGTTGGGGAAGGTTTTTGGGGCAGTTGGTCAGACTGCCGTGCCTTCCGCTTAGTGATACCCAGTCTCGCAGGAAGTGGTTGCAGGAATCCAGATTTTTTTATAAAAACCTTCGCGAACCACGACCTTGACCAGATCACCACACGCTGAACGGCGATATTCGTAGACCGGCTCTACCCAGATCGTCTTGTAATAACCCTGTTTGACGATCACGGTCGTCCGACGCGGATGGGTGTCGAACACTTCATTAATCACGCTGCGACCGAAGTGGTAAAGCAGGGCATCGCCAACATCCCAGCGGTTGCTTTCCTTCTTGATGATGACCGTCTTGTTGTTATTGCCACGATGCTTGTAGGCGTAACGATCGTGACGGTCGTTGCCGTCATGTCTGGAATGGTCCCGGCCACGGTCAAAGCGACTGTCGTTTCGGCCGCGATCATTGCGTTCATGTCGCGAACTCCGATCATGGCGGTCATCGTTGCCATGACGAACCTGGGTGATTTCGACTTTACGATCCGGGTTGGCGCCGCGGCTGATACCTGCAGAAGCCGTGTTGACCGAACCGAATGCAAGACCTGCAATGAGAATAGCTGACAGTGAAAGTAAATGTTTCTTACGCATGGCGAACTCCTTCCAACCTGCGGGCAGCAGGTTCATTTTTCTGTGGGTTGGTTTGAAAGTGGTATTCAGTTTTCAGCAGTCGTGTCGCGACAGTTGACGTCTCACCCCTATGCCGATTTGTGCAGGGTTTGGGAGCACACTCCGACCGCAACACCCCGCCAAAGTCTTGATAAAAACGCAATTAAGATTTTTTTCACATCCCGTCCCCCCCCCGGAAGTTCCCCAAAAGCCGTGACTCTCCTGAGTCACGGGTTGCCTTTTACAAAATCGCGATATCCCCCCTGCCCCGCGAGGAACATGGCTTTCTACCCGTAACATCCATTGATGGGGGATGACAGCATTTTTTGAAAACTTTTTTCAAAAATACAACCAACTCAATACCAAACACTTACATCACAATAAAGACGCAAAAAAGATCCTTCCCCGATCAAATGATGCAACAAAACCCCGTCGTGCGCGTTTAATGAATAGAGACCTGTGCACTTTTGATGCCCCATGGAGAATCTCATGAAACTTTCCAAACTCGCTGCACTTCTGAGTCTGACCGCTGCCCTGCTCATGCCCCTGGTGTTCACCACGACCACCAAGGCCGAATCAGGCTGTCACCGTGGCGGAACCACCACCCCCAGCACTGAAAACCCACCGTCCACCCGCTAACCCCCGGAAGCCCCCCCGGAAGCCCCCCCGGAAGCCCCCCGGAAGTTTCCCTTGGCAAGATCGCAAGCCTTTGGGACTTGAACACGGGATCGGGACGCAGGACCTACGGACCTTTTCGCTGGCAAGGATGAACCAACAAGGTGGAACCAGCCATGACTCAAGAACATGAACAAAATAAGCCGGACTTCTTCGAGCGGATGCTCGACGGCGTGGATATGCAGCAAATCGCTGACCGCCCCCCCCGGAAGTCCAATGCGAACAAGCCACGCCGGATCATGCGCCGGGTGGATGACTCGGTCAAAGATGTCCGGGCCAATGTCAAGGATGCCGCCCAGGCCGTCGCCACGTGGGTTGCCAGTGTTGTCAATCATGACACCGGGCAGACCCAGCTCAACGAGATTCTGGATCATTGCCTGCGCCCGGGTCCGCAATTGGATCAAATCAATTACACTGCACTGGCACAGGAAATTAACCAGTCCATGCACACCGACCTCTCGCCGCGTCGGGTGCAGACCGCGATCCAACATCTGCGAGCCAAACGGCAGCCTGCAACCATGACTGATGCCAAACCCAAACTCCAGGACCAACTCAACGCCCTGCACCAAGACCTGCAGACCAATCACCAATTGCTCGTTGCCGAATCAGGCGACGACCAGGCCAATCTCCACCGACGCATCGGCACGGAGATCCTTGCCATCGTCCGCGTCGCTGCCGGCCGTCTGATTGAAAACGACTTTGGTGAAGGCATCGCCCAGGACATTGATATTGATGATGTCGAATCGCGATTCCTGGATTTCGTCAAGGATGCGGTGACCGAGCATCAGGGCAACACCCTCACGCGCGACCTGCACAAGCTGCTGGTCGATCTGTGTGACTATGACGGTTCAGCGACCTGCGACATGCGCCTCGTCGTCAACGGCAGTCGCGTGGTCTGTGACTTACTCGATCCCGATTCACTGCCTGGTGTGATGGCGCAACTCAACGTGCTCGTTGCTGGCCGACATATTCTGGATAGTGAACTTTATGTAACCGAACTGAGCCGTCTTTCCGAAGCAGCCTACGCACTGAAGAATGACGATGCGACGCAAACCTATTTGAACTGGGTCAAACGTCAGAGTACCGAGCAGCGTGTACCTTCACCGGTGCGTGTGAGTAGCTACTGTTTGAACAACCTTGCAACGCATGTTTACGATCGCATCTTCACCGGTGAGTTGACCGAACCTGCCAACTGGATGCCCAAGGCTGATGATGCATTGAACAAGACCCGTCAGCGTGACAGCGGTTTTGATTTGATCCCGGTGACGGAGTTGGTGGGTTTGGTGGCGCATGCCCACCTTCGTCATTCGCCGGAGATTGTGCGTGAACATTTACAGCAGCTTGGTGAAAGTAAGACCATTGATCTACTCATCAAGCTCATCCGCTTTGACAACTGTCAACAACTTGTCACCGAAGCACGTGAACACGCGTTGGCCGTCTACCCGCAGATCAACCAGCAGATCACCCCTGCATTGGATGATTGATTAATCATCATCCAGACCCCACCTCACAAGGCTGCATCTCCCACTGGATGCAGCCTTTTTTTGTGCTTCGACATCATTCATGCAAACCAGCCCACTGAGCAATTTTGCTTGATGATAAGAAACACAAGCACACGACAAACATCTCATACGCCACGGATAGACCATCCTGTGGTGTCGATTTTTTTAATTAACCTGATTATATCGACAATTCGTCGTTGAAAAGTTTAAAAAACCGTGTAAAATATTCACACTTTCAAAAATATTCATCAATCAATGAATATTGCCGGGTAGAAGGATGCTGCCTGAACAGAAATGCATGATGCATTAGCACCAGGTAGCACCCAATGGCCGCTTCTCAACAAAATCCAGTCGATGTACGCGCTTTGCGACAGAAAAAAGGCTTGACCCAGCCCCAACTTGCTGTCCTAGCTGATGTCCCTCAGTCCGATATTTCCAAGATTGAAAACCGTAAGACCGGACCAAGTGCGGATAAAATCAAGTCCGTCGGTAAAGCCTTGGACATGACGAATGAGAAGATCGATGCACTGGTCAGCCAACTATCACATAAACACCATATCCACGCCTACTGCCCCAATCCAGAGTGCCCGACAATGAAAAGTGTCGCAACATCGTCTGGTAGGATTTATCAACCTACATTCAAACTCATCCCACAAGGAAGCCCACGCTGGTGCCCATGCTGTGGAGAAGTCCTTATTACACACTGTCCCAATCCCAACTGCAATCGTCCATTGCATGTTCAAACCCAACTACCAACCAATTTTTGTGAATATTGTGGCCAGAAATTGGCCTATGACATGCCCGAATTCCCCGAAGGAGAGCAAACCAGCAACCATACAAAATGAAGCATTATCCCCATCAACTACATATTGACACCCCACCCACTCACCACCGTCTTAAAAACGCAGTCCCCCCAATCCACCACATTCAAGCCATGGGAAGAGAAAAATGGAACCTGTCACAGACGCCCCCAAAACTGAACTTGATAAAGGAACGATGATAGCTTGTGTTCTAATTGTGGCCATAGTTGCAATCGTTGCGATTGTGGCCCTGACCTTACGTTACGGGCACAATTTATCCGGGAAAGTTCAAGCCAAACCCTTTCAAATGGAAATCGAAACCCACAAGGCTGACCCAAGCGACCAATACATTCCGTTACACGGACACGACCAAGACTCCTCCACATGAATACCTGCGCTTAAGTTGCGTTAACGCGATCCCCCAACCCCTACAACCCGCAAGATGTCTGATAACAGTCATTAAATTTGCTGCCAAAAATTCGCTTTGCTTCAAATACATGATCCTCTTGTGCATCTACATCGATAGAGAGACCAGTAGTACCTCATGCACAAGGATAAGATCATGAAACGCGCACTTGGAAAATTTGCAGCAGCTTTGGGTTTGGGTTTAACGCTGGGCTTTGGTGCTCAGACCACCCAGGCAGCTGACATCAACCCGTTTAATTTCAACGTCTACTCACTTGGTGACATCGGCACGTCAGGCTCCGGCTACGGTTCGGACTATCAAGGTGTTGCCGGTGCCGCAGGCAGTGCCTACTTCACCAACTTCTCGCTCAACGATTTGAATCAAGCCCAGGTCGTCCCCGGTTATTCGTTAACTGTCGGTGGTGATGCGATCATCTCCGGCCAGATCAATAACGGTGGTATCGAAGCCGGTGGCAATGTTGCCATCAACAACACCGGTGTCTTTGGCGATGTCTATGCAGGTGGCAACCTCACCGGACTCGGTGGTACCGTCCACGGCAATGCAACACTCGGTGGCACCGACAACACCACCAATGCCGTCACCGTCACCGGCTCGATCACGCAGAACACCAGCTATGCCGCTTCATTGAATTTCAATTCCATTAACGACTACCTGACCACCTTCTCCACCAGCATCAACAACACTGCGGACACCACCGGCTACACCAACAACTACGGTGAACTGATCATCAACGCAGCTTCAGGCGACAACTACGTCACCATCGATGCAGCCGAACTCAACAGTGCCTGGGGTGTGACCATCAACGGTGCAGCAGACAGTGTGGTCTACATCAATGTCGATGGCGTGACCGTCAGCCTGGACTCGACCAACTGGGTCTACAACGGCTTGACTTCAGGGGATGTGCTGCTGAACTACGGTGATGCAACCGACCTGTCCTTGACCGGCGGGAACACCGTCAACATCCTGGCAGCCTTTGCAGACGTGGACTTTGCATACGGTCTTGTCACCGGCAACCTCATCACCGGCAACCTCACGGGTGCGGGTCAGGTCAACCTTGGTGGCTTTGAACATGGTGTGGTTCCCGAACCGTCATCCGCCCTGGCATTGCTCGCAGGCTCAACCGCCATGCTCATCCGTCGCAAGCGTCGCGCTCGCGTCGCCTGAGTCATGAAGCGTACGAAGACGCCTGTGACGGCTCTTGATCATCGGTCATGGTCATGGGGATATGCAGGATAAACGTCGCTCCTTGGCCGACCTTGGATTGAACCTCAATGCGACCGCCATGTATCTCAACAATGCAGTTATGAACCACGGTTAATCCCTGGCCTGTACTTCGCTGCTCAAGATGCGTGGTGAAGAACGGATCGAAAATGCGTTGATGATTTTCCTCGGGAATACCAATTCCAGTATCAGAAATCTTCAATTCAATTTCACCCGGAAGCACCTTCGTGCTGATGGTGATCTGACCTTCGTGTAGCGTGTCGTGTTTCTGCTTGGCAGCAATGGATTGGGCAGCGTTAATGATCAAATTCAATAACGCCTGATTGATCTCGCTGGGATGCACCATGATCATCGGCATGTTCTGATCCAGGTCCAGCTTGATCTTGGCCTGATACTTCCACTTGCTGCGTGTGATGTTGAGCACATTATCAATGGACTTGTTCAGATTCACCGACAACTTCTCACCATTGCCAGTTGCGGCAAACTGCTGCATGGAACTGACAATGCTCGAAACGCGATGAATCCCTTCAATGGTCTGATCGATGGCATGAGGCACTTCATCCCATAGAAACTCAGCATCGAGTTCCTTGATCGCGGTATCAATCGCCTGGACATAAGGCATCATGTCACGTTGAAGGCGAGATTGTGTCAGTAACTGATCATAGTACGTCTGAAGCTTGCCCAGAGACGCGTATGCGTTCTTGAGAAATGCACTGTTGTCCGAGACATATTGGCTGGGTGTGTTGATTTCCTTGGCAATCCCCGATGCCAATTGGCCGATCGACTCAAGGCGATGTGACTGAAGCAAAGTCTGATACAGCCGCTGACTTTCTTCCTTGTCACGAGCATGTTGTTCGACCAGGTCCTTGAGCTGCTGATGTGTCTGAGCCTGCTGGGCAACCTGCTGGCGGATGTTGCGTTGGATGAGTATCCCGACGACAAAAAACAGAGTCCAAAATGAACTGAGCACAATGCTGGTCCGCACAAAGATGCGCTGTCCGACAGCCTGAAAGTCATCCCAGACTTCACTGGCCGACACACGCGTCTGTAGTGCGATATCCGTTTGGATGCGCAACAACGTGACAAAGCACTGCTCAATGCTGGCCTGAATCTGATGACGCTGTCGTGTTAACTGAACCTGTTTACATGATAAATCAAACAAGCTGCCAGGAATGATGTCGAAGGATTGCAAATCGCTGCGGTTCTGAAAAGTCTGACCGTAAAGCAGTGATTCAAATTGATTGAATTGCTCTTTAAATTTGTCATCCTGATCCAGATTCTGCATGTAAGGATCGTTATGAATACGACTGATCACCGACGAGATTCGGTTATCTTTAAGGTCTGCAATTTCAGCGATGTCTTGTGAACGATACAAACGATCAAGATAGGACCGCAGTTCTTCAAATTCCAGGTACAGCCCAGGCTGAGAAACCATATCGCGCAGGTGATCGACAATGACTACGGACTGATCGACGGTCTTGTTCGGAGCTTGCAGATAGTCACGAATTATCAGGGCATGTTTCAATCGCTCCACGCCCTGTTCTTTGTTGATCTTCTCATCCATCTGGTGAAGCAGTTGCTGAAGTCGATTGAACTTCTGATTTCGCTGGACGTAGTTGTCACGAATCTTGTTGTGGTTATCAATGAGAATCTGCCGTTTGTCCAGCATTTCGGTGATGTTTTTATCCAACGATTTCTGATAACCGTTGACATCCTGAGCCTGTGTATCGACAAGCTTGACTGCCATTTCCATCAGCTGGTTGGCCCAACTTGCTGTGGACACCGGTACATCCTGTATGGCCAGATGCGACAGTGTTTGAAAATCACGCTGTGCTTCGGACATCGTCAGGTTGAAGCTGGTGAAAATCTGGTTGTAATGATCCTGATAAGTTTGCAGTTGATTCTGTGCCTGCTTCATCTGATAGAGATACCAGACAAAGGCCAGCAACGTGATCAATCCAATCACAAAGCCCAGCAGGACAAGCCGCCTGACCAAACGCGTGGTGCGCAGAACCGGAGATCGCTGTGATAGCAATTGATTCAACGGCGCCCTCCTTCACGGGAGGATTCACACATCGTCGAAAGCAGTTTCCAATCAAACGGCATGGCTTGATGGTTACGGACAATCGTCGGCCAAACCTGATTGGAAGCCTGATGACGCGTCGCGGTTAAGGTCAATGGATGCCCAAGGCCGATGTCCACGGTCCCGAGATTCGCCAGACCGTCAATGATTTTCTGACGACTCAAGGGCGCTTCAACACGATCCATGGCATGTTGAAAGAGCATGGTTGCAATATAGCCTTCCAGCGTGCCGAAACTCAGTTGTGCTTCGGGGGCATAGTTTGTCATCGCCTCGCGGTAATTCTTGACCAGGGGCAAATCAGACAGCGGATGCGGGACGACCTGTGTGATGATGACATCTTCACTTTCATCCCCAAGTGCATTGATCAGTGATTGTGTGCCGACAAACGAGACATTTAAAAACAGGGCATTGATCCCATGTTTTTTAGCCAACGCGATGAACTTGGCGCATGGCGCGTAGGCACCGACCATGATCACCGCACGCGGGGGGTGATCCGCCAGAATCAATTGGGCCACAGCGTTCTCGACATTCATGCTATTGCGTTCGTAGCGTGTATGAAGAATCTCCCCAACCTCTTGAAGTCCGTGGCGACGCATGGCTTCCATTGCACCGCCGTATCCTGCCTGCCCATATGAATCACGTTGGGTGAACAGTGCTATTTCACTGGGTTTGAGTTTGCCATGCACAATGAGTCCATCCACCATGGCTGCCGTTTCCTGGGCGTAACTGGCGCGGTAGTTGAAAACCTGGGACGCAGGCGGATTGCGACGCAACACACCGGCACCGGTAAAGGCGCCATAAAAACAGACATTTTCAGTGGTGATAATCGGCAAGGACACAACTGAGGTCGGTGTCCCCACGTTGCCAATGATCGCTTGTACATTCTCCGGCCCGATCAATTGACGTGTGTTGGGAATCGTGCGCGACGGCTCATAACCATCATCAAACACCACCAACTCATACTGATGTGAACTGGTCGGGGCATGTGCTTTTAAAGCTACTTCGACCCCGAGTTTCATGTTGATCCCAAGGTCAGCTGCAGGTCCGGATAACGCAGTGGACATTCCCAACCGGACAGGTGCCGTCTGTGGTTCAGACGTTTGCGCGTAGAGCAGCTGGGCAGAAAGTCCCATTAAAAACAGGACGAAAAGCATCACCGGACCACGAACAAGATGACTATATCGCTTCATCCAATCGGCAACCTTGTCTAACATCGCCCCCCAACACAACAGGCGATATCACACATGGTCGACTATTTTTCATCTCGTCTTGATTGAAATCATCGAACTGTGATTTCTAATTTGTCTATCAAGCGGTTAACTCATTTCAACGGTGGTTATCACGGACGTTGCGCGATAACGCGCAACTCCAAACGGAAGTGATGCCCAACGGACAATCGGCCGATAGACAATATGAAACATAAACATCCAGATTCTCTACCAGTCACCTGAACAACTATCAATTGTCAGGCCCCCGCCATGACCTTGAGGATTTTCAATCGGTTTGTCGCGGCTTTATCTCAAGCCGTTGCAGATCACCTGCGCCCGATTACCGATGACATTCTGGACGAGAGTTTTGCCAAGGTTGACAGTGAACTGATCAATACCGCGAGGCAGGTTGCCCAGGGATGTAACGACTCATTGAATGCCTGTAAGCAGACGCAGCAGATTCTCATGCAGTCCGGTGAAGCAGGCAAAGGCTTTAATGTCGTTGCTCAGGAAGTTCATCAACTCACTCGACAGATTGGCGAAGAATCCGTCAGCATTCAAAAAGCAGTCAGCCTGATTACCGGTCACTGCTTATTACGTTGCAGATATCGTTTGACCACCTCAGCACGATCGGTTTGTTTTTCCGCTTTGGTCATGAGCACCTTGTTGTCCACACCCGGATACCAGAAGCTCTCGGGGCCAGAAGGATGCTCCAGACTCCAACCCGGCCATTCGCGAAATGCGTGATAAGTCCACGACCAATTGTTTTGTTCAAACAAGTCAATACTGTCATTAAGCCAGTTCGCGCCATCAGGAACCGGTGCCCAGCGGACGACGCTGAATTCACCTATAAAAATGGGGACATTCCACTTCTTCTCAAAGGCAACGATGGGCTGCAGGTGCGATTGAAGCTTGGCCTTATCCCAGTAAGCCATGCCACCGTTGGAGTCATTCTCACCGGGATAGTGATTGTTGATGGATTGGTTGGCAACGGTCAGATCGGTGTCGGCTTTGACGTAGACGCCCTGATGGGTGAACGAGCCGGGACTGTACCAATGGAAGGTGTAGATGATGCGTTTGTCAGGCAATGGTTTGAGATGTTCAATCCCACGCCACATCCCACCGGGTCCGGGGCCGTAGACAATCCAGCTTTGATCATCGATTCGTCGGATGGCTTTCACCAGCTTGATGGCAAGCCCCCGCCACTGGCGCGGCGCCCATGGCAACTGGCTTCGATCAAGCGGTTCATTCCAAAGTTCGTAAGCCCAGATGTGATCACGCAGCGGTTTGAGATGCGTGACGATGTCTTGCCAACCGCGAATCATGTTGGCTTCAAAGTTTGGATCATCCCATTGGTCACGGTCACCGAACTTACCGAATGTGATGGGATTATGCAGGTCGATGACGGCTTTGATGCCATGATCGCGCGCCAGTTTCACCTGTGTTTCAAGGTGTTTTAGCAGTTCCGGCCAGCCATTGCCCCAAAAGTCATCCGGACTTTTCAGAATGTAGCGATGCGGATGGAACTGGACGCGGACGACATTGACGCCCCAATCCTGCAAGGTCTGGTAGTCATCGGCTGTGAGATTCGTTCCGATCATCATGCCACGCACCATTGAAGGATCAGGTCGATACTTGCCGAGTTCCTGGGGTGTTGGGATCGGATCCTGTGAACCTTCAGGCTGGGGCGCGGTTTCGACTTTAAGCCATTTGATCCGCGCCTGATTTTTCGGGCCGGCGACTTTGATGACAATGGCATAGCGTCCGGCAGGAATTGAAAAATCACGGTAGTCCGTCCGCCAGTTTTCAGGATGACTGAGGTTAATGCCCGGTAGCTTTGGGCCGTTAAAATCAGCTGTCCGCAGATAGACGTTGATATCGCCTGAGCCTTCGCCATAGATGTTGTAATGACCGGCAGGCAACGTAACCATGCGGTAGAGCTTGCAATCCCAATGCGACGAGTCCAATTGGACATAGCCATTGTGATGGGAGACGCTTGTGCCTTTGGTGTATTTCCAGCCTTGTAGATGATCTGAATGGTTGAAGGTGAAGTTCATTTCAGGAACCTCAGCTCGTGCCAAACATGAAAGCATGCAGACACACAGAGATAACACAGCGTACAAACGCGATTGAGAAAACATCAAAAACTCCTGTTTTTATAGGTTATTTCAGTAGGTCAGATCATCGCCCCACATGACCAGATTCGTCTGGGCCTCTTCATCGGAGACACTACGGCAGTGACCGTCGAAGTAGAGCACGTTGATGCTGGCGCGATGTCGATCCCAATCCATGGCATGGCCGAAGATCGGTGAAATGAGTTTCCAGTTGGTCATGTTGGCGTGACGTGTGTAATAACCGGTCGCGTCGGTCATCATTACATGTGACGAAGGCTTGAGCATGGTGCTGACACTGACGCGGTCGTGGAAATCCGTACCATCGTTTTTCTCACCCCATATCCGTTGTGGGGCAGCATAGCTTCTGTGGTTGCTCTGTTTGTCAGCAGGAATCACCGGGTCCAAAAACAACTTGCATTCGGCATCACTCATGGTTCGGGTGACCCAGAGGAAATTGATCCAGGTCATCATCAACGGTGAATGCGTGCGCGGCAGTGGTCCCATGGCTGAGATCGGAACATCGTTGTATGACGACGTCTTGTAATACACCGGTGGCAGACCGCGATTGGCATCGTCATAACGGATCAACCCCAAAGCAATCTGCCGTTGGTTGGCCAGACACATCACCCGTCTTGCCGTCGAACGCGCACCCTGCAAGGCAGGCAGGAGAATGGCAATCAACAAGGCGATGATCGAGATCACCACCAGAAGCTCAATGAGCGTAAAGCCACGCGATGGCTTGTCGATCACGTGTGTATTGATAATGTACGGTCGTGAATGCATTATCTGCTCCATGTCTGGACGTAGGATCAGTGTTGGCTCGTTAGGCGAACCGGTGTTGCAAACTGCGATACAAACGGATTGTTTAGAGCGCTAAAACAATTAATCTCCATGCTATCACTCACTTCGTCATTCCCACGAAGGCGGGAATCCAGTGGCATTCTGTGCGCACTTGCAGGTCCCACTGGACTCCCGCCTGCGCGGGAGTGACGGGGAAATTAATTATCTGAACTGCTCTATCCTGTCATGACCGGATCGTCTCGACAGAGCCCCGTTCACAGAGTCGGGGTTTTAACTTGTGCCTTTGCACTGGCGAAATGGCGTGGCCATCAAGTAATGCCAGTAAACGCCTGGCCGCTTCGCGACCGATTTCATGGTTGGGCTGTCCCAGCGCGGTGAGTCCGGGTGTCATGGCTGCAAACAGATGCAGATCACTGATCGAAATCACCGACACGTCATCGGGCACCTGACGCCCCGTGGACTGCACGGCACGTTGAGCCCCCAGCGCCAGATACTCATTCATGCCAACCAGGGCTGTGAGATCCGGGTGCTGGCCCAGTAACCGCAACGTCGCCCGTTCACCATTGGCCCAGGGCAACTGCGGATTGAGGTCCGTCGCATCGGTGACATAGCGCGGCAGTTCGTCAAAGTGCAAACCATACTCGCCCAGCGCATCGGAGATTCCCTGACGCATCTGCTGGTAGTTGCTTGAGTCTGCAGTCAGATCCACCAACCCAATCCTGCGATGCCCACGATCAAGCAGGTACAACATCGCATCACGTCCCATGGCATGTGAATCCGTGGTCACCGAATCCACCGACAACTCGTCGAACTCCGTGTCCACCAAAACAAACGGCACACCACGCTGTTGCAATGACTTGAGCACACGCAAACAATCGGACACCGGTGGCGGGTAGATGATCGCGCCGCTGACCATCGCTGAATCGAGTTGATCCAGATACTTGGCTTCATTCCTGAAATCAAAGTTGGCGTCGTGGAGTAAAATCCGTGGCGAATCGATCTGTAAACCGTCTTTGATCCCTGCCAGGATTTCGCCGATGGCTTCGTTGATCGCTGGTACCACCAACGCAACAGCCTGTTGCTCCAGTGACCGCTGCGCCACGTAGACACCACTGCCCTGCTCAGCCCGGAGATAGCCTTCAGCGGTGAGGGTGTTGATCGCCTGCTTGACCATGCCAAGCGACATGCCGTACTCGGAAACGAACTGCCGCATACTCGGGAGCTTGACGCCGGGGCGCAGTCGTCGTGACTGGATATTGGCTTTGAGCTGACGTTGGAACTGCTGCACCAACGGCTCGTGCTGGGCCGGATCGATCTGGATGTCCATTGGCATGGTGGTCATGGTAATTGATTTTCCCGTCACAAGAATAATAGCACTGCTTTAAACTGTGTCAACACACTTTGCAGAAAAACTTTGATTGTGGAAAAAGACCGACAAATATGGATATTAATTGATTTTATACAGAGAGTTAAGATGTCTTGAGCATCTCTTTGAGATGGGCTGCCAACCCGTTATTCAATTCCATCTGCATCATGCCCAAGGGGAAAAACAGCTCGAGCATGGCGGCTCCGTCAAACTGTGTCATCAATGGGCCAAGACGATCCCAATCAATCGAACCGTGGCCTGGCAGCAGGTGCGAGTCGAATTTCTGGTTGTTGTCGGAGATGTGCATGTAGTCGATCATGTCCTTGCACAGCGAGAAATGCTCCACCACATCACAGGTCATGTGCGCGTGCCCGGTATCAAAACACATTTTCAGATTCGGGCTGTTGATCTCGCGGAGCATCGCTGCCAACGCTGCGGGGTCGGAGCCGGCATAGAAGGTGTGTGGGATATTTTCCATGAGGAATGTCACGCCAAGTTCTTCGCCCATCTGCGCCAACTGAGTCATGGATTTGAGTAGTGGCGTTAAACGCATGGCTAGCTCTTTGGGGTCCGCAGCTTTGCCATCGGCTGTCGGCGCGCCGGGATGGACGACGATTTTCGGGCCACCCAGTTCCAAGGCCAACTCTGCTTCTGCGCGATAGACTTCGACGGATGCCTTGCGGAAGGTTTCATCGCGTGATGATGGATCGTACTTCTTACCAAAGACACCATGAATCGAGTCGTACCTGAGTCCCAGATCATCAGCGACCTGCTTGACGTAGGACAAGTCCGGCGGGTTGGCTTCGTTGCGATAGTACTGCAGCGCGACGCAGCCCAGGTCTTTGTACACAGCTAAAAGTTCGGGCGGGTCGAAATCTGCAAAACCGAATGAGGCGATCGTTGCGAGGTAGGCCATGGTGCTGCGTATTGTACCTGTTTGACGGCCGGCTTGCTCAATAATCACGGGCAATTCGGTGCGTTTGCAAAGTCGGTTGGTTTACTGGAAATACATGCCCCAAAGGACACCGAGGCGTTCGATTTCCTGCTTGTCGATGTTGTCCTTGTTGGACCAGATGCCAAGCTTCAGTGCTTGGTGTGCTGGGCTTGGGGTGGTGAGGAGCAATTCGACATCGCTCAGCGCTGCTTTGATCAGTTCAATGCCTGCAGCGCTGGCCTTTTTGAGATTGCCGATGATCTCGGTCAGCAGGTCCATCTGGTCGACATTCGGATCATGCTCACGCCAGCAGTCGTAGTCCGTCGGCAAGCCGATCAACGCGTAGGCCAACTCCGCTTCACGGGCGAGTTTGGCTTCGGGCATGCAGGTCATGCCGATGAGGTCACCGCCCCAGGCACGGTGCATGTGTGATTCGGCTTTGGTGGAGAATGCCGGACCTTCCATGACGACGTAAGTGCCCTTCTCATGGACGTTGTAGTCCGCGAGTTTGGTCTTGGCGGTGTTAAGTAACCACTGACGCATCACCGGGCAAAACGGCTCGGCCAATTCAACGTGAACCGCTGCACAATCGTAGAACGTGTTGGGGCGTTTACAGGTTTTATCAATCACCTGATCGACAATGACCAGATCACCGGGTGCGATGTTTTCACGCAGCGAACCCGTTGCACCGCTGGCAACGATGTGCGTCACGCCCAGTGCTTTGAGTGCGTAGATGTTGGCACGATAGGGAACTTGACTGGGATTGTACGTGTGACCGATGCCATGGCGTTGGAGGATGCAAATGTCCACGCCTTGCCATTGGGTTTGGACAATGGGTGAAGAAGGTTTGCCAAACGGGGTATCCGGGAAGACGGTCTCGCCCTGTTCTGCACCAAGTGCATCGCCCAATCCTGATCCGCCGATCACGCCGATTTTGATGTGCTGTGTCATGGTGAGAATGATACGAAAGATTGGCAGTGTCTGCGCGCTGCTGCAGACAGTACAACGAGAATTGAATATTCATGCTGCGAGTTGGATTTGAATTTCAACGGCGATGTATCCCACGTTGACACAACTTTGCCTTATACACAAATTGCTTGAATCCAGCCTGCTTATCAGTCGCTCAATGTGAATGAATCAAATGTTATGGCATGTTGTGCGATTTGTTTTTAACACGATGGCACGAAGATCACGAAGGACACGAAGAAAGGCAAAAAGGCATTTTTTTATAGCAGTTCAAATCATTAAACTCCATGCCTTCGTATTTTTCGTCATTCCCGCGCAGGCGGGAATCCAGTGGCATGCA
>PAIY01000196.1 GCA_002704825.1 Phycisphaeraceae bacterium
TCGTCTTCCTGCCATATTTCGAAGATGCACATCCCGATCACATTGCAGTGACGCGGATCGTCGAAGACGCACGCTTTGATGCTAAGCTGTCGAAGATCGATTTGCCCGGTGATCCGATCTATCCCAAGTGGATGATTTACTATTACTGCACGCATTTGAGACACGTTGCCAACCCCAGCTTCTGTTTGGATATTTCGGCGTACATGGATAAGAAGATCGAAGCGATCGAGGCGTATGAAACCCAGTTCGTTTTGCCGGAGAAGAACCGCAAGGTGGTGGCATGGTTGCGCCAGATGAACGGCTACATGGGCTCGCGCATCGGTGTGGATTATGCCGAGCCGTTTTTTATGCGTGAACCAATGGGACTCAACAGTCTCGATGGATTGGCGTAATTCAGCAAAAGCCGTGACTCTCCTGAGTCACGGGTCGTATGCAATATTGGTCACCTTTTCGCCCGTGACTTGGGAGAGTCACGGCTTTGAAGATGCACGATCAATCTGTGATGCGTGTCACGCTGCCATGCGCGTTGGCTTGGCGGTTTCCTGTGCCATCGGTTTACGACAGACGAACAGGCCGATGTCACCAAGACGCTCATAGGTCTTGCAGCGTTTCATGATTTCATAATCCGCACGCTGGAGTTTCCAAACCATGTTCCACATTTTGCGTGGCAGCAGGCGATAGAACCGTTGCAACACCGAGAAGCGACGTTCGGATTGGACTTCAAACGTATCACGGATCAGGTTGATTTCTTCAAGCGTGAGTTTGCGTTCGTCTTCGGTGATGTGGACGTGATCGTCCTGTGATGAATCGCGTGGGGCGATTTTGAGCAGCAGCTTGGATTCACGAATGCGTTCGAGAATGGTGTCACCCAGAGGCTCTTTGAAGATGGCAACACCGCCGGGCTTGAGGACGCGGCTAAGTTGATCGAGTACCACGGGGACGTCCACGTGATGCAGAATGTCCACGCCGGTGACGACGTCAAAGCTGTTGTCATCAAAAGCAAGATTCTCGCCGGGCATGACGTGAAATTCACAGCGGTCTTGAAGATCGCATTGGGCAGCGAGCTTGCGGGCGACGCGACAGTTGCCTTCGGAGATGTCAATGCCGGTGACATGGAAGCCCACCTTGGCCAGGACAACGCTGGTTGCCCCCATCCCACAGCCGAACTCCAGGAGTTTCTGCCCGCTGTGCTGATACACATTGCGGACTTCGCGAATCAGAGACCAGTACGGACTCCATGGACGCAGTTGATCACTGGTGGCTGGGGCAAAGTCGACTTTCTGCAGTTCATGCGTGGTCGAATACTGGTCATAGTAGGCTGCTTCGCGCTTCTGACGGTCGGTGAGTTCGCCTTGCTGCTCGGTGGTTTGATCCATGGTGTAAATCCCGTTTTGATCTCGGACTTGATGCAAAATAACGTGTCAGTGCTCAAATATCACAACTGATACATTCTGCTTATTCGGCATAATCGGAACCCGGCTTGATTCAAATTGGAAGTGGAATGTCCATTTAGGACTGATAATCGCAGTTTGGCGTAGGGGATAGGGCGGGAGAACGCATAAAATAAGAAATCTCTGATTGGGATTTGCATTGTCGAAATAACTTTGGCATAATACGCGACTCGACATGGATTTGTTACTTTTACCCATCAGGAATGGTGAAAACTTATGGCAATTCGGATTAAAGCTCGTCCAGGTGAATCAGCACAGCAATTGATGCGTCGTTTCAAAAAGCTCTGTGAAAAAGAAGGTCTCACCAAGGACGTCAAGCGTCGCGCCTACTATGAAAAGCCCTCCGAACGCAAGCAACGTGCAGTTCGCAAAGCTGCCAAGCGCGTTGAAACCGGTGGCCGCCCGACCAAGCGTCGCTAAAACACAAATCAACTCACTGACGCTCTGTTGATCCAATCAGCAGGGGAGTCAGACGCCCGTATACTGACCAGGCGAAGTCTTTGAACAAAAGATTTCGCCTGGTCTTGTTTGTATTTGAGGGCGAAGGCGCCCAACGCAATCACGTTCTTGGTCATCTGTCTGATTTACGTGAGTATAATGCAGCGTGCACGCAGTAAGCGGTTGTCTTGCATGTTTTTGAAGTCAGTGCAAGTGATCGTTTATGCGACCGGTGGCAAGTTGAACCATATCCCCACTTTGCTTCGTACGCAGCTCTTTTTGTGTTCTTTTACAGAGACCCAGCCTCAGAGAATACGGCTTTTTAACGTCCGGTCATCAAAATCGATGCATGTCAAGGCGTCGATGTGTCCGTCAGTTGGATGTCGGTAGCCCTTGTGCGTTACCACTTTGCCCCATAGCCCCGTTGTGACGCAACGCTGGATTTGTGTATATCCCAAGCGTTTTGCATGTGTTGTGTCGTAATGCGGCTACTTCAAACATATGGCAGGGAATGAAGCATCAGGCTATAGCCAATTCAATTTGCCAAGTCGGCGGATTCAACGTGATCTCCGCGATACAAACGATTGTTTCGTAAATGCAAGTTCGGTTCATCAACCGGTCGAGTTATCCACAATTGGGGGTTGGATCGTATCGGTACGAGTGAATTTTTGATTGAATCGGAAAAAATTACTTTTGTTCTTTTGTTTAATAGATTATGGTAATACAAGGTCTTAAAGTATTTTGTATCCAGTAACAAAACTGTCACGGCGGATAAACCGGAGAAAATGCATCTTAATTTATGACACTTTTATCCGATATTCGCTAAACTATTCGCGACCCGCTACTGACCGGAGAAGGTCTCCGGCCGGAAAACCTACGTTTTATCGCTCAACATGGAGCATGGAAACATTATGAAACGGAACATGGGGACGTATTTGTTGGCCGCTGGCACCATCGGGACGATGGCCAGTTCGGTCTTGGCTCAGGAAGATGCTGTCGAGACAGCCGCTGCAGGCGCTGGTCTGCCCGGTTTGTTCTGGATTGCTCCGATTGGTGCCGTCGCTGCCCTGGTGATGGCATTTGTTTTTTACAAGGGCTTCATGGCCACCTCGGAAGGCGACGAAAACATGGCGAAGATCGCCAAGGCCGTCCGCGAAGGTGCCTATGCTTACCTGGGGCGTCAGGCCAAGGTGGTCTACGCCGTGGTTGCCGTTCTGGCAATCGTTTTGGCCATCATGGGTCAGACCGGTCTCCAGGAAGAGATGACCTTTGTGGGTGTGATCGTTGCTTCAGTTCTCTCGGGTTTCTGCGGATTCTTGGGGATGAAGACGGCAACCAACGCTTCGGCTCGTACCGCCAATGCTGCCAAGAACTCACTGAATGACGGCCTGAAGGTCGCTTTCCGTGCTGGTGCAGTCATGGGTCTGTGCGTGACCGGTTTCGCTTTGGCAGACGTGAGTGTCTGGTTTATTGTTCTTTCCAAGTGGAAGGGCCTGGGTGATCCGACGGCTCTTTCAAGCATCACCACCTTGACCCTGAGCTTTGCCATGGGTGCATCGCTGCAGGCGTTGTTTGCACGCGTGGGTGGTGGTATCTACACCAAGGCTGCTGACGTGGGTGCTGACCTGGTTGGTAAGGTTGAAGCTGGCATTCCTGAAGACGATGCCCGCAACCCTGCAACCATCGCAGACAACGTTGGTGACAACGTCGGTGACGTGGCAGGCATGGGTGCTGACCTTTACGAATCCTACTACGGCTCGATCCTGGCTGCGATGGCGCTTGCTGCCGCCGCTGCGATTCAGTTGAACATGGATGCCGCTCACGCTGTGAAGCTGATCATTGCTGCACCGTGTCTGGCAGGTCTGGGCATTCTCTGCTCGATCTTCTCGATCTTCTGCGTCCGTGCCAAGGAAAACGCTTCCTTCGCTCAGTTGCTCAAGTCACTACACATGGGTGTTTGGATCAGCTCCGCTTTGATCATCGCCGGTTCGTTCTTCATTCTTAAACAACTCGTCGGCGACATTGCAGAAGTCTCAGCCATGGGTGTCTGGGGTGCGATCATCTCCGGTCTGGTTGGCGGTCTTGTCATCGCCTGGGGTACTGAACTCTACACTTCCTACGAACACAAGCCCACGCAGCGTATCGCTGAACAGGCCAAGATGGGTCCTGCGACCGTCATCATCTCCGGTATTGCCGAAGGTATGATTTCAACCTGGATTCCGCTGATCACCGTTGTGGTCGCCATCATGTGTGCCTTCACCTTTGCTGGTGGCAACCAACACTTCCTGCTTGGCGTCTTCGGCGTCGGCATCGCTGCTGTGGGTATGCTCTCGACGCTGGGCATCACCCTGGCAACCGACGCATACGGCCCGATTGCTGACAACGCTGGTGGTAATGCAGAAATGACGCATCAACCCCCGCACGTCCGCGAACGTACCGACATGCTTGACTCCCTGGGTAACACCACGGCTGCTACCGGTAAGGGCTTTGCCATCGGTTCGGCTGCTCTGACCGCTTTGGCGCTGCTGGCTGCTTATGTCACCACCGTCCAGGCTCAGATGATCAATATCTACGCTGACAACCCGGCAGCATACGGCGGCTTTAACCCCGGTGAAGCCACCATCAAGGAATTGATGACCTACCTGAACATCACCCTGATGAACCCGATGGTTCTCTGCGGTCTGTTCATCGGCGTGATGCTGGTGATGGTGTTCTGTGCCATGACCATGAACGCCGTGGGCCGTGCTGCATTCGCCATGATCGACGAATGTCGCCGTCAGTTCGGCATCATGAAGGGCGGCTTCAAAGCCAACGGTATGAGTGATGACGACATCGCTGACCCGATGAAGTGGCCCATGGAAGTCAACGTCGATGGCAAGAGCTATCCCGACTACGCCAACTGTGTAGCCATCTCCACCGGTGGTGCACTCAAGGAAATGGTCATCCCCTCACTGTTGGCCGTCATCGTGCCGATCGCCGTAGGTCTGGTTCTCGGCGTCCCTGGTGTCATGGGTCTGCTTGCTGGTACGCTCGTCGCCGGTTTTGCCATGGCTATCTTCATGGCCAACGCCGGTGGTGCCTGGGACAACGCCAAGAAGTGGATCGAAACCGGCCAGTTCGGCGGTAAGGGTTCGGATGCTCACAAGGCCGGCGTCGTCGGTGATACCGTCGGTGACCCCTTCAAGGATACCTCTGGTCCGTCACTGAACATTCTGATCAAACTCGTGAGCGTCGTCTCCGTCGTCTTCGCGGGTCTGATCGTCAAGTTCAGCCCGGTCATCATGGGAGCCATCGGTTTGGCTGACAAAATGACTGATAAATAATCAAGTGAAAATTTAGACCGGTCTACATCGGTCAGTACTTGAACCAAAGGACGGCTGTTTCCGGCAGCCGTCCTTTTTTGCGCGCACCGCATCCAATTCGATTACACTTTCAAAGACACAAGCCGCCAGATGAACGAAGTGAATCTGACGGTTAGCTGATGGATGATCAGATAAGAAAAATACCTCATGAACAAAACTGACTTCAAAAAAACCGACCCCAAACTCTACAAAGGCAAAGCAGGGCGATTCGACGTGATTGACGTCTCTGCCATGCCGTTTCTCATGATTGATGGCAAGGGCAATCCCAACACCTCATCAGAGTTTGTTGACGCAGTGAGTGCCCTGTATCCACTGGCCTACAACATCAAGTTTCATAGCAAAATCAAACTTGAAAATGACTACGTCGTCCCACCCCTGGAAGGTCTCTGGTGGGCTGATGACATGTCCGCTTTTTGCAACGATGAAAAAGACGAATGGCAATGGACGATGATGATCCGCCAACCCGATTGGATCACCGCGGATATCGTCGAGCAGATGAAGCAACAGGTCCTGGCTAAAGACGCCAAGAAAAAGGAGTCGGATCTGAATCACGATGTGTTAGCGCAAATCCGTTTTGAGACCTATCACGAAGGCTTGTCCGTGCAGGTGCTTCACATCGGACCCTATAGCGAAGAAGGTCCCATCCTCAAGCAGATGCACGAACAGTACATCCCCGACAACGGCTACACCATGACCGGCAAGCATCACGAAATCTATCTCAGCGATCCGCGCAAAACGGTGCCTGAAAAACTCAAGACCATCTTGCGTCAGCCTGTTGCCAATGTTTGAAAAGGCAACCGAGTCAAGATGACTCGGCTATGTATTTTCAACGAGATGACTCCATCACATAGCCCGGTCATCTTGACCGGGTTTCTTCCTGCTTACGCCATACCGCGCAACTTGGCGATGCGTTCTTCGGTTCGCGGGTGTGTGCGGAAGAGTCCGGCGATGGACTTGCCGATGGCAGGGCTGACGATGAACATGTGATTTTGGGATGGGTCAGCACCATGCAGGGGCATCTGGCTGGAGACGGATTCGAGTTTCTGCAGCGCGGAGATCAAACCGTAAGGCGTGCCTGCGATTTTCGCACCGTCATGATCTGCAACAAATTCACGGCTGCGGCTGACCGCCATCTGGATCATCACCGCAGCGATGGGAGCCAGGATGATCATCAACAGTTGCCCCAGTGCATTGCCGTTTCGGTCATTGCCACCAAACCCACCGAAGATCAACGCCCATTGCGCCATGTTGGCGACCATGGTGATGACACCTGCCAGCGTTGCCACGACACAACAGGTGAGTGTGTCGCGGTTCTTGACGTGTGCCAATTCATGAGCCATCACACCTTCGAGTTCTTCGTAACTCAAAAGTTTGAGCGCACCATGTGTCACCGCGACGGCAGCGTTCTGCGGGTTTCGGCCGGTCGCAAAGGCGTTGGGCGCTTCCTGCGGGCAGATGTAAACACGGGGCATGGGAAGACCGGCATTCCCTGCCAGTCGCCCGACCATGTGATAGAGATCGGGTGCTGACTGTTCATTGACTTCCTGGCCGCGCATGGACGCGATGGCAATTTTATCCGAGTAAAAGTAAGCACCGACATTCATTACCAGGCCGAAGATAAACGCGATCATCAAACCACCTTGGCCACCGAGTTGGGCACCAATGGTCAGGATCAGTACGAACAGCAGTGTCAGTAAAAATGTCGTCTTGAGATTATTGAAAAACCGAGTCATGGCGGTAACTCCTCCTTGGGTTGCAAGGTATACCGTAAGAGTCATGCCGGAGTTGCAGTGGGTGTAAAGCACGATATTACATGTGTTTGAGGCTCATCACGAGATGCGATCAGACTGTCTATTTGGCAATGCAGGTGATGATTGCTCATGAATTGGCAGGAATGTCGATGCAAAAAAAACACCAGTGTTGAACTGGTGCTTGGTCGATTCAGATCAAAATGAAGGGTTCACCAACCCGGCCAGACCTCATCATTGCGGTGATAGGCTTTGGCTTGTTGGGGATAGCCGTCGAAGTATTGACTGACCAACGGATGATGCACCGGCGTTAAATCCTTTTCGTGCATCAGGTATTCCTGGGCGGCATAGGTCGTGGCATGGGAGCCATCCACCAGCAGGTGATACCAGGGTTGCTCACGTTCAGGACGCGTCTGATTGGAGTAATACCACTCGTCATCGGCGCGGCAGGCCATGTCGAAATCGACCACAATAGCGCGGTAGCGATAGCGTTTGTGGCGAACGATCTGGCCGACCTTGAATCGCGGCAACTCAAAGGGCAGATAGTCGGGAATCTCGTAATGCTCAGGCAGCGGGTCTTTGGCACTCATGGCAATTGCTCTCTGTTGCGTCTCCGTACTTCGCAGACAAGCAGGCTCATAATCGATACAGACGATACAGGTGACTTCCCTAATCGTCACAAACACTACAATACGTACTTTCAGACGTACGTCAATACACATTCATCGGTTATTGAAGAATCAAACCCGGAATTTATCGAGATTAAACAGGGCGATGATAAACTGGGTAAAATAGGCAAAATGGCAGGCGAAAAATGCCTTCAGCGATGCCGGTCAGATGATGCTTGGACCACTGCCGGTGTTGGATGAGGTAGCAGAATTGCTGCCATTGCGACCGGTGCCGGTGTGACCGAAGCCGCCTTCGCCACGTTCGGTCTCGTCCAGATGTGAGACGACTTCCCAACTCACGCGTGGGACAGGTTTGATGATCATCTGGGCGATGCGCATGCCACGTTGTATGGGGAACGCATCTTGGCCATGATTGATCAGCGGGACTTTGACTTCGCCTCGATAGTCCGCATCAATGGTACCCGGCGTGTTGGGCATGGAGATACCATGTTTCACAGCCAAGCCTGAACGCGGGCGGATTTGTGCTTCGTAACCCACGGGGACTGCCATCCGAAAGCCAGCTGGAATCAGGGCAATCGTGCCAGGCTCGATGACCACGGTCTCTTCGACTGCTGCACACACGTCCATCCCCGCGGCATGTTCGGACTGATAGGCGGGCAGGGGAATGTCTGATTGACCTTCGAGAATTTCAATTGCAACTTTGATTTCGTGACTGCTCATGTTCACATCATACGGCAGGGGACTGACGTTTTCGAATCCTTGGACGGGCAACATTGGTTCTCGCAGTTGATTGCCAATCTGCATATTAAAGTTCCGGGTTTTTAACCACAGGAACCATGGGTGAACTGATTACCTGACTCCTCCCCCGCACCATTTGCATACGCCTTGCCAAAAACTCAAAATACCAACATGAAAACACGCCTGTTTGTATATGGCACTCTCAAATCCGATCAGTCCAACCATCATCGTATGGCAGGGCAAACCTTCATCGGCAAAGCACGCACCACCCCCGATTACCGCCTTTTTGAAGTCGAAGGTCGTTTTGATTCACTGGGTAAATATCCCGCACTTGTAAAGCTGCCTTATCCGGACGTTGATGGCCCGGGTGTCAGTGTCGAAGGTGAGATATGGGACGTGGATCAGGATTGTCTGGCCATGCTCAATGCGTATGAGGATCTGGACAGCGGGGAATACGTGATTAAACCAATCTCCATCATGGAAATAGCCGATAGTATCAAAGTATACGGATATCTTTACAATTGGTCTGTTGTGGGCATGCGGGATTCAGGGCAAACATGGTCTTTATGACCCGACCAACTCCGATCAAACGGAGGGGTGCAATGAAACATGCCTTGCTCATCATTTCAATGCTTTTGTTGACTGCCTGCGGTCAGGGTGGTACTCCGCCCGGCCAGATGTCAGAGCGCGATAAACGCGAATACGCCCAGATGCAAAAAGAGATCGGCCAGACGTTCATCCAGATTCTGCCCAGTCAATGGCAATCCGCCACCCTCATGCTCAAAGCCCCCGAAGCCGGTTTGGATGTCGGCGAAGTGATCCCCAATATCATCGCGCCAGGCAAGCAAAAAGAAGCCATCTTCCCGAGCATGGCCTTGATCAACATCATCAAGGAATTCCAACTTAAAAGTGTCAAACACAAACTCCATTGGAAAAAAGCCCGTTTCAGTGTCTTCCGTAACGGCGACGAATGGGTGATCGACAACCAACTTTATTTTGAAGACAGGTAGTCACTCAACCCAAAGCCGCGACACTCCTGTGTTGCAGGTTGCCTTGTGTATTGCACACATCAAACACAAATGAAAGACAACCTGTGCCTCGGGAGGGACACGACTTTTGTGTTGATGCGTGACGTCACATTCAATTTGTAACACCAATAAAAAAACGTCGAACCCAAGTCCGACGCTTTTGTTGATTTTGAGTTGTCTGCTGTGATCAGGCGTTGACGATGTGATCACGCTTGCCAGACACTCCACGCAGCGCGCCGCGTGAGTCGATGACCAGTTTGGCATTGTCAGCAATCATCTGCCAATCGTAGGCTTCGTGGTTGGTTGCAATGACCACGCAATCGTATTGCTTGAGTGTGTCCGCAGTCAGTTCAACACTTTCCATCTGCAGATCATACTCACGCATTTTGTGGGTTGCTGGGACATGCGGGTCGTTGTAGTAAACATCACCGCCGAGTTCCTGAAGCTTTTCAATGATCTCAAAGCTCGGAGACTCACGGATGTCATCGACATTGGGCTTGTATGCCAAACCCAGGACAAGAATCTTGGAGGCTGCAACAGCTTTCTTGTTCTTGTTGAGTGCAAGCATGGTCTTGTTGACCACGTAGTCTGGCATGGAGTGATTGACTTCACCAGCCAGTTCAATGAAGCGCGTGGTGTGGCCGACTTCACGGGCTTTCCATGTGAGGTAATACGGGTCGATGGGAATGCAGTGTCCGCCGAGTCCTGGGCCGGGATAAAAGGCCTGGAAACCAAACGGCTTGGTGGCAGCGGCATCGACGACTTCCCAGATATCAATGTCCATCGCATCGAGCACGACTTTCATTTCGTTGACCAGGGCAATATTCACACTGCGGTAAATATTCTCAAGCAGCTTGGCAGACTCTGCGACTTCCGCACTGGAGACGGGGATCGCTTTGGAGACTGCTGCGGAGTAGAGTTCCAACGCCATCTTGCCAGCTTCTTCCCCGATCCCGCCGACGAGTTTGGGGATGGTTTGTGTGTTGAAGTTCTTGCGTCCCGGATCTTCACGTTCCGGTGAGTAGGCAAGGAAAAAGTCTTCGCCGCATTTGAGACCGGTCTTTTCAAGGACGGGTTGCATGACCTGACGCGTCGTGCCTGGATAGGTGGTCGATTCGAGCACCACGAGTTGGCCCTTGCGCAGGGTCTTGGCGATCGCTTCGGTGGTCACCTCCACATACGACAGATCCGGCTCGAGGTGTTTACCCAACGGCGTGGGGACACACAGCAGCAGGGCGTCGGCTTCACCAAGTCGACTAAAGTCTGCGGTGGCGTCGAAGCTATCTGCCTGACTCATCTCCGCGATGAAATCTTCGCCGAGATGTTTGAGGTAGTTTTCGCCCTTGTGAATCTTTTCGATTTTCGCCGGGTCCACGTCATAGCCAATCACCGGATACCCCGCCTTGAAAAAGGCGCGCATCAGCGGCAAGCCAACGTAACCCAGACCAATAATGCCAACTTTGGCTTTCCGTTCAGTAATGAGTTGCTGGAGCGTCAAGCTCAAATCCTCCAAAGATGATTGGGATAGTGGGACACATAGTTTATCGGGTATTTGTCGACAGGTCTTTTGTCCTTGCCGGTCAGTTCATGGATTTAATTATCAGACGCAACGTTGCATGGCAGATCAAACTCTGGAATAATTCCAATTCACAGTCGATTAGGGTCAATACCAACATCGGGCAGACACAGGGTTTGCCCGTAACAGACGATCCGCATAGAATCGCGGTCTTGAATCATTGTTAAACGCCTACTCAAGCGAAACACCATAAGGAGCCTCGGCATGGCATCGGAAGCAGTTCTGCAAATTACGGATGACAATTTCGAACAGGAAGTGATGAACAGCGACGTCCCGGTTCTCGTGGACTTTTGGGCTGAATGGTGCATGCCTTGCCGTATGCTCGGTCCGGTTATCGACGAAATCGCCGCCGAGTTCGAAGGTAAAGCCAAGGTCGGTAAGGTCGACACCGATGCCAACCGCGAAGTCTCTCTGAAATTCGAAATCTCCGCCATCCCCACCGTCCTCTTGATCAAAGACGGCCAGATCGTCCAGAAGTTCGTCGGTGTCAACGGCAAACAGGAATACGTCGACGCCCTGAACAATGCCATTGGCTAAATGATGTGCTTCGCACAGGGATTAGGGATTAGTGAATAGGAATTAGGGCAAGACACATAAGTGTGTTTATGTTGCTTTGATTGCCATCTCCCTAACCCCTAATCCCCAATCACTAATCCCTACCTCTATGTCCATCCAATTCAAACAAACAACATTGTCCAACGGTCTGACGATTCTCGCGGAAGTCTCTGATGAGGCGCGCACCTCCGCGGTGGGCTTTTTCGTCAAAGCCGGTACACGTGATGAAGACCTGCCTGAAATGGGCGTCAGTCACTTTCTTGAACACATGATGTTCAAGGGGACCGACCGTCGAACTGCTGATGATGTCAACCGTGAGTTTGACGAGATCGGAGCGGACTACAACGCGTTTACCTCGCATGAGAAAACGGTGTATTACGCGCATGTGCTCCCCGAGTTTCTGCCGCATGCCGTGGATCTGCTGGGTGACATGCTGCGTCCTGCACTGCGCGAAGACGATTTTGACATGGAGAAAAATGTCATCCTCGAAGAGATCAGCATGTACGAAGACCGCCCGCAATGGCGTCTGCAGGACACGCTGCTCGAAAAGTACTTCGCGGATCATGCACTGGGTTACCGCGTGCTGGGCACCAACGATTCGATCAAAGCACTGACCGCTTCCCAGATGCGCAGCTACTTTGATCACCGTTACAGTCCTGACAACATCGTGGTCTCCGCTGCAGGACAGATCGACTTTGAGAAATTGGTAGCGGACGTTGAAAAAATCGCAGGTCACTGGAAAGCCACCGGCGCCAAACGCAACTACGCAACACCCAACACTGTCCCTGGCAATCATGTGATGACCGACGCCAAACTCAGCCGACACTACATCGGTATGATCAGTCCCGGCCCGTCGCAGCAGGACGAATCTCGCTATGCCGCTTCGGTGATTGCCGACGTCATTGGTGATACCGACGGTTCCCTGCTTTACTGGGCTTTGGTCGATCCGGGACTGGCTGACGAAGCCGACATCTCGCACATCGGCATGGATCAGACCGGTTGTTATCTGGCCTTTGCTTCATGCGATCCAGAGCGTAAACAACAGGTCCGTGAGTTACTGCTTAAGACCATTGACCGAGCAGTTAATAACATCACCGAGCAGGATGTCCAGCGAACCAAGAACAAACTTGCCACGCAGGCAACCCTCCACGGTGAGAGTTCAGCAGGGCGGATGCGAGCGTTAGGCAGTCAATGGCTTAACCTGGGCAAGTACATCTCACTGGCTGAAGAAGTCGAAAAAATGATGGCCGTCACCATGGATGACATCCAGAAACATCTGGCAGAAAAACCCTTCGCCCAGCGATGTATCATCGAACTTGGGCCGGGTGAATAAATAAATTTTGAACCACAGAGTCACAGAGACACAGAGCCCAAAGAAACAGACGGCATTAACTCGTTTTGACTTTCTCTGTGACTCTGTGTCTCTGTGGTTAAAATTGATTGATGACTATGCACAGCATTCCAGAAATTCTCCAAGACCTCAAGCAAGGCAAGATGATTGTTCTCGTGGACGATGAAGACCGCGAGAATGAAGGCGATCTGGTTTGTCCCGCTGAGTTTTGTACGCCCGATGCCATCAACTTCATGTTGCGTGAAGGTCGGGGTATGCTCTGCGTTGCGCTGGCGGGTGGCATCTGTGACAAGCTGGAACTCTGGCCACAGTCAATCATCAATACCTCCGAACGCACCACCGCCTACACCATCACCGTCGATGCCCACAGCAAGTTCGGCATCACCACCGGTGTCAGTGCATTTGACCGCAGCACCACCATCAAGCGACTGGTCGAAGACGAAGCCGTCCCGACGGACTTTGCACGGCCTGGGCATATCCCACCGCTGCGTGCGCGTAACGGCGGAGTTCTCGTGCGTGCCGGTCAGACCGAAGGTTCCGTGGACCTGTGTAAAATGGCTGGTCTCAAGGAAGGTGCTGCCATCATCGAGATCATGGAAGACGATGGCACGATGGCGCGGCGCCCGAGTCTGGAAAAATTCTGTGTTAAGCACAACATCAAAATGTGCTCCGTCGCAGACCTCATCCAGTATCGCCTCGAAACCGAACAACTCGTCCAACGCCTGGCTGAAGACAGCATCGAAACCGAGTTTGGCATGTTCAAACTCATTGCCTATCGCAACGGCTTTGACCCATTGGCTCACGTGGCTTTGGTCAGTGGCAACATCGGCAAGCTTGATGTTGAAGGCAAGCCCGTCCCCGTCGATCACCCCGTACTCGTTCGCATGCACTCACAGAACCTGCTGGGCGATGTCTTTGGCGATCTGAAAACACCATCAGGTAAAACATTGCAAAACGCGCTGAAGATCATTGCCAATCATGGCGAAGGTGCCTTGGTATATCTGCGTCATGAGAGTGCAGGCCGTGGGATGTTACAGCAACTTCAAACGTTGAACCTACCCCCCGAAGCACAACGCGAACACTTCGCACCACAACTGGGCATGCAACATCCGACGCCCGGCACGATGCCACCGGTCAACAAGGGCGCGTACGGCATTGGCTGCCAAATCCTGCGCGATCTGGGTATCCGTCAGATCAAGCTGCTGACCAATCATCCCTTCCAACCCTCGGACCTCGATGGGTATGGCTTGAGTATTGAGTCGTTTGTGAATCTGTGAATTGTTGTTTGCAATCAAGCATGAACGCTTAACCACAGAGACACAGAGTTCAAGACATTTGAGATGTTCTCCAAATAATTCTTCATGTGTCTACCATATCGTCATTCCCGCGCAGGCGGGAATCCAGTGGCATGCAGTAGACGCTTGAAAATTCCACTGGACTCCCGCCTTCGCGGGAGTGACGGAAGATTGTGATTCATTCTTTGAACAGCAATAAAAACACTGCACACGAATTGATGTGCAGTGTCTTTTTTGATTGTTTTTTCTGTGTCTCTGTGACTCTGTGGTTCAGCCATAGACATAGATGTTCACAGGTTTACCCGTTGATCTTTTCATCCAGGAATTGGCCGACCTTGTCCAGTGCGATGCTGGTTTGTTCCAGCGTGTCGCGGTCGCGGATGGTGACCGTCTGTTTCTCAGCGGTATCACCGTCGATGGTGATGCAGAAGGGCGTGCCTGCTTCGTCCATGCGAGCATAGCGTTTGCCGATGTTCTGTTTGACATCGAGTTGGACGACGTGTTTTTCACGCAGTTGCATGTACAGTTTCTGAGCGATTTCCGGCATGCCATCCTTGTTGACCAGCGGGAAGATACCAGCTTTGATCGGAGCCATACGTGGGGTGAATTTCATGATGGCCTTGGCACCACTGCGATCGGGGGTCGGGGTGTAGGCTTCGCAGAGCAGAGCAAGTGTGCCACGGTCGGCACCGGCGGAAGGCTCGATGACATGCGGGAAGTAACGCTCGTTTTTCTCCTGGTCAAAGTACTGCATTTTGTCACCCTTACCGCAGGTGTTGGCATGCTGTGTCAGGTCGAAGTTGCCACGGTGAGCAACACCTTCAAGTTCACCAAAACCTGGAGCCGTGAACGGGAAACGGTATTCGACATCGCAGACACCGGCGCCGGTCTTGGCATAGTGAGCGAGTTCTTCCTTGTCGTGTTCGCGCAGTGTCAGGTTCGCACCCGCCAGGCCGACGTTCTGCCACCATTGGTAACGCAGGTCACGCCAGTAGGCATACCAGTCGTTGGCTTCATCGGGATGGATGAAGAACTCGATTTCCATCTGTTCAAATTCACGACTGCGGAAGGTGAAATTGCGAGGTGACACTTCATTGCGGAAGCTCTTACCCATCTGCGCCATGCCGAAAGGAACCTTCACACGGGAAGTATCCACTGTGTTCCAGAATTGCGTAAAAATGCCTTGAGCGGTTTCGGGGCGAAGGTAGACTTTGTTGTCTTCGTCCTTCACTGCACCTGCATAAGACTCAAACATTAAATTAAAATCACGTGGTTCAGTAAGATTTCCACCACAATATGGACACGCGGGTACATAATCTTCGCCACGGTCATCCCCCAGAGAACGATAGATCATCTTGGCGACATCATTTCTGATAGAAGCAACTATGACATCAGAAACAACTTCACCACGATTCTCATACTCTTTGACAATATCAAGTAAACCAAGGCCTGGGGCTAATTTTTTCCCATCCTTTTTTATCCATTTTATAGCTTCGTCTTTGGATAGATCATCATTCTCAATAAGCGGGAGAATTGAATGATACCAAGGAGATTCGTTCATAAGTTCTGGCAAATGATCGAAACGTATAAGTTTTTTACACCATTTACATGTGCTCATTGGATCGCTAAACCCACCCACGTGGCCGGAGGCTTCCCAGACACGGGGGTGCATGATGATGGTGGTGTCGACGGGGACGATCTGGACGGGGTTGCCATCGGGGCCGGGGGGCGGGCAGGTGATGGTGTCTTTCCACCAGGCATCCTTGAGGTTCTTTTTGAGTTGAGCGCCCAGCGGGCCGTAGTCCCAAAAGCCGTTGATCCCGCCGTAGATTTCGGAGGATTGCCAGATAAAACCACGTCGACGACAGAGTGCGACGATGTCATCCATGTTCTTGACGGTGTTCGCTTGTTCGCTCATGTTGTTAACCTCAAACTCAAGCTGATGTATACACTCCCCTGACAGTTGTTGACAAACTGTATACTTTTGGGGGCAAAGACGGACATGGTAACATGTTCTGTGGTTTTTTGCTGGAATAGTCTGCTACCAATTGGGGTTGTTTGAACAGACTCCTGATCCTCCCCGCCAAGGAAAGAACATGTCTCAAAGTTTATCGCTGCCGATTGCTGAGGAATTTGATCCGTTTGCCGCCCAGTTGGAAGCTGATGGTCAGGTATTGGAACGCGCGAGCCTTGAGACGTTGCAGATCAATGTCGGGAAGATGTGCAATCTGGCGTGTCATCACTGTCACGTGGAGGCTGGCCCGAATCGCACGGAGATCATGCCTGCGGATGTGATCGATCGGATACTGGGATGGATCGATGAGCATCGTGATGCGATGGCATTGAAGACGGTGGACTTAACCGGTGGTGCGCCGGAGATGAACCCGGCGTTTCGCCGGTTTGTCGCTGAACTGACGGATCGTGGGTTGCATGTGATTGACCGCTGTAATCTCACGATTCTGCTGGATGAAGGTTACGCGGATATGCCTGCGTTTCTTGCTGAGCACAAGGTTGAAATCGTTGCATCACTGCCATGCTATTTGGAAGACAATGTCGACAAGCAGCGCGGGCAGGGCGTGTATGACGAATCCATCGAAGTACTCCAGCAACTCAATGCAGTTGGCTATGGCATGCCGGATACCGGCTTGAAGCTGGACCTGGTCTACAACCCCGTTGGATATGGTTTGCCACCTGCCCAGGCACCATTGGAAGCGGATTACAA
>PAIY01000197.1 GCA_002704825.1 Phycisphaeraceae bacterium
CGGCCGATGGGATCCGCCTGCGGATGTGACGGGACATAGGCAAGCATGCTGCCCAGTGTCGCCCCGTCATTCTCGACCATCTGCTTAAGCAGTGCTTCACAGATGACAATACCCGACAGACCCGGGGGGGACTGGTTGAATGTCAGCTGCATGTCGTTGGGATGTTTGAGGTGGATATCCAACGTTTTCTGGCAGTAGGTCGGGTCCACCAGGGGCCAATCACCGCCGACAAGAATCGCAGCGTCGGTCTTGTTGGCAACGACAGCATCATAAATCGGCTTGATTGGCAGTAGTTCGTCATAGCAGGTCATCCCACCCAAGCCACCACGCCAATTGTTCATCGCCCATTTGCGGGCCGACTGTCGCAAGGCCGTGTACTTGTCGAACACATCGCCTTGATGGAAGACCAACGGCTTTTTGTTCTGACTGACGATGTCGGAAAGATCCTGATCCACCGGATGCACGATGATGATTTTCTTGACCGACTTGATCTGTTCAAGACGATTGACCGTGCGCTGCAGAACCGACTTGCCCCCAAGCCTGTCCGCAAGATGAGAAGGCAAGCCCATTCGGCTTTGCTGTCGGTCGGCAATCACAATGGCATGCGTGTTGGGCATAATCTTTCGTCGCTTAAACGCGGGTCTTTTCTTTGCGGTGTTGCTTGTACAGATCGCGTGTCCGTTTGAGGGCGTCGCGGAAAATCTGCAGACCTTCATCACACGCCTGAATCAACCATTCGAGGTTTTCAATGTCACGATCGATCTGACGCCGTTGGACTTCGTATTGATCCATTTCCTGATGATGAATCGCACGATCCGCACGGGCACGCTTGAAAGCACCGATGGTGTTCAGTTCATTCACCAGCGTGAAGGTGTCCTCAAGCATGTCGACTTTCTTCTTGTTCTTCTCGATCTTGTCGTGAATCTCACATGCCTTGGCATAGTTGCGCTGATGCTTCTTCATTGCCTCAAGCAGGGGGACTGTCCGCTGACTCAGCGAGCGAATTTCTTCGACTTCAGCTAAGCGACGTTCAAGGAGCTTGACCATTTTGGCAAGACGGTTGGTGTCAAAATCGCGCGATGCCATCGGCATCCTGGGAACCGGCTTGGTGGCGTAGGCATCCAGCGCATCAGCCAAGGTCATCGGCGTGGTGTTGGCGATGAGCAGACCGCCTTCAGTGCAGTCGAGAATCTGCTGAGGCGATTTGGCAAAGTCACGCTCGAATTGCTTGAGGTAGGTGACCATTTGTTCGTCGGTGAAGATGGGCTTGCCGTACATGTCATCCTGACGTGAGAGCAGGCCCCGGTGTCGAACGATGCGTTGCCACTCCATCATCTCAAGCGTGTTGAAGCTGTTGAGTTCGGTCGCCCAGACATCATGGATCGCCGTGCCGGGACAATAATATAGTCCGTCGGAGAAGCCAAGGTCCTGGCCGATGAGCATGATCGGATCACAACCCAGATATTGGGCAAGATACACCGACAGATGCGCGACGGTGGCGCCGGCTTTGACCGGGGTGATCGGCCTGGCGTCTTCGCCGAGCATGCGGTCCATGTAATTGCTCTGCGTCACACGCACCGGCCCGGGGAAGCTGTCGAGAATACTGGCGTTGGCTTTGGCTTCCGCGACCAGCGTGATGTCATCGACATTGCCGATCCCTTCGTAGAACCGACTGGAGATCGCGTGGTAATCCAATGCGGTTACAAAGTCGGGTCGGACCCCGCGGGCAAGCAGCGGTTTGAGCGTCGTCTGGGCGGAGATGACGATGACGTTTTTTCGGATATCCGGGTTGGTCAGCAGGTCGATGTTCTTGGCAAGGGATGGGCCTGCACCGACACAAACTGCTGGATAGCCTTCTGCTGCCAGGTACAGTTCGTTGGTGTTGGGACCCGCACCGTAGTAGGCCAGGTTCATGGTGTTGTTACGCACGGTGCGTGAGGAGTTGACCAAAGCGGTGGCAACATTGGTTCGGAAGAAAGCCAACGCATCGGTGACCAGGCCGCCAAACTCATGAATCGCAGTGGAGTCGAGTTGGCGGGTGGTGGGGTGCGTGATCAGCTGCGTGCCCTGGGTCATGATGCTGCCAAAGCCTTCGATGCGACCGAGAAGTCCCGAGCGATCCATGGTGGTGTCGGCCAGCAGGACATTGTGACGTCCCAACCATGCCGTGTGATCCACATGAGAGAGCACCGCTTTGAGCAGACTCAGGTTCGGTTCAAAGACGATGATCAGCGAACGATTGTCGTTGAGTTCTTCAGCAGCCTTGGCAACGTGATATCCAAGTCCCATGCCCAAAAAAACGGCAGCGGCATGTTTGGTCGGATCGAGTTGGCTATTGAGTTTCTCAGCCTCGGCCATGGGGTCGAAGCGCGATGCCAATGAGAGTTTGCGTCCCTGGTGTTCCAGCGTGGCGGTGAGGGGTCCAGCTTTGGAGGCAGCCCAGGTGAGTTCCATGGGCGCAGCGTCTTCAATGCGTTTTGCCATCTCCGGTTCGGTGATTGCCAGCTGCTTGAGATTGGCGCGCAGAATGTCCGTTGAGTTTGCCATCATGCTGGTACTTGTTATCGGAACATAGGTGCTGTTGGCTTGAAAACAACAGGACTTGGTTTGGTTTTTTTGATGCTTCGGAAGGCTTGATACTTGTCGTTATGGTATTGATTTTGCATATCGGCAATCATGAGATCGATTTGTTTTTTGAGAGTTCGGTTTTCAAGTCGGCCGCTGGTGATAAATTGGCATAATTTTGAAAAATTCTAAGAAAGGGAATTGAAATCGAACCGATTTGGTACTATATTGAGTCTGTAAGAGAAATTGAGAATGAATGCCAAGCGCAGAAGAGCGTGTTTGACAAGTTGTCGGATGTCTTCGAGCTTGATGAGCGTTGATTTGAAAACAAGGTAACAGGCTGCGGATGCTGAGTTTAAACCGCAAAACCGAATATGCTCTGGTCTCCTTGTGTTACCTGGAGCAGCAACGTCAGCAAGGTCGACCGTTGGTCAGTGCTCAGCGGATTGCTGAGACATTCAACCTGCCGTTGCCTTTGCTGATGAACATTCTCAAGCAATTGCGTCGGGCTGGTTTTGTCAGTTCGACCCGTGGCTCGACCGGCGGATATGCGTTGGATCGAGACGCGACGGAGATTGTGCTGCTGGAGGTGTTGGAGGTCATGGAAGGGCCTATTAGTTTGACACCTTGCACAACACTGCATCAGTGTGCGTGTGATGAGCACGAAACGGGATCGGTGGAAGCTGAGGAATGCGAGTTACTCGGTTACTGCCCGGTTCAGAACGCGATTGGTCGTTTGCACAATCGCATTGAAGCGTTTCTCAAAGATGTTTCCCTTGCTGATCTGGTGGACAGTTCCGTGGACGTGCCGATCAATGCAGTGGGATATGAAATAAAAAATGGTCACGCCAGGCATGATTTGGTGTCGGCCGTGAGTGACAAGTTGGAATTGAAATAGGTACGAAAAATCCTGCCGACCCATAGGAGTACACGGCAATGTCAATCAAGTTTCCCATTTATCTGGATCACAACGCTACCACGCCCGTCGACGAGCGTGTCCTCGAAGCGATGCTGCCTTACTTCACCGAGAAGTTCGGCAATGCCGCCAGCCGTAACCATGCCTTTGGTTGGGAAGCGGAAAAAGGTGTCGATCTGGCCCGTGAACAGATGGCTGATCTGATCGGTGCGGACCCCAAGGAAATCATCTGGACCAGCGGTTCAACCGAATCGAACAACCTGGCCATCAAGGGTGCTGCGACGATGTATGCTCGCAAGGGTAAGCACATCATCACCGCTGAGCATGAACACAAAGCCACACTCGACCCCTGTAAGCGTCTGGAAAAAGAAGGTTACGAAGTGACCTATCTCGATCCGCCGCTCGATGGTGTGATCACTGCGGACATGGTCAAGGAGGCCATCCGCGAGGACACCGTACTCGTCTCACTGATGTGGGCCAACAACGAAATCGGCACCATCAACGAAATCCCCGAGATCGGCAAGATCTGTAAGGAAAAGGGCATCGTCTTCCACACTGATGCAACTCAGATGGTTGGCAAGCTGCCCATCGATGTCGAAGAAGCGGGTGTTGACCTGCTTAGCGCATCGGGACACAAGTTCTACGGCCCCAAGGGTGTTGGCTGCCTGTATGTCCGCCGTCGTCGCCCGCGTATCCGTCTGACTGCCATCATTGATGGTGGTGGCCACGAACGTGGTATGCGATCCGGCACGCTCAATGTCACCGGCATTGTCGGCATGGGTGCTGCTGCTGCACTCTGTAAAGCCGAGATGTCCGACGATGCGATCCGCCTTGGCAATCTGCGGAACAAACTCGAGCAGACCATCACCGATCAACTCGACGGTGTTGCCATCAACGGCCGATTGGATAAGCGTATCCCGCATACCAGCAACATCAGCTTTGCCTGGGTTGAAGGTGAATCATTGATGATGGCCATCAAGGAAATCGCCGTCTCCTCCGGTTCTGCCTGCACCAGTGCATCACTCGAACCCAGCTACGTGCTTAAGAGTCTGGGTGTCGGGGACGATCTGGCTCACAGTTCGCTTCGCTTCGGCTTAGGTCGTAAGACCACCGAGGAGGAAATCGACTACACCGCACAGAAGGTCGTCGAAGGCGTCAAGAAACTGCGTGAACTGAGCCCGCTTTACGAAATGCACCTGGAAGGCATCGACCTGTCCACCGTGGAATGGGCCGACCACTAAGTTGGTTAATTGAATCAAACACAAAAGCCGTGACCTTCCCAGGTCACGGGTCTCCGAAAAGCGTGAGACACAAGAACACGAGAAGGAACCCAGTGGATTGATGACAGCTTGAGGATTTGGAAAGTGTGAAACATGTCTTTCCCGAATCCCTGATCACCAATCCCTAATCCCTGAGAAAAAGGAGTCAGTCATGGCTTATAGCGACAAAGTTGTTGATCATTATGAAAACCCCCGTAACGTTGGCTCATTGGACAAGTCCTCCGAAGCCGTTGGTACCGGCGTGGTCGGTGCCCCTGAATGTGGTGACGTGATGAAGCTGCAGATTCAGGTCGATCAGGCCACCGGCAAGATCACCGACGCCAAGTTCAAGACCTTCGGTTGTGGTTCTGCCATCGCCTCCTCCTCCCTGGCCACCGAATGGGTCAAGGGTAAGACCGTCGACGAAGCGCTGCAGATCAAGAACACCGACATCGTCAACGAATTGAGTTTGCCCCCGGTGAAGATTCACTGTTCGGTCTTGGCTGAAGATGCCATCCGCAGTGCCATTGCCGATTACAAGAAGAAAAATCAACCCGCCGAAGCAACCACTGCATAACGTTGCTTTCCGCCAAACAACATTAGTCATTTGGAGTATTACACCATGGCCATCACACTCACCGAAACTGCCGCTCGTGAGATCAACACCATCATCGAACAGCAGAAACTCGACAGCGAAAAAACCCGCCTGCGCGTTGGCGTCAAGGGTGGCGGCTGCTCTGGTTTCTCCTACCTGCTCGACCTCACCGAACAGGAAAAGGAAACCGATGAACTCTTCGAATTGCACGGCATTAAAGTCGTCTGCGATCCCAAGAGCTATCTCTACCTCAATGGCACCACCATTGACTTTAAAGACGAAATCATGGGCCGCGGTTTTGTGTTCAACAATCCCAACGCCAACACCACCTGCGGCTGCGGCAGCTCCTTCAGCGCCTAACAGACTCATATCTTAGTGAGCCGACTCGTGTCGAGCCGGTTCCGAGGCCCGGGTAACACCCGGCTTTGAGTTTGTTACATGAATGAGCAGCACGTTCGCAGGTCCCAATCCCAGCGCTTCCACTTTAGGGTCCAGGAAGCAGCGAAGCATGGGAACAGGTCCAGGTAACCGGGTGTGTGAGTTTTCACTCCCACCTAACCATGTATCCCGCCGCCACGCTCCAGTCCAACTGGGGCGTGGTTTTTTTGTTCATTGGGTGGTGTACGCTGATGTGTATTGAGAAAACACTTCAAGCAAAGGGGTAAAGATCGTAGACGTAAAACGTTCTGGTTTACATCGTTGTTCTTGATGTTGGTTGTGTTGTATCTGTCGATGAATCAAGAGCGTCACAGTAACCCATAGCTGCAACACTGCGTGTTGCTGAAATCGTAAAGCAGTTTTCCTCGACGGCACGTGGCCGAAGGGGCCGCTCCCGATTTTACTCTCATCACTGAATCCGACATAAAACCAAAGGGATTGTGACTGGTTTGACGGGCTTCTCACCGTTAACTTGATAGGACGATACAACTCCAACGCAAGGTATTAAGCCCATGTCCAATCCTATTCGCATTTTGCCTGCAGGTGATTCAATCACAGCTTCCCATGATGAACTCCGCGGTGGCTATCGTGGGCCGCTTCAGGACCTGCTTGATGAGTTTGAAGTGGAGCATCAATACGTCGGCACACGCACCGATCGCAGTGCAGGCATTCGTGATGGGGCGCATGATGGGTATCCGGGTTGGAGTATGACGCAATTGCTTAACGGTGATGACACGCCGCCATGGGGTTCGCTGAGCAGTCTTGCTGACAGTGTGAAAAAGTTTGAGCCCGATGTGATGCTGCTACTCTGTGGCACAAATCCGATTTACCTTGGCGAACCTGAACCGGTCATGCAGACGATGCGCGATCTGGTGGACAACATGTTCGACACGCGCCCGACGATGCATCTATTCCTGGGTTCGATTCTGCCGATCATGCACGGCCCCAAGCCCTGGAACATGACGGTGCCCGAGACGATTTACACGCGCCTCAAGCAGTACAACATTTTGCAGGCCGGTCTGGTCGCCGAGTATGCATCGCAAGGTAAGCCGATTCATTTTGTGGATCATTATCCGATTGCCAATGGCGCAACGGATCTTGGTGAAGATGGTGTGCATCCGGCAGCCAACGTCTTCCCGCGCATGGCATGGGCGTGGTTCAGTGCCATGAAAGCAGCTGGACTGTTTTGATTTGAATTAATCTTGGGGAGCCTGAAGCATTTTTTCAGCACGTGATAAATTGTCTTTGGCTTCTTCGAGTTCAGAGTCGGCTTTGACAGCTCGTTTGAAATAGTTCAACGCCTGATCCAGCTTGCCGAGTTTGGCTTGGACGACGCCCATACTGTTGAGAATCTTTGCGTCGTCAGGTTGCTGGAGCAGATATCGTTGGTAACTTTGCTCTGCTTGATTAAGGCGATTGAGATTGGAATAGCTGAAGCCGATTTCGCTATCAATATCAGGATGAACGCGAGGTTGTTGGGTAAGAGGTTCAAGAATTGCGAGGGCTTTTTCATATTGCTCTGTCAGGTTGTAAACCCGGGCAAGATTTAAGCCGAATGTCCATCGTTTGGGGGCTCGTTGATAAGCAATTCTGAATGCCTTAATTGCCTGTTCGTAGTCTTTGTCTTTCTTGTAAATATTCCCCAGGATATTCAGGGCATCTGGGCCAATGCCCGGTGTGTTGGCTTCGTGGTTGAGTTGTGCGATGGCGCGATCAGTTCGTCCAAGTTGTGCGTTAACCATGCCCAGATTCATGCGAGAAATGTTGAAGGTTGGCTCGAGTTTCAGGGCATTGCTGTGACATTGCCACGCTGGTGCCCATTGTCCGAGACTGTCGTATTGACAACCGAGATGTTCCCATGAGGATTGTTTTTGGATCGCCTGCTTGCGTGTATGTTCCCAAAGGACAATATGGTTCAGGTGCAGTGCACTTAATTCAATGGTCATGACGCTGAACATCAGTACGCCAGCCCATGTCAAGATCAAGCAGACTTTGTCTTTGCTTTGGCGACATAGGTTGCCAATGAGAATAATCGCGGGGAGTAAAATAAACAGCAGGATTAACGATATCCGTCGATCTGCTGCGACTTCTGTGACAATCGGGATCAGACTGGACGTTGGTCCCAGCAGGAGAAAGATGCTCGCTAATGCAAAGCCTAATCGTGGTCGATACACGATGCATATACAGCTGAAAAATACCAGTCCCGTACAGATGCCAAATGGGATGATGACCTGGCTGAATTCATTCACGATAGGCCAGTCGTAGTTCAGGCAGAGACCCGTTGGCCAAAAGCAATTTCGAAAATACCAGATAATGACCTGTGATTGTGTCATCAGGTATTGCCATCGCGTTACGCCAAGACCTGTGCCTGTGCTTTTGGGTGTGGGATCTGACAAGAGAATCAATGCCGCGATCAATACTGACAAGATCATGCAGGTCAAATGAACTTTGCCGCGTTGCTTTAAGACATCTTTCCATGTTTTGTTCAGTAGTGCGCGATCTGCCAAAATCAAGATGATCGGGAGTGCGGCTGTTGTCTGTTTAAACAACAGTCCGATGCACGTCGAAGCAATCATCAGTATTTTCCAGCGTTTGGTCGATGTGTTGGATTGGTGATCAAGGAGCAGGGCGTAAAATGCCAGTGTCATGCAGAGCATTGAAAACTGTTCTGATCGTTGCGTGATGTACAAAACGCATTCGGTTTGAACAGGATGAACTGCCCATAGCAGTGTCGCGCCTAGTGCTAGCCAATCTGTTTTTTGCTGTGTTAGGAAACCCGTTTTGAAACACAATGGCAAAAGCCGCCGTAAGACCGCAAGTATGCTGATACTCACGAGCATCTGCAAGATGAGATTGGTCCAACGGTAGGCTTTGGCATTTTCACCATAAAAATAGTAGTCGATCGCGTAGCTAAGATTTGTCAGTGGTCGGCCTGCAGAGGGCGTGTCGGTTTGGGTTTTGAGAATCTCAAGTAGATTCAATGTATGAATCGAGTTGTTGGTTTGAATGGAAATATTATCGTCAAAATAAAACCCATCACCAATGCCTGGGACAAAGACCATGGCGATAAGAAACACAAGCATGCCAGAGAAGACTGCAAAGCGAACTGGGTCATTGTTTGGTGCGTGCATTGTTTGTTGATCGCATGGTGTGGTCGTTGTGTTCATCGGGCTGTTTTGGCGTTAAATCGCAGCTATTGTAATAGATGCTCGTGGAGTGATGTTGATTGATTTTTCTAAATCAATCTCACAGTAAACCTGATGGCTCGGTATTCATATGTTGTTTGCACGGACTGGCAGCTTTTGAGTTTCGTGGACTTCAATGCTGGATTGTTTCAGTTTGCAGCATCATCCTTCAAAGGCCAATGACTGTCACGATCGGGGATTGATGTGAACATGATATTGGTCCAGAGCATCATGCCATTGGCAGGCTCGGTGAAATGCAAACGTAACGACAGCATCGGGATGCCGAAACGTTTGGGGTGCAGCGCGATGGGTGAAGGTTCCGAATGGTTTGTGTAACGTTTAGCCGTCCGCTTCAATGCCCAGGTCTTTGACCTTCTTGTTGAGCGTATTGCGGTTGATGCCCAGGAAGTCGGCTGCACGTGTCTTGACGCCACCGGTGTGTTCGAGGGCTTCGGTGATCAGGGCGCGTTCGACTTGATTGACGACGATCTCGTAAATCTGGCCTTCGTTCATCTCATATTCGCGGATGGCTTGTTCGGCTAAGCGGCCTGCGGTGGTTTCAAGAGATTCACTCGAACCCGTGCCACGCACCTGCTGGGCGAACATTCGGATTTGCAGTGGCAGTAACTCGTCTGTGAACTCGTCACTGCTTGAAAGCACGACCGCGCGTTCGACACAGTTCTCCAACTCACGCACGTTGCCCGGCCAGGGATATCGCAAAAGTGTGTTGAGAATCTCGCGACTCATGCGATGGAGATTACGGCTGTTTTCCTTGTTGAAGCGATCCAGGAAAAAGTCGATCAAACGCGGGATGTCTTCGCGACGGTTACGCAGTGGCGGGATGTTGATCGTCACCACATTCAGTCGGTAGTAAAGGTCTTCACGGAAATCGCCTGAGCGAACCGCTTCTTCCAGATCAAGGTTGGTTGCAGCAATCACACGCACGTCGACCTTCACGGAGTGATGATCACCCACGCGTTCAAACTCACGCTCCTGAAGCACACGCAGAAGCTTGACCTGCAGTTGCGGGTCCATCGTGCCGATTTCGTCCAGGAAGATTGAGCCACCGTCGGCTGCTTCGAATCGGCCGGTCTTGTCTTTGACCGCGCCAGTGAAGGCGCCTTTGACATGTCCAAAAAGTTCGGATTCAAGCAGTTGGGGTGAGAGGGCGCCGCAGTTCACACGGATCAGCGGTTTGTCCTTACGCGGTGAGTTGTAGTGGATTGCCTTGGCAATCATTTCCTTACCGACACCGGTTTCACCCAGCAGCAGGGCGGTGGCGCGGCTGGTGGCCACCTGGCTGACGGTTGCTAAAACTTCTTCCATCGCTGGCGATGAGCCGATGATATTATCAAAGTGGTAGCGTTTACCCAGGTTGTCGCGGAGTCGCTCGTTCTGCTCGATGAGCTGATCGGTTTCGACCTTGACGATCTGGTGAAGCCGGATGGTCTGGGAAAATGAGCCGGCAATGATGGTCAGCAGGCGTGCATCTGCAGCCAGCGACATTTCGTCGGTGTAAGGAATATCGACGGAGATGGTGCCTGCCACGCCGGTTTCGCCCTTGACGGGGACACAGATGAAGCTGATGGGACGTTTGTCATTCTCATTGATCAGTTTTTCGCGACCGGTACGGTTGAGGAAATCCTGGTCCTGCGAAATGTCAGCAATGACACGCGGTTCACCGGACTTCATCACCTGGCCGGTGATGCCTTCGCCCAGCGCGTAACGGCCCTTGGCCATCTCCTCGGCACTGAGGCCGACCCCGGCAATGATGCGCATCTGCTCGGTGGCATCGTCCCAAAGTGTTAAGGAGGCTCGTTTAATGCCCATTTGGTCAACAAGGACGCTCATGGCATGTTGAAATACTTCGTCAAGCTCCAATCCCTCGCCCAGGATTAAGCTTATTTTTTCAAGGATGTCTAATTCTTGTTCAGGTCTGGTCATAGTGTGCCTATTTTATAGACATTAATCAATCTGGCAAGGCGGTTGGCAAGTCTTGAAGCGAAAACTTGCCCGATTAAGGATACGATATCTGATTATAACGCGAGAACCGGGTTCATTAAAACCTGTGAGTATGGAGATAAATTGATTCATGCGTAATGTTTACATGTATTTGAGGTCTGCATTGGTGCTGGTGATGGTTTTCGGGGCAATGCTGGGTTGCCAGTTCAAGGGAGATGGCGTGACGCCGAAGAATCAGGCAGCAACCGCCACATCGGAGGCGCAGGCTCTTTGGCAGCCCAAACCGCAGGATGTGCGGATTTACCCATCCTCACGCTTCATTCTCACCGAGCAGCGTCCTGCCTTGGAAGCCCGTGTCGAACTCAAGGATGAGATGGGCGATTCGCTCAAGTCCGCAGGCAGCTTCCATCTGGAGTTGCTCAAGGAGACCGGGGCTCGCCGACAGGCCATGCAGGAGAAGCTTTACAGCTGGGATGTCCCCTTGAACACCATTGCCGATCAGCAGTCTTATTTCGACTCGGTCACGCGTACCTACCGTTTTGTACTCCGCCTGGATCGCCAGATTTCACCGGATGACCAACTGATCCTTGCCATCACGTTTAAACGATTGGATGGTGCACTGCTCAAGACCCAGGCCGTCCTAGGGCCCGATGGTGTGCGGTTTGGACATTGATCAATCTGCAGGAATCAGCGTTCCCAAGACGTCCTCAAATAACTGTATCACATCAATTCCAGTAAAAACGCGTGCTTGTTTGAGCAGCGGATGTCAATCCGGTGTCCGTTGTGCATTCGTCAATCCATGGGGCAACGGGTTAACGCCCGGTGTTCATGAATGGTAACGCACGTGTTTTTCACGGGATGGGTATCGCAGTGCCATCATTTACCGAATGGACTCCGGCTCCACATTGGCCAGGGCTTCGTCGGCAGTGAGTTTTTCCATGGTGTATTTGTTGTACGTCGGCTCGGCGGTATGGCTTTGCATGATGAAGGTTCGGAAGTTGTCCAGGTCACTGGCAATACGCGGCGTGCCGACGATGTCGGTGAAACCGGTGGGGCTTTTGAATCCGTCGACGTACATATGCCACACTTGGCCGATGCGTGCTGTCCATGCCATGTGGGTGCCGCGTTTGAGATACATTGGTGGGCTCATCTGATCAAACTCACCAATTAATTGATGATCGACATACAAGCGGACAAATGCATCACCTTGTGTCTGGTAAAGCACCTTCTTGAAGTCCGGTGAGAATCGCAGCGAACCGGGGACGATTGGGTCGATCGCAGGGCCGGGCAGGCCTTGATCCATCACATGCCACTGGTCATTGAGCTTGGCGACATAGATCACACGCCGGGAGTCGGGGGCAATGAGAATGTCCGTTGTTTGAATGGCTTGGCAGGCAGTGAGCAGTTGCCCATCGACCGTCAGGTATTCGCCTTGATCCGTGCGGGTGATGTAGAAAAGCTGGATATGCTTGGGGCCGTACTGGATTGAGTCCGGCAGGATATAGCCGTTGATGGGCAGGCGTTCACCATTGCGGATGATCTGGGTTTGACTGCCAACGGTCAGGCGTGCGGCCCATGCGTTTGGACGCTCGGCGAACACGATTCTGGCAGGTGTTGATGAAACGGCATCGTCAATGGGCGTGTTGTTACAGTGAAGCTGCCAATTGTCTCCCTGAACGCGAAGCCATGCATAGAGCTTGTGGGTCTTGGGATGAAACTGCAGACCGGCCGCGTCGTTGACAGGTGTCCAGGGTTCGTGGTTCTGCACGACATACCATTGGCCGTTGTGCTTGGCGATGTAGGCGAGTTGTTCTGAGAGTTCATCGTAGACGGGGGCTTGAGCAACATCTTCGTAGGGGCCTGCGGTTTTGTCATTGAACTGGACATACCAGTGATGGCCACGCCGGGCGAAGTAGGCGATTTGTTTGCTGTCAGGACTGAAGCGAATGCTTTGTTGATTGATCTCGTCAAAGGTCGGGCTGTCTTTGCCGTTGACACAGAGTTGTTGCTTGATGGGGGATTTGAAGACGGCTGCCCACCCATAACCGTTGGGGCTTGGGATTGGATCAGCAATGAATTCGCGGAAGTTGTAAGGGCGATAGTTTCGGACGATGTACCATGCCCCCAATTCACGAGCACGATAGAACAGTTGGTTGTGATTTTCGGAGAACGTCAACTCGCCGACCTTGCGGTAGACGCGACTGGGGATGCCGTCGAGGACGACGATGATCCCGATACCGCGCTGCATCTTGTAAGCAATGTGCGTACAGTCGGGGCTGATGATCACGGATTCGGGAATCAGATTCCAGCCGCCTTCGACATTGGGGATTCTTTGGATGGTTTGCTGCCAATATCCGTAGTCGGTGGGGAAGACCTGGGTTTGGGTTTGAGACCATGCTGCAGAACAGATGAGCAGGATCAGCAGACACCCTGATTTGGCGAAACGCGTGATGTGAATTTCTGATTGGGGCATAGCAACCTCGTCATCTATCGCCCTGACCCCCAGGTCGGACGTTTTGTCTATCGTCCGTTTCGGGGCACTCAGTAATGAGCTGGTGTTTTAATCTCGAAAAAATACCTCCGCGAATACGCATAATCCGAATTGCATTGTCAGGCGTCTTTGAAATGAAGCATTTAAAGAGATGCAAAGACACTATTTTGATCGTTTTTTAGTGACAAAACTTGTCTTGCAGGGATTGCCTGTTACTATGTTTATTAACAGTGATACAGACTGGTTCCTGAACATCTTTTCTCTGTCTTTTTGTATCTGTTGAATTGCTGTTAAGTGAATGGGTTGGGTTTCTTGTTGGGGTAAATGCTATGAAACGCGATGAAATCATTCTGCGATCAGGTTTTACATTGATCGAGCTGTTGGTGGTGATCAGTATTGTTGCGCTCTTGATTGCGATTCTTTTGCCTGCACTGGGCAAAGCGCGCGAAGCGGCACGGGCGACGAAGTGTCTGGCGAATCTGCGGTATCACTGCGTGGCTCAGGCAGCTTACAATGCGGACTTCAATGAATATGTCGTGCATGCCAATACCTGGTCCAAAAATTCGCATTACCGAACCTCCATGGGGCTTAAGTCCGATGGCACATCATCCTGGCCGTTGGGGATGTTCTGCCCCGGCGCAACGCGAGCCATCCGTTTGGCTTCCAGTGATAAGCAAAATATTGGTATGTCATATGGTTATAACAAAGAGCAGACGCGTCGCGATCAATATGCGCCACATAGAACGTATTACTTTCGGATCCTGGATATGAAACGCCCGGGTCGGAAATTCCACATTGCTGACGCCGTTTCGACTTCCATTACCTTCGATCGCAAAGGCAATTACAAGACCGAAGAGAATGTCACCAGTACCCGAGACCGTGCTTGTGCCTGGCGACATAACGAGTGGCAGAATATGCAGACCGGTTTCTATGACGGTCATGCTGCCTACTACACACGAGATGACATGAGTTCAACATTGCATGGCTACAATGCCGTCGCCAATCTCTGGCTGTATTGGAAATGACCGCTTGGGTCTGACCGAGTGATATTCAGCTTGTCTGGGACAACTTGTAAATTGTGATTAAAAATGTGCTTAGGCCATCGTGATCAACACGGTGGCTTTTTTTTATGTCTGGATGCCTTGATCTGTCTTGATCTGTGCATATACTAATACACAGTTAGTGATGTAAATGGTGTGCAGATTCTCTGAATCCACTTTTGAGGCTTGGATTCTTTCATTGAATTCGGCTCGTTTTACGATCTGTGTATCAATTGCTGAACATTTACTCAGTTGGGGTGAATATGTCCAAGTTGCATCGTCAAAGTCCGATCCCGTTGAACTATCAACTCACCCAGCAGTTTGAAGCTGAGATTATCGAAGGACGATGGAAAGTTGGCCAGAAGATTCCATCCGTCCGGCAACTCACAGAGTTGTATGGCGTGAGTGTGCCCAGTGTCCGTAAAGCGTTGGGGCATCTGGTGGCTGAGGGTATCATCGAAACCATCCCCGCCAGTGGCAGCTATGTCCGCAAGCGTCCAGCGTACCGCAAGTCTCAAAGCTCACACACGCTGGTGTTCATGCTGACCAACGCGGCTCAGTTGAAGATGAGTTACTACATGCGAACTTTGCCTGAGGTGGCTAAGGAAGCGTCGGCGGTTGGCCTGGGGGTGGAATTCAACCATTTGAATTCGGATATCACCAACGCGCTTCGCAGTGCGCAGCCCAGTGGCGTGATCTGGTGTGGTGGCGGTGAGTTGGACTACATCCGGGAGTTGGTTGAACGCCAGGTCCCCGTGGTTGCCATCGGTGACGGGCCGGACGTTGCGGGGGTGACGCGCATTGTCAACGACGACTTTGATGGTGGCTGCATCGCAGGCCGACACCTGCTTGGCCTGGGGCATCGGGAGGTTCTGGTTTTCCAGCGTGATGCGTCCCTGCCTTACGCACGTCGACGTCTTGCGGGATTGCGTTATGCCACCGAAGACTACCGAGATGTCAATCTCCAGGTTCAAGCCTGTAACGGTGAGGAAGCGGACGTGGTCGCGCGTCGGATACTCGAAGCAGATCAGCTTCCCTCAGCCGTGTTTGCCACCTCCGATCGATTGGCACATACGCTCATGAAACAGGCAACTCAGATGGGCATCAATGTCCCCGAGCAGTTAAGTGTGATGGGTTTTGGTGATGAGCCTTTTGCTGAGTTCATGACGCCTGCGCTGACATCAATTCGTATTAATCATCAGCAGCTTGGTAAAGCCTGCGTGGATGTCCTTTGGAATGGCCAGCCTCAGAGCAAAGGTGATTGGGTTCGTGAAATCAAATTGAATGTGCAGCTGGTTGAGCGTTCAACGACCAAAAGCAGAAATGGGAGTGTGTGATGAAGAATCGTGGAACAAATGGTCGGCAGGGGTTTACGCTCATTGAATTGTTGGTTGTGATCAGCATTATCTCGCTGCTCATCGCCATCCTGCTGCCGGCATTGGCCAGTGCACGCATGAGTGCAATGCAGATCCAATGTGGCTCAGGCCTCAAGCAGATCGGTGTCGCCTTTGCAGTATATGGTGAAGACAACGAACAGTACTTCCCGCATCCACGCGGAACCTACAAAGACAGTGGCGGGAGCTTACGCAAGTACGACACCACCGCGCCGAATAATGCTCGATTCAACTGGTATATCGGCCGCTACATCGATAATAACTGGTGGCAGGACAATCGGGATAACCTGGCGCGATATTTTTGGCATCAGAGCGTCCAATGTCCCGAACGCGATGCGGACAAGGGCAATCACTTTGGTATGGTCAATCAGTACGAAGGCTACTACTGGCAGGTCATCAATCAAAGCCAAACCATTCTCATTGGCGATGCCAAAAGCTACTTCTTTATGGAATCCTCAGGCGGTAACTTCCAGTATCGTCACATGGACCGGGCTGGCAACTTCACCGGCAACCTCAATCTCCTCATGGGCGACATGCACGTCAAAACCATCCCTGAACATGCCAATCTACTCGTTCAGCCCTGGAGTTCCAGCCCCATGCTGGTGGTCAAACGCCAGTGACCTAAAGCGATGTATCAGATCAACACAAGTCGTCAGATGAGCCCGTAATATGGCGAATCTGACGGCTAGAGCGATGCAAAGAATGAATCTCCACCCTCCGTCACTCCCACGCAGGCGGCAGTCCAGTGAAATTTGCAATTTTCGACTGCATGCCACTGGATTCCCGCCTGCGCGGGAATGACGAAAAATACGAAGGCATGGAGTTTGATGATTTGAACTGCTCTATCCGTCTAGGGGGAAGGTTCGATCCGTCAGCCACACCGCGTTCGTCTGACAGCTTGTACCTTGAAGGATAGCCCGGCCACCCTGCAGATCGCGGATGGTTTGAGTCTGCTGATTTCGCGCAACCCGCCAGTCCCCCCATTGGTCACCCGGATGCCAGCAACCCCAGGCGTCGTCAGGTGGGGGTTTTGAGCATCTGATCATCGAAAAAAACACAAAAAATTCTGGTAACTGCCTGGGAACGCGGTCCCGTTGCATACTTGTGTTTATAATGATGTTAACAGTTGTTCCCGAGTCTTATGAACAGTTGCAAAGTTGTATTTTCAGCAGGTATAGAGCCAATTTTCATCGTGATCACTTGCCTTGGCGAACTTGCCTGTTATTATGTTTATTAACAGTTGAACTCAAATATTATGACACAATTACACCGCGACAGTCCGATTCCCTTGAACTATCAGCTCTCTCAGCAGTTAGAGGCTGAAATTGTCGAATCACGCTGGCAGATCGGGGCCAAGATCCCGTCGGTTCGTCAGCTTACCGAGCGTTATGGCGTGAGCATGCCGGTGGTCCGACAGGCGTTGCAGCATCTGGCCAGTGAGGGCGTCATTGAGACCCTGCATGGCAAGGGTTCATTCGTTCGCAAGCGTCCGGAGCAGCGTGCTTCGGTGTCAGCCCAGACGCTGGTGTTCATGTTGACCGATGCGACACCGATGAAGATGAATTACTTCCTGCGCGTTTTGCCGGAGGTTGAGAAATCTGCAGTGGCACATGGTTTGAGTGTCGAGTTCAACCAGTTCAACCCGGAGATTGCCAATGCGACGATCCATCAGACCCGCCCGCGCGGTGTGATCTGGTGTGGTGGTGGCAACACGCATTACGTCGAAGATATGGTCCGTCGTCAGCTTCCGGTTGTGGCGGTGGGAGACGGTCCGGATGTTGAAGGTGTCTCGCGCATCGTCAACGATGACTTTGAAGGCGGTTACATCGCGGGCAAGTATCTTTTCGGTTTGGGGCATCGTCATACCTGCGTGATACAGCGACAGGGTTCGTTGACCTATGCCCGCCGTCGACTGGCCGGTTTCCGTCATGCTGCAGAGGAGTTCTCAGGCACGCGTGTGGATGTGATGGCCTGCGATGGTGCCGATGCCACCGAGATTGCAACCGACATGCTCGACGTGGCGGATCGCCCAACAGCGGTCTTTGGCACGTCCGATCGCCTGGCGCATGCGGTGATGCGTGTGGCCAACGACATGGGCATGCGCTTGCCTGAAGATTTAAGTGTGATGGGGTTTGGCGATGAGCCGTTTGCCGAATTCATGATGCCTGCATTAACGTCGATCCGAATCAATCTGACACAGTTGGGTCGGGCTTGTGTGCAGGCGCTTCTGGATAAACAGCCGATGAATGCGAACGATTGGGTCCGCGAAATCAAGTTGGATGTCCAGCTTGTGGAACGTTCCTCGGCACAGCGGATTTAGAGGGTAAACACCATGAAAAGCATTGGCCAGGAACCCGTCAGAGGGTTCACGCTTATCGAATTGCTTGTGGTCATCAGTATTATTGCCTTGCTGATCGCCATCCTGCTGCCTGCTTTGGCAACCGCCAGACTCAGTGCCCAGCAGACCAAGTGTGCTTCAGGACTCCGGCAGATCGGCATCGGTTTTGTGCTTTATGGTGAAGACTACAACCAATACTTCCCGCATCCCAAGGGCTATCAGGATTGGGGCAGCAATGGTGACACCCGGTACATGTGGTACATCGGTCGTTACGTCAACAACAATTGGTGGAGCAAAAACAGAGGCAGTGCTGCACGCTACAACTTCCCCACTGAAGTCAAATGTCCTCACCGGGCAACTTCGGCTTACAGTTTTGGGATGAACTACTACTACACCGGTGAATACTGGAAAGTCATCAATGCTTCCAGTACTGCTTTGCTCTCTGATGCAACGAGTTTTTACATGTTCTCCAACCGATGGACGCGAAACTATAAATACCGTCACATGGATCGTGATGGCAGCGATACCGACAACATGAACGTGCTCATGGGTGACATGCGCGTGATCACCATCCCCCATCACGCAAAAATCATCACCACCCCGCATGAGAAGTGCAAGTTCGTCAAGACCAGGAAACAGGGATAACCCTCCGCCTGTTCGTGATCAGAAAAGCCCCACAAACCAAACCATATCCATGCTGCGCAGTGTGACTCCTCATGCTCTCACAGCTGGATCAACAGACTCCAATACATGATCTCGTTTAACTGGAAAGAATCGTTATGAGTACCTTTCGTTTCAATGTCCACACCTGTCTGACGCTTCTGGCAGCATCGCTGATGGCAACCTTCACCGTATCCGCTGCCGACCTGTACATGTCCCCATCGGGTTCCGGTAACAAGTCCGGCAACAACTGGGATAATGCCCTGCAATACAACGACGCCAAGTCGTTGGAAGATGCTTATGGCAAACTCAAGCATGGGGACACACTCAACCTCGCTGCTGGGCAATACATTGGTGGGACCATCACCCTCAAGAATGATGGCAAGAGCGAAAAAGATATCGTCACCATCAAGGGACAGATCAAAGACGGCAAGATGCCCACCTTCGTCGGTGAATGGGGCAAGCATGATGCCAACAAGGGATTTACCTTGTTTAACGTCGAAGCCGGTTCGAGTTGGATTGGTCTGCAGAACATCGCAGCCCGCAATGTCCGCGGCTTTTTCTGGACCAATTCTCCCGGCAACATCACCGGTATCCGCATCAAAAACGTTGAGGTCCGCGAAACACGTGACGGCTTTATTTTCACCGGCGGTGCTTCGGCATCCAAACCTGAGATCGGCACCAACGATGTCCGCGTCGAAGATGCCAAGGTGATTCACTATTCCAAACGCGGCTTTCGCATTCGTGATGGTGTCTACAACGCCACCTTCAAAAACTGTGTCGCCGATGCCGGTGGCAAAGAATGGGCAACCGAACCGTTCCACATGGGCTTTTCCTGTCAGGGCGGTTCGGGAAGTTCAGGCGTCTACGATCATGACATCACCTTCATCGACTGCATCGCGCGTAACAACTACCACGATGCCGGCAGTGGTTACTGGAATGCTGACGGTTTCTGTGCTGAACGTAATTGCTACAACATCACCTATGTGGGTTGCATCGCCTATGACAACACCGACGGCGGTTGGGATGACAAGTCTGCCAACCCGTTGCTCATCGGTTGTGTTGCCATTCGTAACAAGCGTAATCTCCGTTTCTGGAGTAATGATCCGGGCGTGGTGCTTTATCGCACGGTCAGCGGTTATCCCTACAAGCGTGGGGGTAACTCCAGTTCGGTCTGCATGTGGACCGGCGGGATTGCCAGGATTTACAAGTCCACCTTCTTCGGTGATCGTCCGGGTTGGGAACTCTCACGCTATCGCGCCCCAGCCGAAGTCGAAGCTGCCTTGCGTGCATTCCATCACGATAGCATCGTCGTACTCTCGGACGCTAACCAGGCAGACAAGCGGATCATTCTCGAAAACACCAAGGTTATGAGCACCGAAGAGTCGGCCAAGGTGCTTCCCGACTTTGCGTATGGCAAATCAGAAAAGTTTGAAATCGGCACAGCACTTGATGGTCTGGGATCAGGCAGCAATCAAGGTTATCACGCCAGCTGGCGCAGCGAAGATTACATGACCATTGGTCGTAAGCTTCAACCTGCAATCGTCAAGGAAGGCAAACTTCTCGATGCCAAGCCCATCAACGTCTTTATCGACAAGAACCCCACCGGCTGGTACTTCTCCGGCTGGCGCGGAGCAGACATGAAGTTGCTCAAAGGTCAGGGCATTGATGGTTCAAATTGCATGGGGGTGCTGATCAAGGGGACAGCCAAAGGCGATGGTGCAACCTACCGCACCAAGCGTGCGGGTTGTGATATCAACCTTGAAGATCGCAAAGATGCAAACTGGCATCTGAGCTTGATGGTTAACACCAATGGCAACAAGAAACTGCCGAATATGGCCATCAACATCTACTCCATGGACAAATCACAGAAGACCCGGGAACTGCCCCTGGCTGATCAGTTCGACGCGTCCAGCAGTGACTGGCAACCGGTCTCCATCCCAGTCAAGGCTTTTGAATCCGGTGCCACTTTCAAGACATTGGCTGGTTTCTATATCCGATGCTCCGGTTCATTGGATCGCCCATTCCTGATTGATGATGTCAAACTCACCCCCGGCCCTTCCACTGCACAGGCGATTGTTGCATCAGCGCCACCTGTATCAACATCGAGCATCAGCTCGGTGACCAATACCAAGGCTCAGCCGAAGCTTGCTGATATCCCCACGGGCGATGACAACAGTCTCAAGTCCATCACCGTCTACGACAACAAACGTGACTCGGGCTGGTATCACAGCGGTTGGAGTGGGGGCAAGATGAAAGACTTCTCCGGCAAAGGTCCTGACGGCAGCAACTGCATCGGTATCACCGGCACGCCCGGACAGGGCGGTGTCACCTTCCGTACCAAACGTGAAGGCACCGACCATGCAACCCCCGATTCGGATCAGGGGCAATGGCATCTGCAGTTTGTCATGAGTTCGACAACCAACATGAAGATCAAACTGCTGAGCCTGGAAAGTGGTGTCGGCAGCAAGGAAGTCTACACCTCCAAATACAAAGTCGGTGACGCAGTCAACGGTTGGCAGAAGTACAGCATCCCGCTCAAGGACTCTGCTCCCAAAGCGCAGCGCTTCTCCGGTATTGCCATCCGCGTCCCCAAAGCTTTGTCTGAGCCGATCATGATCGACAACATGACGTTGGAATTGTTACCCAACTGATTTTTTTTCAAATAATGAATCATCAATTTTAACCTTCACCTGCTCCCAGTCGGTACGATGTCTGACTGGGAGTACCTTTTTCTTTCGGAGTTTTCAAATGCGTTATTTGGCTTTATGTTTATTGATGAGTTTGTTATTGGGGTGGAGTATGACCGATCAAATCCATGCCGAAGATTTGCCAGCGATCAAGGTTGTTCTCTGCGGCGATTCAACGGTTCAGAATTACAATTTACCCAACGACAAACGCGGTTGGGGGCAGGTCATCGGTGAATTCCTTTCCGACAAGGTCACCATCGTGAACCTGGCAGCAGGGGGGCGCAGCACCAAGACCTTCATCAAGGAAGGTCGTCTTGATAAAGCACTGGCTCAGAACGCAGACTATGCATTGATCCAGTTTGGTCATAACGACTCACACAAGAAAGACCGTCCTGAGTCCACCGATGCTGACGGTGATTACAAGACGTATCTCGAGCAGTACATCAGTTCGTTTGATGCCAAAAATGTGAAGATGGTCTTCGTTACCCCGATGCATCGTCGCGTGTTCCGTGATGGCAAGTTGGTGACCTGGTTACTGCGATACCGCAATGCCATGATCGAAGTGGCAAAGAAACACGATCAACCGCTGGTGGATTTGTACATGCACTCGGAAGTATTGATGGAAGCTTTAGGCGAAGAAGACAGTGCGTATTTGAGCTGTAACGAAAAGGATCGCTCGCATTTCTCACCCGCCGGCGCCAAGGCGATGGCGTTGTGTATTCTCAAGGATCTGCAGCAGCAGAATCATCCACTCGCTGCATACATCAAGCCCGAAGTCGCAAGCAAGATCAAGCAGTCGACGTACCCGAATCTCGCGCCGGTACCTGAGGGGCAGTGAGTGATGATGCATTGAGATTTACATCTTTGATGCAACAGCAGCACGCAGTGCAGCAGCTATTGTCGGAGTGATTAGAAGTCATTGCACTGCAGCAGCGAATGTCACAACAATCGTTACGATTGCACGCAGTCACGCAGTCACGCAGTCACGCAGTCACGCAGTCACGCAGACACGCAGTCACGCAACAAACATAAAAAACCGCGGTCGATTGATCGCGGTTTTTCTACGTTTTTCTTTTCGATTTAACGACAGTTCTCAATAGCTGCGACACTGCGTGTCGCTGATGACTAGAGATGAGTGTCTGACGACTACTCGACGTTTTGCACCTGTTCCTTGATGCGGTCGATGGCACCTTTGACTTCGACGATGTGTCGGGCGATCGTCACATCGTTGGACTTGCTGGCGATGGTGTTGGCTTCGCGAAGCATTTCCTGCGTGAGGAAGTCGAGGGTTCGACCCGAGGGTTCGTCATTGTCATTGGTGAGAATTTCTTCAAACTGCTGCATGTGGCCGGTGAGTCGGCTGACTTCTTCTGCAATGTCGCAGCGTTCAGCATAGACAGCCACTTCACGAATCAGGTCCGGCTGGGCGACATCAAGCTGGGCCTTGGCAAGCAACTCGTTGACGCGGTTGCGTAGACGTTGATGGTATTCATCCACCACCTGCGGTGCACGCTGGGCGATCTCACTTAACCGTGATTCGATGGCAGCACGGTGACCGAGCAAGTCCTCCGCCAATGCCATGCCTTCGACGGATCGCATTTTTGAAAGTCCGTCAATGGCCTGATCGACCAGCGGTTTGAGTGCGGTGCGTGCCTTGGCGGTGATTTGTTCCAGGTCATCGGTCTGAACCAGCACGCCGGGCAAACCCAGCAGGGCGGTCAAGTCGATGTTGGCGGTCTGTGCGTTGCCAACCTGATCACGCAGCTGCTGCAGATGTTTGAGATAGTCCTGCAAAGCGTGGTCGTTGATTTGATAGGGCGACACATCATCAGCTAAACGAAACTTGACGGTGAGGGTGATCGAGCCCCGGTGGACACGCTTGCGCAACTGGGTTTCCAGTTCCGTTTCAAGTGATGCCAACTCGTCGGGCACACGGATGGTGGACTTGAAGTAGCGGTTGTTGACGCTACGGATTTCCACTGCGTAATGCACGCCATCAATCTGATTGGCGGCCTGACCAAAACCCGTCATCGATCGGATCATTTTGCCTCCGAGTCACTGGTGGCTTTTTCGACTTCGGTCTTGACGGTTTGGACTGCTTCCTTGGTGGCATCGACAGCCTTGTCGACCGCTTCACCGGTCGCCTCAACAGCTTTGACTGTTCCTTCTTTCACTGACTCGGCGGTGTCCGCAGCGGTCTGCTTGACAGTTTCAACGGCTGCGTCAACCTTGTCGCTCATGTCAGCGGCTTCGTCGGTCGCAGTGTCCGCTGCTTCATCAGTGGTCGTTGCAGCAGCATCGGTTTCACCTTCGACGGGCATGGTGAACTGCTGCGCCTGGTCCGCACCGTCACCCGGATCAGTTGCCCAGGTCAGACCCATGGCCAAAAGCAGGAAGCCGACAAACAGGCCCACGGTGATCCACGTCAATGCGTCACCGGCTTTGGCGCCGAACATGGCTTGATCGCTGCCACCTGCACCACCGAAAGCACCCGCCAGACCACCGCCCTTGGGACGTTGGATGAGGATCAGGAGGATCAGCAGAAAGCAGACAATGACAAACGCGATCGACAAAAGCGTGACAAGAACCGAACCGGTGGTGAGCACCATTGATTGAACTCCATTGCAGTATTGAAAACTGCTCGGGAAAAAATGTCGGGCCACCCACGCGGATGGCCCGACCGTGTAGACAATATAAAGTTAGCTGATGGCAGCTTCGCAGATGGCGGTGAAGTCCGCAGCCTTGAGGGCTGCGCCACCAATCAGGCCGCCGTCGATGTCAGCTTGACCGACGAGGTCTTTGGCATTGCCGGGCTTCATGGAACCGCCGTACTGGATACGCACACCAGCAGCGACTGCTTCGCCGTAGGCAAAGGTCAGGTAAGCACGGATGGCAGCGTGAGCCTTCTGAGCATCTTCGGGGGTGGCAGTCTTGCCGGTACCGATGGCCCAGACGGGTTCGTAAGCGATGGTGACCTTGCTCATCTGCTCGGCGGTGACGCCTGCAAGACCCAGAGCCATTTGGCCCCAGTTGACGGCATCGGTCTGACCGGCTTCGCGCTGTTCGAGTTTTTCACCGATGCACAGAATCACTTCCATGCCAGCGTTCAAAGCCGCAAGGGTCTTTTCGTTGCACAGCGCGTTGGATTCACCAAGCACGTGGCGACGTTCACTGTGACCCACGAGCACGACTTCCACGCCAACGTCCTTGAGCATGCTCAGGGAGACTTCGCCGGTGTAGGCACCGTTTTCAGTGATGTAGAAATCCTGGGCACCGAGCTTCACTGCCGAGTCCTTGATGATCGCGCCGACGGCAGCGAGATAAGGGAACGCGGGGAAGACAGCGATGTCGACCTTCTCATTGGAAGGAAGCGAGTCAACCAGCTGCTTGGCGAGGCTGGCGCAATCGTCTGCATGCAGGTTCATTTTCCAGTTACCGCCAACGAAGGGCTTGCGGCTTGCCATAATTCATATCCTTTCGCTCGAAGATGTCGAGCCAAATAGTATAGTCGAACGACACCCAACCCGACAACACGCCGACCGGGGGTTGCGTTAACAAATATCCAAAACGCAGATTGTACGGATTTATTTATCTTTTGCAGGCCCAACGGGTGAAAAATGGGTTTGGCTGCGGAAGTCCCTCCGGAAGTTTCCCCGGAAGTTGGTCTCAAACCTCCCCGAGATCGCGCTGTTCAAGCCACAAAAACCGATCATTCGACTTATGGACAAGCTCAACCGCTTGCGGTTTAGCGCTCCATGAAATGACTTAAATGGTTATATGCGACAGAATTTCGAAAATCGCGCTAAACCGCAAGCGGTTGACCATTCGGGCGAAATCAGACACCGAAGGTATTGCGAAGCACAATCCGAAATCAAACCATGCCCTGCATCAACTGACTCACACCATTGAGCACTTCGGCAGCGCCCTTGTCCAAAAGCTCATCGAGAATCTGTTGGGTGAGTTTTGACAGGAGTTTACCTTCAGCCTTGCCGGTGGCTTCAATGACCTGTTGACCATCATGGCTAAACACACGGGCGACGACTTCAAAGTGTCGCCCCTCGGCATCGCTGGGATAGCAGTACGCAGCAATGGGGCTGTGACAGTCACCCTGCAAACCGGCAATGATGTCGCGTTCGACATGCACCGCCAACGCCGTTTGCGTGTGATTCAAAGGCAGGCAGCGCGAGATCGACACATGGTCATCCGTGCGACATTGAATGCCCAAGGCACCCTGGCTGGCGGCAGGCAGAAATTCGGCTGGGTCCAACGGTTTATCCGCGAATTTGCCGAGTTTTGAACGTTGAAGCCCTGCAACGGCAAGCAGTGTCGCGTCGTATTCCTGGCGATCGAGCACTTTGGCTAAACGCGTTTCCACGTTGCCCCGCATCTCGGAAATCTGCAGGTCCGGGCGACGTTTGAGCAACTGAGCCTTGCGACGCGGGCTGGATGTCCCCACGGTCGCGCCCTGGGGCAGTTCTTCGATGGTGTTGGCCTTATCAGAGATCAGGCAGTCGCGTGCATCACCACGGTTGGGGATGGCAGCGATCGACAGGCCTGGCGTCATCTGTGCGGGGAGGTCCTTGAGACTGTGTACAGCCACGTCGGCTTTGTCAGCCAGCAAAGCCCGTTCGATGGCTTTGGTGAACAGACCTTTGCCACCGACGTTGGCCAGTGACGTATCCAAACGTTGATCGCCCTCGGAGTCGATCCAGACATACTCAATCGCGACATCCGGGTGGAGTTTGCCCAACACACGTCCCACAGCCTGGGCCTGGGCGCGTGCGAGTTGACTTTGACGAGATGCGATTCTGATGGGCCGACGACTTCTACGCAAGGTGGGTCTCCGTTTCAATGCTGCCTGTCAATCAGCGACGTACTGTCCGCCGACTGGATTCCTTGGCCGATTGCCGGCCGTTCGAATCGAGCCCATTACTATAACGCCCAATCGCTTCGCGTGCAGCCCCGATTGCGGATACCTGGCCAAAAGTATGGGTCTTTACCGGTTATAGCCTGTTTAATCGCTTGATGTTGTCAAAACTCACAGGCGATGCACAGCCTTGGGGCGGATGTGGATAACCAGTGTGTGAAGCCCGTTGCCGGGTTCAAGTCCGATCTCTCTAAGCGGTGGTCAGGCCATACAGCGAATGTCAGGAAAAGATTAATTTGGATTTCGGACGCAAATTGATCTTGATTTAAACCTAACAAAAACCTATCATGCCAAGCCGTTAAACCGCATGACACATTTACACCTCATTTAAAGGAAACACACATGCCCACCACCACCGAACTCGCCTTGGAAGTTGGGACCAAACTCGTTGAACTCTGCAAGCAAAACAAGAATGTGGAAGCTGTCGACACGCTCTATGCTGATGACATCATCAGCGTGGAAGTGATGGATTGCCCGGAGATGGACATGCCCCGTGAGATGAAGGGGATTGATGCGATCCGGGGTAAGAATACCTGGTGGATCGAAAATCACGAAGTCCACAGCGAAGAAATCCTCGGCCCATTCCCGCATGGTGACCGATTCATCGTGACCTTCAAAATCGACTGCACCTGCAATGCCCCTGGTCCCATGCAAGGCAAGCGCATGCAAATGCAGGAGTCCGGCCTGTACACACTTAACGATCAAGGCAAGATCGTTAAAGAAGAATTTTTCTATGCCATGCCCGGTTGATTGGACATGTGATCGGATATCACAGGCAGGATGCACGATGACCAGTACAACTCGGATTCAGAACATTCTTACGCAATTGGCAACCGGCCCGGAGTTGGTCATTAACCTGATCAATGAAGTACCCCTTGCCGTTCGCAAATGGCGACCCGAAGCTGGTAAGTGGTCCGCCCATGAACATGCGGTGCATCTGCCCCAGGTTCAGCCGATGATGATGCAGCGTTTGGAGATGATGCTTTCGAACCCTTCGCCGGTGATCAAACCCTATATCCCTGCGGATGATGATTCGCCGGATATGTTGTTGGGCATCGATCTTGACGAAGCGATGCAGCGTTTTGCTCGTGAGCGTTTGGCCATGATCCAACGTCTGAATGAACTGTCCATCGCGCAATGGCAAATTACGGCCGAGCATGCTGAGTATTCGCACTACAGCGTGTTCATTATGTTCCGTCACCTGGCCATGCATGACCTGTATCACGCCTATCGGATTGAAGAACGGATGCTCGATCCCAACGCACCGCACGGTTGAGTGAACACGTTTTGGGCTTGATCCATCATTGCGTTTTGAAACGACAAGCATTACTCAAAAGCCGTGTCGCTCCCGCAGCACGGGTTGCCTTATAGCAGTTCAAATCATTAAACTCCATGCCTTGGTATTTTTCGTCATTCCCGCGCAGGCGGGAATCCAGTGGCATGCAGTAGA
>PAIY01000198.1 GCA_002704825.1 Phycisphaeraceae bacterium
CTCGAGTCGGCCTGCTGGGTGGGCCTCTTTTGCGTGCGCGTCAACTATTCAAACTGGGACCATTTTGCGTGCGCACTTCCATTTGTGTTGCGTTTCATTTTTGGATGACCTTTCACATGAAGGAGCCTTTGGCAAATTGCCTTACCAAGTCACGATGTGCCGCGTTGCCGACATCGTTACATCAGTGTTGATCGAACATTTACACAAAGAACAAAACACGTTTAGGACCAGTCGGCATGTCCACCTTCGTCTGTTCGAAAACACCGTTAATTATGACGTTGCTTTGATATGGTTATATCGACGTAACCTCAGAGGGAGTTAAGCCTACTTGGGATATGCAGGGGTATCTTTTCCACTTTCAGGTTCTGACCATTTCACGATGCCGAAATTAAAAAACAGGACTCACTGGTTTAGCAAGTCCTGTTCAATGATTTGTTTATACGTTAGATCAGGCTTTGATCAGCTTGGCATCAATCTTGAACTGCCTGACGAGCAATTGAAGTTGTTCAGCCTTGCTGGAGAGTTGGCCAGAGGCCTCAGCAGCCTGTGAAGCACCTTCACTGGATTGGCGGGTGAAGGAACTGATGCTCTCGATGCTGTTGGCAACCTGACCGCTGGCGGTGGATTGCTGATCGGCAGCAGCGGCGATCGAACGAATCATGTCCACCGCAGCCTTGGAACTCTCGACAATGTTCTTGAGACTTTCACCTGCCTCTGAAGCACGCTCGGCGCCGCCTGCAACCTGTTCGGTGCCTTTGCCCATGCGTTCGACAGCAGACTGCGTTTCGGTCTGGATCGCCGTAATGGATTGGGCAATCTCATCCGTTGCCTTGGTCGTGCGATCGGCAAGCTTGCGGACTTCATCGGCAACAACGGCAAACCCGCGACCATGTTCACCGGCACGGGCAGCTTCAATCGCAGCATTCAGTGCCAGCAGGTTGGTCTGATCGGCAATGTCGTTAATCACCGCAATGATCTGACCAATCTGTTCGCCACGCTTGCCCAGTTCCTCAACGGAGTTGGCCGTTTCGGTCACCGTCTGCTTGATCGACTGCATTTCATGGACAGTTTCAAAAACAATCCGACCACCCTCTTCAGCAGCCTGGGCATCATGTTCAGCATGCTTGACGACATCTTCACTCTTGCGCGCCACTTCGACGATCGAAACGTTCATCTCTTCGATGGCACTGGAAATCTGATGTACCTGTGCGGACTGTTGTGACAAACCGTTTGCCATCTCATCGGAGACAGCAGCAATTTCCGTCGCGGCGGACGCCACTTCGCTGGCCGAGGAAGCAACCTGTGCAATGGTGTCGTGAATCTTCTGAGCAAAGGTGTTAAAGCCTTTAGCAGGTTTGCCCAGTTCGTCATCGGATTTATGTTCGATGCGTTGGGTCAGATCGCCTTCGCCTTCAGCAATGTCAGTCATCATGTCCGAAAGTTTACGGATCGGCCCGACAATGCTCCGGCGGATCAAGAGTAGGGTGAACGGCGTGACGATCAGCAGTGAGTAAGCCAACGTGATGCCCACGGCAACGTACATAAAGCCGTTGCGTGCGGTTTGCATCTGAAGGGCAATTTCTGCCTTTTTGCTTTGGACGTCATCCACATAGACACCTACACCCATGAACATATCCAAGCCATCACCCACGGGACTGATGTAAGAAAGCTTCTCAGATGTTTCGGTTTCACCGGGCTTGGCAAAGTAGTAGGAATAGAATCCGCCACCTTTTTGAGACAACTTAATCATGTCTTGAACGATATACGTCTTCTTTGAATCCTGCATGTCGAGTTTGTTTTGCCCATGTAATTCAGGTTTGGGAGGCATCGCAATGCAGTATCCGTCATATCCATAGACGAATAAATAGCCCGTCATTTTGGTTTCATCAGGCGTGGCATGGAAGAAGGTATTCTTCAGTGAGTCACGAATGACCTTGATCTTCTCTTCACGTGTGTTCGCATTGGCCAATGCTTCACGCATCTGCCCCTTGGTCGCTTCGGTGATGGATTGGAGTCTTGCCTTATGGGCAGAGATCATCGCGTCTTCGAGTTTTTCCTGACTGATACTTTCGAGTTTCTGCACCAGGAATAATCCTGACACGGCAACCACAACCGTTAGCCCGGAAAGGATGGCCACAAGCGCCCAGATTTTCTGGCTGATGGTACGGACTTTAAATATTTTCAAAGAGACCATGTGGTGCGACTCCTGTTTTGCTGCATGTTCAGGATAATTGGGCAAGGACGATCCATACGCAATGAAGACGTTGTTCCTTGCCTGTTACATGCCTGATACATACATCGCTCGACCTTTTCATAGGTTCGTGTTTTACAATGCGGGTATTGACTTGATGCATATCGACCTAAACCAAAGGCGTATTAAGTTGGCTGAACAGATTTACAGGAAAAATATATTCTCTTTTTTCAGGGAATCCTACGAGAGTGCTGCAAATCTCGGGCATGCAATAACCCATTTGAATGGACAAATCCATCAGTTGAGGCCAAGAGTTGATATGGGACGATTTCAGTGATTTTCGTCGTTGCTGATTTTGAATTGTCTGACGAGTTGTTGGAGTTGTTCAGCTTTATTTGAAAGTTGTCCACAGGCCTCCGCGGCTTGCATGGCACCCTGGCTGGATTGAGACGTGACATTGCTGATGGCTTCGATGTTGTTGGCCACCTGCGTGCTGGCGCTGGACTGCTCTTCGACGGCAGCAGCGATGGACTCAATACGTTCGGCCACGGTGTGAGCCGATTCGACAATCTGCTGCAGACTTTCGCCTGCACGTGATGCATTCTCAGCACCTTTACTGACTTGCTGGGTTCCAGCACTCATGCGTTCGACAGCTTGTTTGGTTTCCGCCTGGATCGCAGAAATGGATTGGGCGACCTCATCCGTTGCCTTGGTTGTGCGATCCGCCAGTTTACGGACTTCGTCTGCGACGACGGCAAACCCACGTCCGTGTTCACCGGCCCGGGCTGCTTCGATGGCAGCATTGAGTGCCAACAGGTTGGTCTGGTCAGCAATGTCATTGATCACACTGATGATCTGCCCGATCTGTTCACCGCGTTTGCCCAGGTCGTTGACCGCCTGTGCGGATTGGGAGACGGTGTGCTCAATGCTCTGCATCCCCTCAACCGTTTGGCGGACAATCAACCCACCTTCTTCTGCGATGTCACCACTGGCTTTGGCTTGCGTGGAAGCTTCATCGCTTTTGCGTGCCACTTCGACAATTGAAGCGTTCATTTCTTCAATGGCACTGGAAATCTGGTGGATTTGAGCAGACTGTTGTTTTAAACCGCCTGCCATTTGATCGGACACCGCAGCAATCTCCGTTGATGCCGAGGCGACTTCCGTGGCCGAGTTGGCGACCATGGCAATGGTGTTGTTGATCTTGCGGGCAAAGGTGTTAAACCCCTTGGCCAGTTGACCGACTTCATCCTTGGCATCGTAGTCGATGCGCGCGGTCAGATCGCCTTGGCCTTCAGCAATATCAAGCATGGCAGCGGAGACTTTACGGATCGGGCCGACGATGATTTTGTTGATCAGCAGCAAGGTGAAGGGGACGACAATCAACAGCAGATACAAACCAATCACGATACCGCCAAAGATCAACAGACGATTCATGGCCGTATCCAATTGGTCATGCACGAGATCTTTTTGTGTCTGGATATCGTCGATGTATATCCCAGTACCCAGGTACCATGACGTGCCGGGGATCGGGGCAACGTAGGAGAGTTTGGGGGATGTGGTTTCTTCACCCGGTTTTTTGAAGACGTAATGGACATACCCGCCACCGTTATCCATGGCTTTGGTGAATTCGCGGAACAGGTAAACACCATTCTCGTCCTTGTAATCCCAGTAGTTTTTGTCCTGTTTCCCCGCATTGCCCGGATAGACGATGCAGTTACCTTTCAGATCATAGACAAAGAAATAACCGCTCTTGTTCTGCTCGGTTTCAGTGGTATGAAACAGACCATTATTCAGCATCTCACGGATGACCGTGAGTTTGTCTTCTTCTGTTTGTTGCTTGGACATCATCAGAACCAACTGGTCATTCTCTGCTTCAACCAATGCTTTGAGCTTGGTTTGATGATTGGCAAGCATGACATCTTCAATGGATGCAAGTCCGATGTTTTGCATCTGGTGTGTGATGTAAAGACCGATAGCCGTAGCCAGAATTGCCAGACCCATGAGTACAGAAACAAGCAACCAGATCTTCCGACTCAGTGATTGATTCTTTAATAGATGTAAATTCATGGCCACGGTCCTTCCTTGTTCAGACACCTGATCTTCAGGATGTCACTGGTACAATTAACGGATATCAAGCACCCGTTAGCGAAGTAATTCCCGGAAGAACATCATTTTTGTTCGCCCATTCAAACAAATTCGAATGGACGTGTGGCGGATAACGAAAAGATGTCTGTATTTATATCGGAATATATAGAGGTGCGATTGATAAGGGTTATTACTGAGTTTTGCATCATTCTGATTTCCAGATTTCTGTCATAAATTATCAGCCTGGGTCTGGATCTTGCCGATCTTTTATGTAGGGTTATTACGAGGAGACAAGAGAAGATGTGTGCAGAGACCCCCGCCGATATGCGTCATCCCAATCATGTGCTTGATGAATTGGGCTTCCGTTACGATCCGAACAATCTTTTTCAGCAGACCGCCAATGCGCTGCTTGAAGCTGCAGAAATATTGGACCTGCCGCATCACCTGCGATTGATCCTGGCGCAGCCCAAGACTGAAGTGATGATGCATTTTCCCGTGCGTCTGGATAACGGTGATTACCGCTTGTTTAAAGGCTATCGCGTTCAGCACAACAACATTCTCGGACCCTACAAGGGGGGCATGCGCTTTCACCCGTCGGTGTCCCTGGATGACATTAAATCATTGGCGGTGCTGATGACACTCAAGTGTTCGCTGGCGCAACTACCATTGGGCGGTGCCAAGGGTGGCGTACAGGTTGACCCACGGAGTTTGTCGCGTGATGAACTGCGTCGCCTGACCCGTCGCTTCACCGCTGCACTGGATGGCAACATTGGTGTCGATCACGACATCCCCGCGCCGGACATGGGCACCAACGCTCAGATCATGGCATGGATGGCAGACACCTACATGAACTTTAATGACCACATGGGCAAACACCAGGCTCGCGCCATCGTCACTGGCAAGCCCATCGAGTTCGGCGGTTCACACGGGCGTGAAAAAGCCACCGGCCAGGGATTGGTCTACACACTCGAACGCTGCCTGCCTGATGTGGGCATTCCCATGGACCAAATGACCTACAGCCTCATCGGTTTTGGCAACGTCGGATCATGGGCGGCGCGACTGCTTGCTGAGCGTGGCAGCAAACTCATCACCGTCATGGATCACACCGGTGCGATTCTCAATACCCACGGCATTGACGCTGCGGATCTTGCGAATTACGTTGTCAAGCATGCCGGTGTCGCCGGTTATCCCAAGGCTGATGCGATTGACGAAAAGACGTTCTACGAAACCCAGGTCGATGTCTTTATCCCTGCAGCGTTGGAACAGATGGTCCACGAACACAACGCATCCTGGCTTAACTGCAAGGTGCTCGCTGAAGCAGCCAACGCACCATGTACGCCTGCAGCCGAGCGCATCCTGCTTGATCGTGGTGTGTTAATCCTGCCCGCCATTTTGTGTAACTCCGGTGGCGTGACGGTGAGTTACTTTGAATGGAAACAAAACCGCCAGGCTGAGACGTGGGACCTTGAAAAAGTCGATCGCCAGCTCAAGAAACACATCTACACCGCTGCGGATAAAAGTCTTCAAGCCACGCGACGATTCAATGTCGATCTGCGCACCGGTTCCTATATCGCAGCATTGGAAAACATCGGCAAGGTCTACGACATGCGTGGTATCTTCCCGTAAACTGACGATGTGAAACGATCAGTGCTTGCTTAGTTTCATATGCAGCATTGATCCGTCACTCCCGCGCAGGCGGGAGTCCAGTGGTACCTGCAAGTGTCAACTGCTTGCCACTGGATTTTCGACTTCCGGGGGCGCGGGAATGACGGGATGCAAAGATTGAGTCGCTGACTTTGTTTTAGCGATAGAGCTGGTGTTGGTGGATGTATGACTGCACCAGCGGGGCAAGCAGGGATTCATCGATGTGCTTGCCTGCTGCCAACTGGTTACGCAGGTTGGTGGAACTGATGTCGATGCGGTCGACCTGGATTACGCGCTTAAGCCATTTTTCCCGATCAAAACCCTCGGGGACGGTGATGGGCATTTGCCCGTCACGGTGCATGATGACCGGCAGGGCAAGTTGTTCGATGCTCTGCCAATCACGCCAACGGTTGAACGCTGCGAGTTGGTCTGCGCCGATGAGAAATCGCAACGTGACGTCTTGCCCCCATGTGGCTTTGAGTTCACGCAGTGTGTCCACGGTGTAGCTGGGGCCCTGGCGTTTGAGTTCCAGTTCCAGAACGTGACAGCCACGTGAACCTTCCAACGCAAGCTTGAGCATGGCAAGGCGGTGATGTGCAGGCGTCTGCGAATGTTTGAGCGGTTGCTGTGCAGCAGGGATAAAGGCCAGGTGGTCTGCACCAATCGCATCTTTGGCCTGCTGTGGCAAGCGGATGTGCGCAGCGTGTGGTGGGTCGAAGCTGCCACCGAAAAGCAGCACGGTGTCGCCGGGTTGGGGAGTCAATTCATCGCCCATTGACCGATCTTCCCTTCGACAAAATAAGCTAACGACTGGTTGGCAATCTTGGCGCGCTTGCCCATCATCAGCAGGGTTGGCAATCGCCACGGGCCACAGAGTAACACCTTGATCGCACCTGAAATGGATGTCCGACCGTCTTCAGTGATGCAGCCTGCGGACCACTTGGGGAGCGACTGGTGCGCCTGGTCACTGATGCTGCGGATCACGGTCAGGCGAACGTCGACTTCCATCGCAGCGGTTGCAGCAGCAAAGGACTCCATGTCCACCGCGACCGCATGCGTGTCGGATTCGAGTTGGGATTTTTGCATCGGCGTACTGATAATTCGATCGACACTCACCAGCGTGTAGGCCATTTGCCCATCGACCATGACGGTCTGCCCGGATTCATTGATGACGGTTGCAGGACAGATCACTTCACCCAGTTCCAGTGATGGACTGAGGCCGCCTGCGTAGCCAGCAAAGACGATGCGACATTGCGGGAAAAGCTGGGCAGCTTCACGGACAGCCTGGGCTGCGCGATCCGGTCCCATGCCGGTGACTTGGGCGATGACGGGTAAACCAGCTACATCACCTTCCCAGCTCAATGGGGACTTTTGCCCAAGATGCATCTGCTTGGCTAACGGCTCCATCTCCACGACAGTCGCGGTCAGAAGGATCACAGGCGTTGGTTGATCGGTGTTGGTCATGATTGGTTTGCAATGTAACAGGTCAGATTTGAACCGCCAATGTCATGATTGTGAATATCGGGAAATTCAGTATCAAGACAATGGCTCACGCCCGCTTCGCTCAAGACGCAAAGACGCGAAGTATCAAGCACAACTTTTTAGCACACAGACCCCAGAGATCACAGAGACGCAAGTAAGTCTTTTCGTCACTCCCGCGCAGGCGGTAGTCCAGTGATATCTGCAAGCGTCAACTGAATACCACTGGATTCCCGCCTGCACGGGAATGACGGATGAGTGTGATTGGTCTTCTTGTGTTGCGAATTGGCATTCACAAACTGTCTTAAAACCTTCGCGTCTTTGCGTCTTGAGCGAAGCGGGCGTGAGACTTGTTTCAGATCGCTTGAAAAGAATTACCCGTTAACCACGTTCTGCGGTTTGCCATCGAGATAGCCTTTGAGATTCTGGTAGGCGGTGTCGATGAGTCGCGTGCGGGCTTCGCGGGTGTCCCACGCGATGTGCGGGGTGATCACGCAGTTGGGTGCGGTGAGCAGGGGATCATCTGCAGCAGGGGGCTCGGTATCCAGCACATCCAACCCCGCGCCTGCAATCACGCCGTTGGCCAGGGCGTCGGCCAATGCCTGGGCATCGACGAGTGGACCGCGACCGGTGTTGAGCACGAACGCGGTGGACTTCATCGTTGCAAGACGATCAGCATTGACGACATGTTTGGTGTCATCAGTCAATGGGCAGTGCAGACTCAGCACATCGGACTGGGTGAAGACTTCATCCAGCGACACCTGTTTGATCGGCAGATTGTCGGTGCGCTGGGCGGTGAGTTGGGAGCGGTTGTAGGCGATGACGTTCATGCCCATGGCGATACCGATGCGGGCAAAGGCCAGGCCGATCTGACCAAAGCCGATGAGTCCGAGTGTCTTGCCATACAGTTCGGTCAGCGGGGCGACGGTGAAACAGAAGTCATCACAGTTGACCCATTGCCCATCGTGGACGGCACGGTCATGGGCGCCGACACGGCTTGCCAATTCGAGCATCAGGCCGGTCGCCAGTTGGGCGACGGAGTGCGTGGAGTAGGCGGGGACATTGGTGACGGTGATGCCCCGCGCTTTGGCGTTGTCGATGTCCACGACGTTGTACCCGGTCGCCAGCACGCCGATGTATTTGAGCTTGGGCAACTGGGCGAGCATGTCCGCGGAGATGACGGTTTTGTTGGTCAGCAGGGCGTCGGCATCGACACTTCGGGAAACGACATCCGGGCGCGGCGTGCGGTCATGCGTGGTGAATTGGCCGAGGCTGGCGAATTTTTCCCAACTCAGGTCGCCGGGGTTGGCGGTGAATCCGTCGAGACAGACGATGGTGCTCATGTGGTGTTCCTTGGGCAAAGCGTGTTGGCGGGCTGTCGGTTTGGAACCCTTGTTATGCTCCGTGATCGGCGGACTGTCAAATGGCCAGCCGTGTCGGTCATTGGGAATGATGTTGCAACAGACCGGGTTGGCGACCTAACCGACTGGTCCATGCGGACTTTAAAAGGTGGTACTGATTGCCCAAAACAGCTATCATGAGTCGCATGGCCATTTATCTGGACGAACAGGAACTGACCCTTGATGCGACATCCATCAAGGAAGTGATCACCGCTGCCAACGAAAAGGCGATCAACCAACGACGGATTGTCGTTGAGGTTGCCATTGATGGTGAGGTTGTCCCCGCTCAGGAATTGGAAGCTCGCCAGGACGAGTCGGTGCCCCAGGGTGTTGATGTCCGGCTGGTGTCGGCACGTCCCAGTGATCTGGCCATTGATACGCTCAATCAGTGCACATTGGCGTTGGATGAAGCACGCAAGTTCACCTCCGAAGCCGCAGAGCAGCTTCAGCAGGACAACGTCAACGGTGCCACCGAACAGATTGCCAAATCCGTGAACATCTGGCAGCAGGTCCAGGCGGTCGTCGCCCAGTCGACCAAGCTCACCGGCATCGACCTGAATGAACGCAAACTGGACGGCGAGCCAATCAACGATATCATCCAGCAACATGTCAACCATCTCACCGAGTTGCGCGACCTGCTTCAGGCACGGGACACGCTGGGGTTGGCGGACGTTTTAACCTACGAATGGCCGGGTGTGCTTGATCGCTGGCAACAGCTGATCTGCGAAATGATCACCTGGATTGAACAGGAAGATAAGACCGATGACTGACACCCCCGCCCCCGGAAGCCAAGACAGCGCAACCGCTGAACAACCCAAGACCGGGCCGAATCTGGATCACCCGACGTTGCCGCTGCTCAAGAAGCAGTTCCCCAACGTCAAGTTCCTGGCCACCGAGTTTCGTGGTCAGACGACGGTGATTCTGCCCAAGGAGAACCTGGTCGAAGTCGCCACATTCCTGCGCGATGACGAACGTTGCCAGTACAAGTTCCTTTCGGATGTTGCAGGTATTGATTACCTGAAGTATCCGGCCAAGGCTGTCGAAGCGATGGGTCGCTTTGCCGTGCTTTACAACATCGTCAGTCGTCAGAAGGATCTGCGTCTGTTCCTCAAGGTCATGGTCAATCCGACACTGGATACCAGTGGCATTGAAGACGACCCGGCCTTGCACGTGCCCACCGTCACGGGTGTCTGGGCTGGCGCCGAGTGGACCGAGCGCGAAGTCTTCGACATGCTGGGCATTCGCTTTGATGGTCATCCCGACCTGCGCCGCATTCTGACCTGGGAAGATTTCCCGGCTCACCCGCTGCGCAAGGATTACCCGGTGACAGGCCGCGGTGAACGTGAAACGTACAAGGTCGTCGGACGCGACGATATTTAACGCATTACAAATTGCACAACTGCACGGTTAGGCAATATTTCTGCACTACATTTTGAAAAGGGGTTTGAACCATGGCAGAAGGTGACGCAAGTAAAAAGTTAGCAGCTGGGATTGTGGGTATTCTTTTGGGAACATTTGGTATTCACAAGTTTATTTTGGGGTACACCAAAGAAGGTGTGATCATGCTTTTGGTCTCACTCTTTGGTTTTGGTATTGGCGCTCTGATCATGTGGGTTATTGGTATTATCGAAGGTATCATCTACCTCACCAAGTCCGACGAAGAATTCGTGGCAACCTACGTCAACGGCAAAAAGGGTTGGTTCTGATTTTCAATTGGTAACCACCAACCAACAAAACACAAAAACCTGTGTCACCTTCGACACAGGTTTTTTTTTGTGTCTCCACGACAAGCGTTCCAAATCATTTTATCTTCACCTTCCGTCACTCCCGCGCAGGCGGGAGTCCAGTGGAACTTGCAAGTGTCAACAGAATGCCACTGGATTCCCGCCTGCGCGGGAATGACGAAATGAGAGATAGCTTGGAGATTCGGTGTCGGAAGCGCTCGAAGACAGTTGCTGATGAGATGGATACGTCTTTGTCATAGCCGCGTTGCGCCGCAACGCGGCTGCCATGTATCAACTGAAACATTAACCTGCGTCGCGCCGCAACGTGGCACATTGATGATCTGATTGGATATGAAAGATCTTTGTGCTTAAATATCAGGATATTTAACTCGCTTGATTTGAATACGGACTTTATCGGATTCTCAACAATATCTTTCAAGACAAGCCTTTAAATTGCCGTTATCATTCCTGTTAGTAGAAATAAAAGTAGGAAGAAAACATAGGAAGGTATTCGAAGAATGGCAGGTCAAAATTCACCGATGTTCAACCGTTTCATGCTGGTTCCCCCGGGTCCGAAAGTGCCTGAAGTGATCAACGTGATCGTGGAAATCCCCAAAGGGCGTCGCAGTAAGTTTGAAGTCGATAAGGAATTGGGCCTCATCCGTCTGGATCGTTACCTGTATTCCTCTGCTCACTATCCCGGTGACTACGGCTTTATCCCGCAGACCCTGGCTGAAGACGGTGACCCGCTTGACGCATTGGTGATGGTCAACGAACCCACCTTCTCAGGCTGTCTGATTCGCGCGCGACCGCTGGGCTTGTTCAAGATGACCGACAAGGGCGAGAACGACTACAAGATTCTCTGCGTGCCCAACACCGACCCGATCTTTGCGGAGCATCACGATCTCTGGCGCGTCCCGCCGCATTACCTGCGTGAAGTCGAACACTTTTTCAGCACGTACAAAGACCTGGAAGGCGAAGGCTCTGAAGTCGTCGCCCAGGGTTGGGACAATGTCGATAAGGCACACACAGAGATCCAGAAAGCCATCGACCGCTACAACGGCACGCTTGACACCAAGGCCAGGAAGTCCGTCCGCAAGGCTTCGACCCGTCGCAAAGCTGCTGCAGTCAATGCAACCAAGGTGACCCGCAAAGCCACCGCCAAGAAGGCTTCGAGTAAGAAGGCAACCAGGAAGAAATAAGTCGCAATCACGCAAACCAACATTCACTCAACGGCAGGTCACACATGTGATTTGCCGTTTATTTTTGTGGATCAAAGCAAGAGCCGCGCACGAAGTAAACGGTTGCCTTGTCCAATTGATTTATCGTTTACATGGCACGCGACTCTTGCAGTTGTGATAATGCGTGTTGCTCCTCTGCCCCGACCCGATCACCAAATTCTCATTGACGGACTGCTATCAATTGGTTTATACTGTTCAGACTATGTGCAACAAGGCTAACAATCTGGTTTCAAACGTCGTCACACTGCCGCTGGTCGTCAGCGCGGTGGCTGTCGTTGTTAGCTGAGCGGTCGACCCGCGCCCCTTTGACACCGGGCAAAGCCAAATGCAATCCTGACACAGGTTTGCCCCATTACACCCACCATTGTTCAGCACGTAACTTTCAATCAAGCTCAGAAAACAACCACGACCCAAGCAGGCCTGCGTTATGCAATGAGGCCGACAAGCAAGGATCACAAAATATGAATCCCAAGGCAACTTCACAACGTAAAAGTCTCAACGCCAAAGACTTCGAACGTCCCACCCACGGCCCCAAGACCGATGAATTTATCGGCATGACGGGTGCCCAGGCTTTCCATGAAATGATGCGCCGTCATGGTGTCGAATGCATCTTCGGTTATCCCGGCGGTGCCATCCTCCCGGTCTTTGATGCCATCTATAACTCACCACACTTCAAGTTCGTCCTGGCGCGACATGAACAGGGTGCCGGTCACATGGCTGAAGGCTACGCCCGCCGTACCGGTAAACCCGGCATCGTGCTTGTGACCTCAGGCCCCGGTGCCACCAACACCGTCACCCCGCTGCAGGACGCCTTGATGGACGGCACGCCCATGATCGTGTTCTCCGGTCAGGTTGCCACCGGCGCCATCGGCTCCGACGCTTTCCAGGAAGCCGACGTCACCGGCATCACCCGGTCCTGCACCAAGTGGAACGTCCTCGTCAAAGACGTGCGGGAAATTCCCCGTCGCATCAACGAAGCTTTCCATATTGCAACGACCGGTCGCCCCGGGCCGGTGCTCATTGACCTGCCCAAGGACATCACCGCTTCGCTGATCAAGGAAGCGATCGATACTGAAATCGATCTGCCCGGTTACCACGTTCGCGAACTGGGGACCAGCAGTGAAATCGAACGTGCTGCGGAAATGATCAACAATGCCAAGAAACCGTTGTTCTACGTCGGTCAAGGTTGTGTGCTCTCCGGCGGGACGGACATCATGCGCGAGTGTGCTGCCAAAGCCAACATTCCCGTGACCACCACCTTGCTCGGTCTTGGTGCCTATGACGAAACCAAGGAAGACGCGCTGCACATGGTGGGTATGCATGGCAGTGCTTACTCCAACTGGGCCATGGATCAGGCTGACGTGATCGTCTCCATCGGTGCCCGGTTTGATGACCGCGTGACCGGTGATCTCAAGAAGTTTGCAGCATCAGCACGTGAAGCCGAACTGCTTGGCCGTGGCGGTATCATTCACTTTGACATTGCCCCGGAAAACATCAACAAGTCCGTCAATGCCACCATCGGTGTCGAAGGTGATGCACGTAAGAATCTCGAACTCCTGCTGCCGATGCTTAAGGAGCAGAAGCATCCCAAGTGGCATGCCCAGATTCAGGAATGGAAGCAGGCTCACCCATTCCGTTACAAGGATGATGACCGTGAGTTCCACTTAAAGCCCCAGGCTGTGATCGAAGAACTCAACAAGCAAACGCAGGGTGAAGCAATCATCTCCACCGGTGTGGGTCAGCATCAGATGTGGGCGGCTCAGTTCTATGATTACAAGCATCCGTCGCGCTGGATCACCTCCGGTGGTGCAGGCACGATGGGTTACGGCGTACCCGCTTCCGTCGGTGCCATGCTCGGTGAAATGGTCAAGGCCCAAAAGGAAGGCCGCAAGCCATTGCCCGTGATCAACATCGACGGTGACGGCAGCTTCTCCATGACAGCCATGGAAATGACCACCGCTGCTCAGTACAAGATTCCCGCCAAGACCATCATCCTCAACAACGACTTCCAGGGGATGGTCAAGCAGTGGCAGGACTTGTTCTATGAAGAGCGTTACTCGCACACCGAGATGCACAACCCCGACTTCGTGCAGTTGGTTGAAGCCATGCACTGCAAGGGCTTCCGCTGCACCAAGAAGGCAGACCTGCCTCGTGTGATGAAGGAATTCCTTGAACACGACGGTCCTGCCGTCCTCGACTGTCTGGTCGAAAAACACGAACACGTGTACCCGATGATGCCCGCTGGCAAGAGCGTCAAGGACATGGTTCTCGGTGATTTCGACTAAGCATTCAACACGTTACAAAAAGCTTGCATGCTCATAAACATGCAAAAGGATAAGAGCCGCAGTTCGCCATGAGCTGCGGCTTTTTTTATGTCTGAAATGTCACCTTGGATACCCGGCCAATATGGCCGGGCTATGTGTCTATAGCCGAGTCATCTTGACTCGGTTGCCTTGGTGTGATGTTCTTGAAAGATGTAGGAGGCAGATTGCATCACATTGCGACATGGGGCAGCTTCAACACAAAACGATGGAAGAACTGGAAGTTCTATGGGTAGGCATACATATGAGATTCATGTATGCTGCCACATCTCGCGCGATTGATTCCGGAGGAAAACGAATGTCCAAATGTATTGTTGGTTTGATCGTCATGTTGTTTGCAGGCATGTTGCTTGTCGCCTGTCAGTCCAAGTCCGTCGAACCTGTTGCGAAGGTCAAACCCATCACACCACCTTCGGTTGAAGACGACAAACCAACGGATTTACCCGGACTTCATAATGTGGTGGCTTATACACCGGACACGTTTTCCGGCGCGGTGCCTGAAGGTGAGCAGGGTTTTGCAACGCTCAAGGCGATGGGGATCAAAACCGTGATCTCCGTCGATGGCGCCAAGCCCGACCTTGCTGCTGCGGGTAAGTTCGGTTTGCGATATGTGCATTTACCGATTGGTTACGACGGGGTGCCGACGGATCGTCAGTTGGCGTTGGCGCGGGCAGTGCGTGATCTGGACGGACCGATTTACATTCACTGTCATCATGGCAAGCATCGCTCCGCTGCAGCGACCGGCGCAGCTTGCGCAACGCTTGGGCGCATGACATCCGAAGATGCGGTCAGTCGTATGAAAGTCTCAGGCACATCGCCCAAGTACAAGGGGCTTTACAGTGATGTCAGTCACGCAATGATGGTCAATGATGCCAAGCTCAACGAGGCATCCAATGTCTTCCCACAGGTATGGCAAACCAAGGGCATTGTCGATGCGATGGTGGCCATCGACGATGCGACCGAACATCTCAAAGACATCCAGCAAGCCGGTTGGCAAACACCCGCGGATCACCCCGACCTTGTCCCCGCTGCAGAAGCAGGGCGATTGGCGGACCTGTTACGCAATCTGCAGGATGACGCGGATGTCAAAGCAGAGCCCCGTGAACTCACGGATTGGATGCTCGAATCTGCAGCGGATGCTTCGAAGCTTGAAGCGATGATTGTTTCAGGTGACACTAAACCTGCATTACTTGATGCACAGTTTAAAGTGATCCGCGATGCGTGTAGCACTTGTCACGTGAAGTATCGCAATTGAGACGTTGTTCGTTTTGATGTTTCTGATTCATATCTTGCATTATCAAAGCCGTGTCACTCCTGTGGTTCGGGTCGATTTACCGACGGAGACACATTCAATTTCAACACGTGTAAGAGCACGTTGTCTGTGAGATTGACAAGGCACCCGTGCCGCAGGAGCGTCACGGCTTTGAGATCGTTTGGAATCTGCCAATTGATTGTGTTGGTAGATTAGGTTTTGAAAACTCAGGCAGCTTGTTCATTCTCGATCAATTCGCGGCCGGAATATTGGGCAACGAGTTTGATCAAAGCTGTCTTGTTGACCGGCTTGGTCATGAAGTCATCACAACCGGCTTTGAGACATGTATCGCGATCCTGATCCATTGCATTGGCGGTCAATGCGACAATCGGGCGGTTGTAGTCTTCGCGTCGCAATAGGCGTGTTGCGGCATAGCCATCCATCACTGGCATCTGCATGTCCATGAGAATCAGATCAAATGAGTGTTCCGCTGCGTGGATGATTTGCATGGCAATCTGGCCGTTGTCCGCGACCGTCAATTCAACACCTTCACGTTGGAGTAGCAAGCTGATGAGTTTCTGATTGTCGATCCCGTCTTCTGCCAGCAGAACGCGTACACCTTCCAGACGCTTGTCTGATTTTATGGGAGCAGTGGCAGACTCTTTGGTGATCTCGGATTCAATGAGAATTTTACCCATTGAGCCGGAGTGGTTGATCATGTTTTCACGGCTGATTTGATCGCTGGCGATGCAGAAGGTGAAGCAGCTGCCATGTCCTTCTTCACTGCTGACCGTCAGATCACCACCGAGCAGGTTTGCCAGTTTCTGGGAGATGGCAAGTCCCAGCCCTGTGCCACCAAATCGGCGTGTGGTGGTTTCGTCTGCCTGTGTAAACGGTTTGAAGATTTGCTCGACCTGGCGTGGTGTCATGCCAATACCGGTATCGCGCACATCAAAGCGAATCAGCGCGTTGTCGAGGTTTTCAGGTTCGGTGAGACGGGCGGTGACGGTGATTTGTCCCTTCTCTGTGAACTTGATGGCATTGGAAATCAGGTTCACAAGCACCTGTCGCACACGGATGGGATCGGTGTGAATGGTCTGGGGGAAAGGCGCCTGGATATTGATGTTGAGCTTCAGTGATTTTTCGGTTGCCTTGACCTGCATCAGTGACTGGACATCGTGGAGGATCTCCATGAGGTTGGTCGGGATGTTTTCCACCTGCATCTGCTGGGCTTCAATTTTGGAGATATCGAGAATGTCGTTGATGATGGCCAGCAGGTGCTTGCCGTTGCGTTCGATGGTCTGCAGGTATTTGGCTTGCTCATCGCGTGGCAGGTCGGGTTCCTGCAGGATATCACTGAATCCGAGAATGGCAGTCATGGGCGTTCTGATTTCATGACTCATGTTGGCCAGGAACTGACTCTTGGCCTGATTGGCTGCCATGGCTTGTTGTAAGGCATCATTGAGTTGTTCAGTGCGTTCCTTGACACGGCTGTCCAGTTCATTGTGGACGTTTTGAACCTGATTGAGCATGCCGTTAAAGACATCGATCAGTGTACCCACTTCATCCTGTTCGGATTGTTGGCTCACACGCAGTGCGTAATTGCCTGTCTTACTGACCTTATCCGCTGCCTGTGTCAGCGCATGAATCGGTCGGATCAGATCCCTTTGTTTACGGATGGCAATGAAGACGGCGATACTCACCGCACCTGAACCAATCAATACCAGAATGAAAAACTCAAAGGCAAGATTACCCAGTGCCGGTCTGAGATCATAATGTAATTCAAGCACACCGATGGTTTGATTCCCATGCTTGATCGGCATGCGCACTTTGATTTCGTCAAACTTGGGAGCTTGATGCAGCGCATGGTGACGTTTTTGATCATTGGCTGCACTGACGTATTCGCTGAGTTGAACACCTTGAGCATTACTCACATGGACCCATTGAATTTCGGGGATGGCCTTGAGTGATTCGAGTGTTTCCTTGAGTGCCTGTTTGTCTTCGAAGGCGACCGCCGCATAACTGTGAATCGCCGTCATCTCCGCGATGGATGTGGCAGTGTCCAATGCCTTGGGGCGAAGCTGTGAAAGTTGGAAGGTGATAAAACACACACATGCCAGAATCACGGCAAGGCTACAGACTGTCATTGTCAAAATGACCAGTCGGCTGCCGAATTGTCGTTGTTTACGATGAGGCATGTTTGGGTTTAATCCTTACCACGCACTTTTACACCAAGCCGCAACAGCTTTGAGCTGACGTGGATGCTTGATTGTCTGATTTCCTTGAGGTTAACGGTGAATGAGATGCCCGACTGATCCTGTCGAAGGCCGATCATCCCCCCGTATTCTGCGAACTGTGGCATGTCACCGACCAGTAAATAATCCGGTTTGATATTGCTGCGTTGGAAGGTCTGCAATTCTGCCAGGCCTGCATCATGCATGTAGATCAGATGACTACCAGAAAGCAATTGCTCATCGGCTTGGCTGAGTGTCCCTTTTTTGAATGCCTTTTGGGGCAAGTGATGAATCACCACCTTGCGATCGTTGAACTTGCCATCCACAAAGGCTTGTTGCATGGTTTGGGCAAAGTCTTCACCACTGACGATCGTGATGGTGAATGGCGGGGTCTGTGGATCAGCTTGAAGATCTTTCCATGTGGTCAAGCGCATGAAATTGACCAGGTATGCCACCTTGATCTGATCGACTTTCTCCTGGTTTTCGCCATTGGCATAGACGGGTAGACACAACTGCAAGACAAGTCCAAACAGGCAAAGCCACAACGTCATCCGCCAGGATGCGAGCTTTTGCAGTCGGGATTTGAAGCAGACTGTGTTCATGTTGATTTAGAACGTCATGTTCACCTGGAAATAGAAACTACGCGGAACCTCACCGGTGTATTGATTGATGTCACGTTCGATCATTTCGGTATGTTTGGGGTCAATCAGGTTCTGTCCCCACAAGCCGATCTGAACCTGGTCATTCAGACGCCAGGTCAACCCCAGGTCCAATCGGATGTAGCTGTCTGCAACATAGGAGGGGACACTGTCGACGTAGTACAGCGCGGCATTGAGTTCCATATCCCGGCCGATGTCCAGATACGATCGCAGATGAAACTGGTTGTCGGGATAGGCTTCATTCAGATCAAAGGTTTCAAACACTTCGCCGCTGAGATTGGTATGTGCATGGCTGTAGCCGGCTTCAAGCCTGAAGGTATGGGCCGGCTGCCAGATCAGATTCACTTCGCCACCGATGATCTGGCCTTGATAACCATTGATCAGACTGAAGGTGTCCAGGTCAATATTCAGCAGGTTGGTGTAGTCGTTGACATAGAACGTGGTGTCGAGGGTAAGGTCTCTGGTCAGGTGTGAACGGTAACCCAATTCATAAGCAATGAGTTCTTCAGGTTCCAGATCACGACTACCGCTGGCAGGCAATGGATAAAGCACACCAGAAGGCCCACCAAAGTCACCAAGGTCAACAAAGACCGCAACCAGATTCAAGTCGGTGGTCCCGCGTCCAAGTGTTCTGGGGGCACGTGAGACGGCACCCCAGAGTGTGTTGTTCTGATCCGGTGTCCAGGTCACGCGAGCACTGGGATGGATCTGAAATCCCGAGATGTCGTTGTGTTCAATCTTGCTGCCAAAGACCAGCGTCAAGCTGTCATCAAAGAGCTTGGTTGAGCTTTGGAGAAAGGCACTGAAGGTATGCAGCGTTTCCTCTTCGTGTGTGTAGTAGATGTAAGGCGTGCTTTGAATATGGTCACTGACCATACTCCACTGGGCACCCCAGACAAATAACTGTTCAGCTGTAACCGCCCAACGATGTCGGTAGTCCAGATTGAATTTGTCCTGGTCGAACTGGACGTCGTTGATGGCAGAGCGACTGGTATGGTCATAGGATGCCAACAGTGACCACTTGTTGTTTTCCGTGACCTGTTTGTCGATGTTGGCTTGCAGGAAATAATTATGAACGCGACCATCATTGACGATTTGAAGATACTCATTGGCGTGTAGTGGGTCGGGCGTGTTGGCTGTGCCACTGAGTTGGTTGCTGTGTGTCACGCCGCCATGCAATGACCAGTTCAGGCCGTTGGGTGCCTGGTTGTCCAGACGAAAACCGCCTGAGAACATGCTCCAGTCGTCATGGGCATCCGTGCCGTCGGGGCGTTGGTAGGCATCGCGAAAACTGCCTTTACCCCATATTCTGAAGTAGGCGTTATCATCGAGTTTGCCACCGTATCGCAGTGAAAGTCCAGCGTCTTCATAGGTCCCGGTGACGGCATTGACCAACCAGCCTTGGGTATCTTTGGCGGGCTTGGTGGTGACATTGATCACGCCACTGACCGCATCGGCACCCCAGAGAGTTGCACCGGGTCCTCGGATCACTTCGATGTTCCCGATGTCTTCGAGAATCAGATCCACGGTGTCCCAATGTACGAATGCTGCCAACGGATCATCGACCGAACGGCCATCGATTTGCATCAGCAGACTGTCTCCGTAGTTGCCACGAATGCCACGAGCACCGATGGACCATGTGTTGGACGAAGACGATGCCACGTTGATACCCGGGACAATGCGCAGCAATTCAGCCAGCGTGCGATGTCCGGTGCGTTGAATGTCTTCGGGGGTGATCACGTAAATGGCAGCAGGTGCCTTAAACCACTGTTCCTCGACACCGGTAACGGACGTGACATCCAATTGCCCCAGTTCTTCAAGGCTCAAATTCAGATAGACATTTTCAGTCTCATCTTGAGATTGCGCGATCGCCATGCAGGGCAAGATGCACAAGAACACACACGCCATCAACCAATGTGCCATGTGTCTGCCTGGCAAGGATTTCAAAGTGATATTGATCATTTCTATCAAATACCGCATGTTCAAAAAGCAAATCTATACCTTCTGTATCGGGAATCCGAATCAGTGGGTTTATGTCGTTGTGACTGCTCTGGGTAGAAAATGATGGAGAATCTGGAAATATCGGACCTGTGAATCCCTGTGATGGTTTAGAGGATCACGGAGAATCGATGGGGGTCACAGGTGTACCGAGTCGAAGGACCTTTGAACTGATGAATAAATCCGCTTGCCTGATGGCTTTGATGTTGACGGTAAAGGCAATGCCGGATTGGCGTTTTTCCAGTCCGATCATCCCGCCATATTCGGCGAATTTGGGCATGTCCCCGATCAGCAGGTAGGAGGGTCGGGCAGAGACTTTTTGAATGGTCTGCAAATCCGATAGACTTCCATGGCTCAGGTAGACAAGGTGGCTTTGTTTGATGATCTGTGTAGATTCCTTACTGAGTTGATTCTCTTGAAGATCAAGTTTGCGCCAGTGTGTGATGTTGACCTTGCGGTCCTGAAATTTAGACTTGGGGAAGGCGCTGGCAAGTAATTGATAAAAATCTTTATCGCTGATCACGGTGATCTGCAAAGGCTTGTCGGGATTCTCCTGATTCAAGTCCGGCCATACAGTCAGCCGCATGAAATTTACCAGGTAGGCAACTTTGATATCCTCAAACTTATGATCTTTGCTTTCTTCGGCATGAGCAGGATAAGTGAATAGTCCCAGGCTAATGAGCATACAACAAAGGAACATGCTTTTTGAGCATGATCCTGCCAAGTACCGGGTTGTGCACTTGTACTTTGTCATCCTAGAAAGTCATATTCAATTGCAGATACAAACTGCGTGGGATTTCGACGGGGTCAGCGATCTGGAAGTAGTCGATTAACTCGGGGTGTTGATTGTCCAGTAAATTCTGTCCCCACAAACTTAACGATGTATTGGCATTGATTCGCCACGTCAAGCCCATATCAAGACGCAGGTAAGGGTCCGCGCTGAACGTCTGGTTTTCACCGGTGTAGTACAACGCTGCATTGCACTCAAGGTCCTGATTGATGTCCAGGTAACCACGTAGATGAAAGTGATTCGACGGGTAACTGGCCTGGACTTGAGTAGACAGAGCACCGTGCATGCTTGTGTTGGCATAACTGTATCCCGCTTCGACACGCACGGAAGGGGCTGGTGTCCAGACCATGTTGATCTCTCCACCAAAGACTTCACCTGCCAGGTTGTTATTGATGTCAAACGTGTTGCTGATACTCACCAGGTCGGTGTAGTAATTGAAATAGGTTGCCAAATCGAGTGTCAGATCACGCGTGACCCGGGAGCGATATCCCAATTCATAGGAGATGAGTTTTTCCGATTCAATATCACCATTGGCAGCGATGCTCGCAGGCAGGTAGAAGCCCGATGGCGGGCCACCCAGCAGTAAACTCGGGTCCACGAAAACGGCTGTATTGATGGCATCAATGGTGCTGCGACTTGGCGTACGAACCGCACGAGAGATAGCGCCCCAAACGGTGTTGTTGCTATCGGGTGTCCATGTGGCACGGATGCTCGGCTGAATCTCAAAGTCACTGTATTTGTTGTACTCAAACTTCGATCCCAGGATCAGAGAAAAATGGTCATCAAAGAAGCTGGTTGAACTTTGAACAAATGCACTGAAGTTGTAGGTATACGCATCTTCCGGGACATACACGGCATAGGTTGAACGGTTTGTACGATCCGTACTCATGCGTGCTGAGGCACCCCAAACGAAAAGCTGTGCGTCACTGGTTGCGTAACGATGACGGTAGTCCAGGTCAAACGTGTCCCGCTCCAGTTCCAGACCCGTCCGGATTTTTTCATTGCTGTGTTGATATGAAGCCGAAGCATTCCATTGGTTCTGGTCATTGATCTGTTTCTTTGCGGTGGCATGGAGGAAATAGTTCAATGACTGGTTGTCGCCAATCACAGGGGTAATGCCAAAATGTGTGTTGGGGATGGGTTCACTCGACATGCCACCGAGATGGTCGGAAAAACCAAATCCACCATGCAAGGCCCATGACAGGTTGTTGGGGGCTTCGGTGTCGATGCGAAAGCCTGAACTGTAGTAGTCCCAGTCATCGTAGTGATCACTGCCATCGACCTTTTTCGATGGACCGTGGTTGGCATACTTGCTCCAGATTTTAAAGTACGTGTTGTCGTCCAGTTGACCGCCATAACGTGCTGAAACGCTGGCACGGTTCTGGTTTCCACCGATTCCCGAAAAGTACCAGCCCTGTGTGTCCCGTGCGGATTTGGTGGTCACATTGATCACGCCGTTAACGGCCTTGGAACCCCAGAGCGTTGCGCCCGGGCCACGAATCACTTCGATGTTCTTGATGTCATCGAGCACCAGGTCCTGCGTGTTCCAACGGATATAACCAAGTAACGGATCGTAAAGCGAGCGACCGTCAATGAGCATCAGCAGACTGTCGCCATAATTACCTTTGATCCCACGTGCGCCGATGGACCAGAGATTGGAAGTGGCCTGGGCGACATCAAGTCCCGGGACCAATCGCAATAACTCAGCAAGCGACTGATGACCGGTTCGCTGAATGTCTTCAGGCGTGATTACGTAAATGGCAGCAGGGGCTCGGAACCACTGCTCTTCGACACCCGTGGCGGACGTGACGTCCAATTGCCCCAACTCTTCAATACTCAGATTCAGGTATTCATTCTGGTGATCAGCTTGTGCTTTGAGCGTTTGAGGGAGAAGCAATCCCAGGCAAAGCATCAGGACAACATGCAGCAGATTCAGTGTGAATAACTTGTTTGGATGTTGGATCAGTGTTCTCATCATGTTGCCTGATTGACGGAGAATAAAGCTATACCTGGTACATCGGGTATTTGAGCCAAGTTGTTAATGATGTGAGACGATCAAAAGTTATAGGATCACATTTCGCGCGATAACACAGATGGACAACTGCATGCAGTATGACAGTTGTTGTGACTGGTCAGTTCGACGAGGAGACGGAAATTCCCAGGCGGAGTACTTTGGAACTGACTCGGATACGCGCATTGCTGATCGCTCGGGGATTGACTTTGAAAGTGATGCGCGTTCTGAGATTGTAGAGTTCAATCATCCCGCCGGCTTTGGCCATCCCCGGCATGTCGGAGATGTACAGAAAATCAGGCGAGTGATTGATTGCGAGAATTGTTCTGTGATCTTCCAGGTTTTTATTTCGGACATAAATCACATGACTTGCAAGGAGTTTGTCCCGTGTGTTCTGATCCAGGTTTTTGTCATGGTTCAACAAGGTCGGCAGGTCTTGAAGCTCAATGGCCCGATCAAGGAACTTGCCATTGGGGAAGGCTCCACGGACCTCTTTGCTAAAGTCTGAATCCCCCACGATGGTGATGATCCAGGGTTGGTTGGCTTTTTCGCCTTGGTCTTTTTCCCATTGGGTAAAACGAATGAAGTTGGCCAGGTAGGCCACCTTGATCTGATCGATCTGCTTGTTTGAACGCTCCTGGGCGCTGACCACATGCGCGGATAACCATGGCATCACAACCATCAACATCATGCTGATCGTTCGTACTCGTCGTTGCAATGTGATGGATGGTGGTCTCATGTTTTAGAACGTCATGTTGATCCGTGCATAGATGCTGCGGGGAACTTCAGAAACTTCAGGACTGCGTTCGTTATCGAAGAATTCAGCATGCTGGTTGTCCAGGAGATTCTGTCCCCAGAGGCTGATACTCAGGTTGCTTTTTACCTGCCATGTCACACCCGCATCAAGACGCAGGTAACGTTCGGCCTGTTGTGCGTTGGCATGATCCACGTAATACAACGCGGTGTTGAACTCCAGGTTTGAACCGATGTCCAGATAGGATCGCAGATGAAATTGATTGGCGGGATAGCTGGTTTCGTATTGCTGTTCCAGATCACCTTGCAGAAATGAACGACAGTAGCCATAGCCTGCTTCCAGTCGCCACGTTGAAGCAGGGGTGTAGACGATGGAAATTTCCGACCCGTAAATCTGACCTTGCAGGTTGTTGTTGAGTTGTCCAAAATCAGTTTGGGAACTGGTGATCAGGTTGTCGTAGTTGTTGATGTAGCCAGTCCAGTCGACAAGCAGATGATGCCCCAGGTGAACCCGGTAACCCAATTCGTAAGCAATGAGCACTTCCGATTCGAGTTCTTCGCCATAGCCGATGGTCAACGGGATGAGAATACCTGACGGCGGGCCACCCCCCAGAATGCCGGTGTCTGCATAGAACGGTGTGACGCGTGAGGATGTATTCACGCGACCGGGCGTGCGCACAGCCCGAGAGACCGAAGCCCAGAGATTGTTATTGATATCCGGGGTCCAACTGATTCGGGCAGTGGGGTGATACTCAAAACCGGTGTAGTTGTTGTGCTCGAATTTACTGCCGATGACCAATGCGAGTTTATCATCGAATAACTGCATGGTGCTTTGAACAAAGGCGGTCAGCAGATTGGTGCATTTGTCCGATGGGACAAAAGACACGGCAGGTGAGGCTTCAGTGTGATCCGAAGTGTACTGCCAGGATGCGCCCCAGATCAGCAGATGGTCATCGTTTAAGGCATAACGCTGACGATAGTCCAGATCAATGATGTCACGCAAAGATTCAAACCCATCATGCGTCACGCGAGCGGTTCGATCGTAGGCAGCCATGACGGTCCACTTGTTTTGTTCATCGGGTTGTTGACTGAGTGTTGCCTGTAGATAACCACTGCTGATGCGTCCGTCGGTGATGATGTTGGTGGTTGCAAAGGACGTGCTGGGGTCAGGCAGGTTTGAATCACCGCCGAGTTGATCGGTGTGAAAATAGCTGCCCTGAATGGACCAACTCAAATGATCCGGTGCATCGACATCAAAACGAAAACCGGTTCGGAACATGTCCCAATCATCCGGTGCATCACTGCCATCAGCATGCTTAAATGCCTCGCGGTTGGCATATTTGCTCCAGATGCGAAAGTGCATGTTGTCTTCGATTTTGTCCCCGTAACGCAGGCTTATCGTCGGTTGCTCGTGACTACCGATGACTGTGTCCAGCAACCATCCCTGGGTTTGGCTGGCGGGTTTGGTCGTCAGGCTTACCACACCATTGATGGCATTGGAGCCCCAAAGCGTGGTGCCCGGGCCGCGGATGACTTCGATATTTAATATGTCATCGAGAATCATATCCTGCGTATCCCAGCGGATGACAAACTGCAACGGGTCATAGACACTGCGCCCGTCAACGAGCATGAGCATGCTGTCGGTGAAGCCACCTTGAAGTCCGCGTGTCCCCACGGTCCAGTTGTTGGAGGAGATTTGGGCGACGTTGACACCGGGTACCATGCGCAGCAGATCAGCAATGCTTTGATGTCCGCTGCGCTGGATGTCATCCTGTGTGATCACATACACCGCAGCCGGGGATTGGAACCAGTTTTCGGTGACGCCGGTGACGGATGAGACGTCCAGTTGTCCCAGGTCTTCGATGCTCAGGTTCATAAATGCATTGTCGGGATTGGCGTCCTGTTGTTGAGCATGGGTGCAGACCGTCAGGCAGAAGATCAACATCATGCCAATCCATACAGGTCCCCGAAACCCAGTGAGTTGTCTGAGATTCATTGTCGCTGTCCTTGCATACGTGGACCGATCCCCTTGGGCGCATGACGCGTCGTTTTGTGGATATCGGATAGGGTGTTGGCACAGATAAACCAGAAGGCATGCCCGGGTTGATAATGTGGCAAATCAAGCGTTTTGATATCTACTTTTGCCCGATAACACAGCAAGCCCGTTCAATTGAACGAGCTTGCGGGTGATGGATTGTGTTGTTGAGAGTTGGGATTTAGTTGCGGTATTCGCCGTCCATTTCGTCAGGCACACCCTCGTCATCGTCATCCACTTCAAAGGCTTCTTCCGGCTCGGTGGTGTCGGCGGGGCGTTCTTCAATGCCGCCTTCAAGCAGGTCGCCTTGTTCAGCTTGTGCCTTGAGCGCTTCGTACTCTTCGAGGGTCATATTCACTTCACGTGCCTGTGAGCCCTTGTACTCACCGATGATGCCAGCGTCTGCGATCTCTTCAATGAGTCGTGAAGCACGCGAGTAACCAATGGTCAATCGACGCTGAAGCAGAGACACACTGCCACGCTGTGATTCAAGCACCACGCGGACGGCATCTTCAAAGAGTTCATCACGATTGCCATCACTCTCGCCGCCAAGGCCCGGCTGCTTGATCTGGACCAGTTGGGTTTCAAAGTTCTGCGTGGAAACATTCTTGAGGAACTTGACCGAGTCGCGGATTTCCTTGTCGTCCACGAGTGTGCCTTGGGCACGCGTGATCTTGCTGGTGCGTGGGGAGAGATACATCATGTCACCTTGGCCCAGCAATAGTTCCGCGCCCTTCTGGTCAAGCACGATTCGCGAGTCCATACCCGATGCAACCTTAAACGCAACACGACAGGGCATGTTGGATTTGATCAGACCCGTCACCACGTTGGCCTGCGGACGCTGGGTTGCCAGGATCAAGTGCATCCCCACCGCGCGAGCTTTCTGAGCGATACGCACGATGAAGGTTTCCACTTCCTTGTTGGTCATCATCATGTCTGCCAATTCGTCGATGATGAACACCATGTAAGGCAACTTCTTGGGAATGCGGACTTCCTCTTCCTGCGTGCTGGGTTGCATGCGTTCCTTGATCTCTTCCCAACCCAGTTCGTTGTAGCTGACGATGTCACGCACACCGGCTTCAGCAAGCAAGGCATAACGTTCGTCCATCTTGGTCACCGCCCATTCGAGGATGGCAGCAGCCTTGTTCATGTCGGTCACCACCGGGCACATCAAGTGCGGGATGTCCTTGAACTGACTCATTTCAACCATCTTGGGGTCGACCAACACAAGCTTGAGTTCATCAGGACGCTTGGTGTAAAGGAACGACATGATGATCGAGTTCATACACACCGATTTACCTGAACCCGTCGTACCGGCAATCAACATATGCGGCATCGAAGCCAGGTCGCCGACCAACGGATTGCCCGACGCATCCTTACCCAGGAACATCGGCAGGCGCATCTTGGCGACCGCTTCACTGTCGACGGTCATCAGTTCTTTGAGTCGGACCTTTTCTTTTTGTGAGTTGGGTACTTCAATGCCGATCGTGTCCTTGCCGGGGATGTTGGCAACGACGCGAATGTTCTGAGCCTTCATCGCACGGGCGATGTCGCTGGAAATCGCATTAACCGAAGCAACTTTCGTTCCAGGCGCCAGGCGGATTTCGTAAAGTGTGATAGCCGGGCCTGAATCGATGCCCACAACTTCGCCGTCGATCTTGTAGGTTTGCAAGGTGGATTCAAGTTCCACCGCCTGTTCGCGGACCCAACCTTCAAGGATTTCCGAGAAGTTGGTTTCGGGCTCCACGAGTGTATCCATATCCGGGAACTGATAGCCGGAGTAGTCGACTTCGCGGGGCGGTTCGGCTTTCTTGCCGGCCTTGGTCTTGGCGAAGTTGATCGGCAGGTTCTTGAACTTCTCACGCAATGCATCAGCATCAAGTGGTCCGTCTTCTTCCTCGGCTTCGGCTTCAATTTCAGCATCGCCGTCCGCTTCGGCGTCTTCGTCCTCAACTTCGACTTCTTCTTCAACGTACTCGTATTCGTACTCGTCGTCTTCGGATTCAACCGCTTGGTCATCGGCGATCTCAGCATCGGGTTCTTCGAAGAGATTTTCTTCAGGATCAAAGGACTCCGTGCCACCGTATCCGCCTGCATCTTCGTCGATGTGGTCATCGACTTTGGCTTTGCTCTTGCGCTTGGAGGCAGCCTTGGTTTTGGTCTTGGGCTTGTCTTCAACGGCTGCGCCACGACCCCAGAGTTTGGGGAAGCGTCCGACGAGAACAGGGCGGGGGATGTTAATGCCGGTGATGGCGTTGACGAGATTGGCCACGCCGCGCGACAAGGCCATGACCACGTGGTCCGCTGCAAGCAACGCGCCGACGGCAAAGGCGGCGACGAGAATCACACTCGTACCGAATGTCGAAAACCGACTGGTCAATTCCGAGTTGATGAAGATGGCCAGCAAGCCACCCGCACCTTCAGGATTTTCCATGTTCGTTGCGGGCACCTTGTGGATGAGATTGATAAAGAAAGTGCCCAGGCTACCGGGGACAAAGAGTCCGAGGATTGCGCTGGTGGAGACCGCCAGGATGACCAGACCGATCAAGCGGATGATTGGCTGGGTGATCTTGCGACCCATTGACGTGGAGATGAGGACTGCAAGCATGCCTGCCATGAGCATCCAGATGCCCGAGCCGAACATGAGATAGATCTTGGCGCTGACGACGGCACCGAACTTGCCAACCCAGTTTTCGTAATGGGCGTTATGCGGCGAGACGTGATGCGCCGGCCAATCACCGGGGTGGTGACTGAGCATGGAGGCTAGGAGCAACACCCAGACCAGCATGCCGATGATCCAGCACAAATGCTTGACGCGGCTTTGCGATGAGTTGTCAGTTTTGGACTTGGTTTTTTTGGTTTGTTTTTTTGCCATAACACCTGGTTGTCATTTACCCCCCGACTGCGAGTCCTGTTGCACTGGCAGCCGTTGGACCGAGAACTTCACAGAGCGCACCAATCGCGCATCTGAACTGTAAATATCGGCAAAATGACGATTTTGGCGGGAAAAGTTATGGGGTTAAAAACAGTGATCAATGATCATTGATATGTCCGTGTGGATTTTATCGGACGGCTTGGATGACTTGGAACCTGATGTGGCGTTATCTGATATCCCACTTGATATTGGTGCCTGATGCGGACCAGAGATTGCCCAGGACATCGTCAGCATAGAGACCAGTATGTTGCCCATCGGCGGACTTGACGTTGGCGCAGTGCATGTCGGCCCAGAGAACATTGCAGGACGCGCCTTGGTGTCGTGGGCTGGCGTAGCCGTTACCCGTATCTGCCCATGGGCGGACGATGTACCAGCCGGTGCCCTGCCCGTTGATGGGCGCGTTGATGCCACTGTCAACGGTCACAATGGTCTGGCTGGGAATTTTGAGCATTTCCAGACGAACCGCATGGGGCATCCCGAATCGATCTCGGGTTGCCTGATTCAGCCAGTTCCATGTACCTCTTTCATTGCCTTCGAGCATTTGGTTGTAGCCATAGCTGATATCACCACCCGGTGCGTCACGTTTGCGACCGGATTTCTGATTGTCTTCAGGACAGAAAACAGGCAGGTTGGATGATTCGTTATTTTGGCGTGAAATGGTTTCGTACCACAACCAACTGTCATCAGTGGTCGATTTGTACTCCGGGAAATTTGAATGACTGTCGGAGAGATAGTTCGCAAACAGGATGCCGACTTGGCGCTGGTTGCTGAGGCACATGGTGTTGCGTGCCGCGCGACGTGCGCTTGCCAAAGCCGGTAGCAAAATGGCGATCAGAAGCGAGATGATGGAGATCACGACCAGTAGTTCAATAAGGGTGAAACCATGACGGCGCATCGGAGTCTCCTTGTCCATTCGTTATGCAGATAATATACAATCAATGTATACATTGTTTATGAGATTCTAGCCGCATGATCACTGAGGTCAATCTCAAAGACATGAAAAAAGCAAATTAACACCCAATTGTTTGAATATGAAGCAATCAGACTGACATGACGCGCAATGACAGCAAACCTGATCATGTTGCAGGTTTCGCTGTAATGATGTTGTGGTAAAGGTCTTAGGCGGTGGCAGGGGCGGAGGATGTCACGTGTTCAACCACGTTCTGGAACATCTTCAAACCTGCGGGCGTCTGCGACTTGAAGTCGTCGGACTTGCGTTGCCATTGGGGGTGATTGGTGATGTGTACCCAACGTTCGGGGTGTGGCATCAGGCCCAGGATCAAGCCCGATTCGTCACACACACCTGCGATGTCCGCGGTGGAGCCGTTGGGATTGTCATCCTCAGCATACTTGATGGCGATCTGGCCGTTTTCGTTCCAGCGGGCCAACGCCTCGTCGGACTCAGGCACAAAGCGACCTTCGGCGTGGGCGACGGGTAACTCAAGCTCAGTCAAGCCTTTGGTCCATACACAGCAGGTGTTGCTCGGCACGGTCATCCGGGTCCACTTGCACGTGAAGCGTCCGGAGTTGTTGTCCGCCAGTGTTGCGGTCTGTTTGCCGGCATGCGGGTCGGGGAGCAAGCCCAGCTTGGTCATCACCTGGAAACCATTGCAGATGCCGATCATCGGGACACCCCGGTCAGCAGCAGCAAGCAACTGGTCCATGAGCTTATGACGCAGGCGGTTGGCGAAAATGCGACCGGCAGCAATATCATCACCGTAGCTGAAACCGCCCGGGAAACCGATGAGCTCAAATTGCTCGATCACGGCCGGGTTGGCAATGAGCTCGTTGATATGCAGCTTCTTCGTGCTGGCGCCAGCCAACTCAAAAGCGTGGGCCAATTCCATATCGCAGTTGGTGCCTGCGGTCCGAACGATTAAACATCTGGGCTTATCCATAGCGGGTACATGATAGCAGAAACCCATCGTTGCATCTCTGCCCCCGTCAAGACCGTGAATTGTCTTTTTCGCATCGGTTGTGACGAACATAGCAGTCGCACGCGCCGGTGCATATCACCTTGGTTACGCATGTGACGACCGATTTGATGTTGACCTGTTTTTCATTCGATGGTTGGGATAGATGCCCCAATCCGTGTGGTGAGATGGCATCTGGATTTTGGAGAAGTTTTCATGTCAATCCCGCCGACTCAAACCTGGCATGCAATGCACGATGACTTGAATCTGCTTGAGTCTCCGCAGCCGTCTCAACGGTGTGATGCATCGCCTGCCAATCATGCGATTGATTTGCGACTCTCGGAAGTGGTCAGCGCGCTATCCTGCGCATTGGATCTGACGGAAGGTCAACCTGCGGGACATGCGGTGCGGACCTGTTTACTGGGGATGCGGTTGGCAAGGATGCTCGGACTTGATGATACGACACGCAGCGCGCTTTACTACGCGTTAATGCTCAAAGACCTTGGTTGTTCGAGTAATGCAGCAAGGTTGTCACAGTTGTTCGGCGCGGATGATCACGTGGTCAAAAAGAACTTCAAAACCACCGATTGGCCACGTCTGATCAATGCTATGCAGTACATCGGCAGGAACATTTGCCCGACTGGCAACATCGTGCAGAAACTCGGCCGGTTCATTGCCATCGGTGTTGCAGGCGACAAAGGCGCGCGTCAGATGATCAAGACACGCTGCGAACGCGGCGCTTCCATCGCACGTTTGTTTGGCTTGACCGAATGCACTGCACAGACCATTCAACAACTCGATGAACACTACAACGGCCAGGGACATCCGCTGGGTCTCAAAGGTGAAGAGATCAGCATCACCGCGCGCATTGCAGGCTTATGTCAGACCGTCGAAGTCTTCCTTTCAACGTATGGTTTAACGGCTGCGCTGGACATGGCACGTAAACGCTGTGGGCGTTGGTTTGATCCCATGCTCGTGGATCTGCTCGTTAAGCTTGAACATGACGATGCCTTTTGGCAGTCGATGACCGACAAACATTTTCATGCAGAGATTGGCAAGCATGAACCTGAAGATCAGCGGGTCTATGCCAGCGATCGGCAGTTGGATCGTGTTGCGCTTGGCTTCGCCCAGGTGGTCGATGCCAAGTCCCCATGGACACGCAAGCATTCGGAACATGTCACCGAGTTGGCGGTCGGCATCGGGCGCGTGATGGGGTTTGATGATGCGCTAACCCGATGGTTCCGACGCGCTGCCTTGCTACATGACGTCGGCAAGCTCGGCGTCTCCAACAGTATTCTCGATAAGCCGGGCAAACTCACCGACGCCCAGCGACAGGTCGTCATGCAACACCCACGATACACGTTTCAGATACTCAGCCGCGTGCGCGGCTTTGAGTTCCTGGCCCAAACCGCTGCATCGCATCACGAGCGATTGGATGGCAAGGGGTACCACCTTGGTCTTGAAGCCAAACATCTCTCCAAGCCGGTACGCGCGTTGGTGGTCGCTGATATCTTCGAAGCCATCTCTGCCCAGCGACCCTATCGCGACACCATGCCGATGGACAAAGTCTTTGCCATTATGGATGACATGGTCGGCACGGGTATCTGCCCCGAAGCCTTTGCCGCATTGCGGTATCACGTGGACACCATGGGCTATACCCCATCTCGCATGACTCCGGCTTGAACCCACCCCGAATCCAATTTTTCAACGCCCGCCAAATCAATTTTGCTTGACTCTTGCGAATACAGGAATATCATACAGCAGTACACTTGTTCGTTTGTACCGTTTTTGGGTAAAGGTTGGTGGATATGCGTCATTTATTGGCTTTCAGCTGTCTTATTCCTGTTTTCCTGCTTGGCAGTTGGGCGCAGGCTCAGTCGGATGCCCAGCACGTGATCAATTTTGATGACAGCACGGTCCCCGCTGCCATCAAACTCGCGCGCCCGGATCGCTGGCAGGTGGCGGACAACGCGCTGAACAATCTTGATCACAACACCAATGACACGTTCAAATTTCAAATCGCGCCCAGCGACCAACTCAAGGTCTCAGCTGATGTGACGATGCACAGCATTCATCCCAAGGGCGGCTTCTGGGGATTGGCTGCAACCCTGAAAGACGGCACGCGTGTGCAGGTCTTTAACCAGGGACAACAACTGCGGTACTACGTTCGCAAACCCGGCGACAAACTCAAACCGATGACGTTCGTCAGGTTGCCCGATGATGCCAAAGAGCGCGTCACGTTTCACGTTGCCATCGACAACAAGCAACTCACCGCCCAGGCCAACGATGGCAAAGCCTACTCCTTGGACTTGCCTTCAGCCGGTATCAAAGCATTCGAGTTCCAGGCCTTTCAGGCACATGTCTCCATTCACAGCATCACCCTTGACGGTGAAATCAAAATCAACAACACCAAGGCCAATGACGATGAACATCTCAAGAGTCAACTTGATGTGGCGGACCCATCGATCAAGCGCCCGGACGATCCCAACGCGCTGGTGATTTTTTACATCGGTGACAGCATCACGCGACATGGCTTTAGTGCAGCGACCATCAAGAAACTCGGTTGGGATCACCTGGCAGGCATGGCAGCTACCCAGGAGTCCAAGGACTTTGCGCATCTCTTTGCAGCCCACGTTCAAAAGCAAAACCCGGATAAGAAAGTCTCACTACACTTTCACAGTAAAGGCGGAGCTGGTGCTGCAGCAACACGCTATCGCACACTCAAACCCTACGAAGTCCTGCAGCCTGAGATTGTCGTCGTGCAACTCGGTGAACATGAAAAACAACACAATGGTGTCGAGGCCTTGCAGTCCAACTACCGCGCGCTTTTGAGCACCATGCAGCAATGGGACTCCAAGCCCACGATACTCTGCGTGGGTGTCTGGAACCCCTATGGCAAAGGCAAACGCAGCGCCTACACCGACTGGACCTTAACCACCGATCAAACCATGGCAGGTGTCTGCAAGGATTTGAATATCCCTTACGCCAGCATGGAAAAACATGCTTTAAATCCAGCCAATAGTGGTTGGGGAACGAGTAACGGTGTGAAGTGGCATCCCAATGACGCAGGCATGCAGGCCTATGCCGACGAGTTGATTCGGATGTATGAAATGTCGAAATAAATAATGGATCAATCATCAAGGATATGGACCATGAATATAAGTTCCCGCAAACAAGCCTTCACACTCATTGAGTTATTGGTGGTGATCTCGATCATTTCTTTGCTGATTGCGATTCTGTTGCCAGCTTTGGGACAGGCGCGTAAGTCGGCACAGAATATCGCCTGCTTGAACATGCTCAAGCAATGGGGCGTTGCCATGGCCGTGTATGAATCACAAAGTAAAGGCTACACGTTGCCCGTTGCGTTGAAGAACACCAATCAAACCAAGTGGCTTAACAACGAACTGTTCATGGCAGGCATGGCGCAGGAACAGGTTCAAGGCTTTGGCCTGGTTCCACCCAGTTGGATATGCCCGCGCGCTCAATATGCCTTTGATCACCCGCAGACCGGCCCCTACGAAGGCTTGTTCAATTTGCAGTACAGCTATGGTGCCAATGTCAACGCCTTCACCAGCACCCAGCTACTCGACAGCACGACGCACATTCTCTATCGCACCGACATGATCATCAGTCCGTCGTACAAGTTGGCTATGGTTGATGCATTGGACTGGTGGGTCCGATCCTCTCGCAGCCAGTTCTATCTCAACGAGACGAACATGGTCACCAGCATGATGACGGCCTACCGACATGGCGATGCGGCCAACGTCTTGATGTTCGACGGACACTGTGAAGCGATCAAGCGTGAGAACCTCGATGCCTCCCTGGCAGGCAGTGCCAACGTCACCAAATATTGGAAGACGTTTGAGTGAGATAAGCACAGCATCGCTTGAGCATTTTCTGAACTTAATAATGCTCTCATCGTACATGCACACCTGGTAACCAAAGAGCCGCGCACGCAGTAAGCGGTTGCCTTGTGGTTTTCACAATCACCCATGATTCTGCTGCACGCATCCCCCAATCTTGAGTACCGGGTGTTAACCCGGTGCCCCTTGGAATCACGTATGCACAACGGATACCGGGTTGACACCCGGTACTCAACTTTCAAAACACATTCCCATCCCCCTCAAACCCCCGACATGAAGCGTTTGACCTTGACGGTTTGGCATGCAAAAGTTGTGGATAATTCGGCCTGATCCGTATTGAGACGCAATTTTCGTGCCAAAGTTGTAAGTTTTCGCTTATTGGCTTTGAAATGATCATGATTCATGGTCTAATGTCACACAGTATGCGTATTGACACTGGACAACATATGCGGATGAGTCAGCAGATGAAGCTGGCCCCGCGAATGATTCAATCGATGGAAATCCTCCAGATGGCAGCACTTGCGCTGGAGGAACGGATCGAACAGGAGCTTGCCTCCAATCCCACTCTTGAACTCAAGGAGCAGCCTGAGGACATGGCAGGCGCCATGGAGCAGGTCAAGGAGGAACGTCGCGAAGCCAAAGAGGGCGAACGCGAAATGGTCGTCAGTGACGACAAATCCCACGAGTCAAGCTCGGATGATTTTGAACGGCTGAACAACATCTCCGAAGAGTACGGCGACTCCTGGGAATCCAACACCTACGAAACAAGCTCCTACACCCCGCCCCGCGCCAACACCGGCGAACGCGATGGGAAAATGGATGCCATGGCCAACACGGCCGCCCGCGCCCAGTCGCTCTCCGACCAACTGCTGGATCAATGGCGGATGGTCGAAACGCCCCCGGGTATCAGGCTGGCCGGTGAGTACCTCATCGGGTTCATTGATGATGACGGCTATATCCGAACCCCCATGGATGACATCGTTTCCCAGGCGCCACGCGATGTCTCCGTCGAACTCATTGATGATGCCCTGCAGCGACTCCAGGAAACCCTTGAACCCGTCGGCATTGGGGCTCGTGATGTCCGCGAGTGTTTGCTGCTTCAAATCCAATCACAGGTCATTCACCCCGGCACGGATGAAGAGCAGATTCTCATGCTCCAATATGATCTGGTGAGTAACCATCTCAAGGACATCGAAGCCAATCGCCTGCCCAAAATTGCCAAGGCATTGGATGTTGAAATTGAAGATGTGAAGGCAGCGATCAGCAGTCTCAAACAGTATCACATCCATCCCGGGCGCATGCTTGTCGATTCGACATCACAGATTATTCAGCCTGATGCGGTGATCGAGTATGACGAGCAGCATGACCGGTACTATGCCATGCTCACGCACGGTCGCGTGCCGTCCCTTGCCATCAGTCGTGAGTATGAAAAGATGGCATCGGACAAAACGGCGGAAAAGAAAACCCGTGAGTTCGTTGGCAATAATCTCCGCAGCGCGCGTTGGCTCATTGAAGCCATTGAGCAGCGTAACAACACGTTGATGCGCGTGATCAATGTGGTCATAGAAGCGCAGCGTGATTTCTTTGACATCGGCCCGCAGGCACTCAAGCCTTTGCCGATGACATTGGTTGCCGATCAACTTGGGATTCATGTTGCCACTGTCAGTCGCGCGGTCAACGAGAAACACCTGCAGACTCCACGCGGTATTTTCCCGTTGCGCATGTTCTTCTCCGGCGGAACCGAAACCGAAGGCGGTGATGCGATGAGTTGGACCGCCATTCAGGCCAAGCTTCAGGAGATCATTGACGAAGAGGATAAATCCAAGCCGCTCAATGACGATGAACTGGTCGAAAAGCTCAAGGAAAAAGGCATCGAGATCGCCCGCCGAACGGTTGCCAAATACCGCAAACAGCTCAACATTCTCCCCGCCAGACAGCGTAAGGAATATTGAGATCGGCTTGGTGTTTTGTGACGATTTTCTATTAACCACGAAGCGGCTGTGTTGTTTGTCAAGGGCTTTACCTCAAGCGCCGGCGGCTTTTTTCCCCGGAAGGGCTTGGGCCTGA
>PAIY01000199.1 GCA_002704825.1 Phycisphaeraceae bacterium
TCCAGGAACACGTTGGCAAAGCCAGTTCGTGGGATCGCGTCCCCGTGCCTGAGTTGGCTGCCGCGTCGGATCAGTCCAGCGTGTATGAGTTGGCGGTCGAGCCGGAAGTCGCAGCGGGTAAGATTTGTCCTGAGTGTCAATCACCGATGGCTCACGATGCGGTGGTGTGTGCAGCATGTGGCTATCACACGCAACTTAAACGCCATGTTCAAGGCGTGCAGGGTGATCCGATGGGGGATGACTATGACGGCTCGGCCCGTTATGTCTCCGAAAGTCAAAAGTACGAAGACGATCAGGAATATTACCATCAGCAGCACTTGATCCAGGATGTTTACATTCCCACGGTGGTCCTGCTAGCGATGCTGGTTTTCCTGGTGTTCACCGTGGTGATCACACCCTATGAGATGGTGGATCGCAATCTCGTTGAAGCGGTGATTCCCAGCAAGGTGACCGCTGTGGCCAACACGCCAGCACCCACGAGTACCGGCGGACTTCTCGGTGGGGCGCTACTCCCACCCAAGCCGCCACCACCGCCCCCGTTATCCATGCAGCAGAAATGGTTCTGTATCGCCTATCTATTCGGCACGAATCTCATGGAGATAGCCATCAAGATCCCATTCATGTTTGTGGGGATGATGTTGGTGATCCGACTTTTTGGCGTGAGTTTTGGTGGCGTGTTTTCAGCGATGACCAAAATCCTGGCCATTGCCATGACGGCGCATGTGCTTGGCTTTTTCATCAAGTCGGTCATGTTCCGACTCACCGAAGGCATTTCGGTGTTCGGCTTTGAATGGTACGTGAGTTTCCCGTTCACGTTCATCTCGTTTATCGGTTTGGCGATGAAGTTTTTCGAGTTGGATGTGATCGAGGCGTTTGTGCTGTTTTTGTCTGCGTACCTTTTGCCGTTCTTCGCATCGATGTTGGTGATGCTGTGGTTGGTGTCGATGCTCACGTGAGATGCAATAGCTGCGAGACTGCGTGTCGCTGATGCCTTACTTTGACTGACGATTAATCCAGTAACTTTTTGGCCGGTGAGTTGGGGTCCAATGCGATTGCTTTTTTCGCTGCAGAGATGGACTGTTCTTTTTGACCCATACGTTTGGATAATGCTGCAAGCCGCGCCCAGTGGATGGAGCGGTCGGGTTCGAGCATCGTCAATGCACGGATCTGATGCATCGCAGCATCCATGTCCTTGTCCATCAAGGCCATCGTCGCTGCATTTTCCCGGTAGTCCGCGTTGTAGGGTTCGCGCTGGATGGCGCGCTTGGCGTCGGCGAGTGCTGCAGGCCAACGCTTTTGCTTCGCGTGAAGTTTTGCCAGTTCAAATGCCCAGCGTCCGGTGGCCTGTTCGTTTTCATCCAGCGCGGTCAACGCGCCAATGAGCATGTCCGTGTCACCCAGTTGCTGCGATAAGATCACCAACTGTTTGTTGGACCACGGGTCGACCAGTCTGGCTCGCGCGTAATCCTGTACGGCTTTGCGGGCAGCAATCAGGTCCTCGCCCTGCATCGCTTTCTCCGCAATCAACCTTAAAACATCCGGGTGTTTGGGGTGATCAGCAATGAGTTTGTCCAACACCGCATCGGGGGGTTGAATGCCTTGAGCAAACGCTTTGAACATCGGCTTCAGCGCTTCGTCTCCATCCTGCGGCCCAAGTCCCCAGCTTTGAACCTGCTCCTTGGCCCACGCATTAAAACCTTTCATGAAGGTCGCTTCATCCTGACCGGTGATGGATTGGATCACCTGGGCGGAGTCATTGGTGGTCGCAAATTTAGCAAGGATGGACAGGATCGCATCATGACTGAACGTCTGCTGAATGTAGTCATACATCCAGTTGGCCTGAGCATAGGCAAGCGGGCGATCCGTTGGTTTTTCAGGTCGCACAAAGGCCCAGTTGATCGACTTTAAATCAAAGAGCGTTTGGTTGGCAAGATTGTCTGCAAGCAGTTGACAGGTGTTGTAATCCCGCCCGCCCGGTTCCATGGCCACCGCACAGGCTTCGGTGAACCAGTGGGCCAACCGGTTATGTGTCAGGTCCAGTGTGACCGTATGCGTGAACTCATGCTGAACCACGCGTGCCCAGTCATACGCACCACGCTGACGCGCACCGGTCTTGGGCGGTGTCATCGCAATCACATCGCCGGTGCATGCTGCAATCGTCCAGATCTCGGGTATGCCGGTGATACGCACGCCAAACCAGCGTTCGTTGGGCATGATCTGAATCTGCGTGATGTTTCGGGGTTGGTGGGAGAAGCTGGTGGTGACGGTGTTGTATATGTCATCAAGCATCACCGTCATGTCCAATGCCAACGCTTCATCCGGGCCCGGTGGGTAGATGATGGAAAAGTGATCCGTCCTGGCTGTCAGAAACCCCTTCATCTCCTGCGCCAGTTCCAATTGGTTTTGCACCTGCTTGTGGAACGGGTCGAGTTTGGCCGCCTTTTCGAGTTCGCCATAAGCCTGATCATCACGCCCAGCCTGCATCAACAGCAGCGCCAACTCACTACGCGGCTTAGGCCAATTGGGTTGCATCGCAATGGCTTTTCGCAGCAGCTGTTCACCCCAGTCATACTGTCGGGCAAAGGAGAGAAACTCACCCGCCGTCGCCAAAGCCAGTGGATTACCCGGTGAGATTTCCTCGAACTTCGCTAACGTCTTATCCAATTGCGCGTGATCAAACTGCATGGCATGCATCGCCGCTTCCAATGCCAGCAGATCACGTTGGGTGGGGTAGCGTTTTTGTGCAGCTTCCAGAATTGCCGGTACCGCTGAGATATCCCGCTGCGCCAGGTATGAACGAATCTCCAGAATGTCAGCAAGGAGATGTTGCGGGTTGATCTCACGGAGTTTTTCAACGCATGACGCAGCCTTTTCAAACTGGAAACTCTCAACGGACATCTGCCCCAGCAGCAGCCACGCCTGCGAGGCATTGGGGTTTAAAGGCAAGGTCTCCATGATCGCGCCGATGGCCTGCATGCGACTGCCTTTTTCACAGAGCAATTGCGCTTCAGCCAGATAAGCCGGCCAGTAAAGGCGATCCAGTTGCCCCCTTGCCATGGAGAACCAGTTCATCGCCTGCTGATAGTCACGAGCCGGTAACCCTTCCAGGACAGCCAACTCACTAAGCAGCAGTCCGGCACGCGTTAAGTCCGCTGCATTCTCCGGCAATTGCTTAAGCAGCTTCTCTCGCCAGGGGGTGAGTAATTGCGCAGCCTCATCCAACTTGCCCAGCGTCTCCAACGCTGAAGATTTAGCCAACACCTCACGCAGGCTTTGTGGTTCAGGTAATAACCTGACCGCTTTGTCAGGCTCACCCCGCAGGTTCGCAGCTTCAGCACGATACACCGCAGGTGTCTTCACATCCGAGAGTACATCTGCACTCAGTTCATATCTGTCTAATGCAAACTCGGCACGCTGCTCAACAGTGAGTTTGCTCGCATCGATTGCTTCCCATTGGCCGTGAAACAGGTACATTGCAAGCTTCTGATCCTCGGTGTTGATTGGATCATTAAGCAGGCGTGTGACCACCGGCGAGAGAGGGATCTGCGTATCATCCTGGCCAGCAGGTTCAGGCAACTGACCGAGCAGGATCGACGGAAGCAGTAACACAACCCAGCAGACTTGTTTGGCGTCCTTGATCATGCCTGTTAGTCTACGATCAGCCCCAAGTTCAAGGCAAGAGGAATCTGACGATGGATTACAACAGCGAATTTCCCATTCTCATGCAGATGGATTTTTTCAACCACGCTGGCGTCGCGCCCATCACGCATCGCGCAGCAGTCGCTTTGCAGGAATATGCACTTGAAGCATCCACCTTTGCCTATGTCAAAGACAAGTGGTACCCACGGATCAGTCAGGTTAAACAAGCAATAGCCAAGCTCATCAACGCACGCTCGGAACACGAAATCGCCTTTGTCCCCAACACCTCAACGGGCTTGAGTCTCGTGGCAAACGGGCTGGATTGGCACGAAGGCGACAACGTCATCATCTCCGATATGGAGTTCCCAGCCAATCGCTACCCGTGGGAGAATCTCAAGCGTCACGGCGTTGAACTCATCGAAGTCAAAAGCCTTCCCGATGGCACGATTGATGTGGAAGATGTCTGCGAAGCGATCACCAATCGCACCCGTGTCGTCTCGCTGTCCTCTGTCCAGTATGCATCGGGGTTCCGTATTGATCTCAAACCCATCTCCGACATGGTTCACCAGGCAGGGGGGTATCTCTGTGTGGATGGCATTCAATCCGTGGGCGTGATCCCGATGGATGTCCAGGAGTTTGGGATCGATTTTCTCTCCGCGGATGGTCATAAGTGGCTGCTTGGCCCTGAGGGCATGGGCTTTTTCTATGTCCATGAAGATTTGTCGCCACTGCTTAGTCCGCCGGTCCTGGGTTGGCATAGCGTGGTCAATCCCATGGACTTTGGCAATTACAAGTTCCAACTCCACGATGATGCCAAACGCTTTGAACCGGGTACGCAGAATATCCCAGGCATTGTGGCGATGGGGGCCAGTATCGATGTCTTACTTGAAGTCGGCATTGAACAGGTCTGGGAAAACGTGCAGAAACTCACACAGCAACTCTGTGATGGTTTACCCAACGTCGGCTGCAAAGTGCTCAGCCCACGTGGCAAAGGGCAGACCAGTGGCAGTGTGGTCTTCACGCCGACCGACGAAAACGTGAACACCAAACGCGTGGTCGCGGAGTTAAGCAAGCAGAATATTTTCGCAGTTGTCCGTGAAGGCCGCATCCGCGTGAGTCCGCATTTTTACAATCAACCCCAGCAGATCGATCGGCTGCTTGAGCAACTTGGTAAGCTGTGTCAGTGATTGATAGACCACTGTGTTGGAGATCGCCTCATGTTCATACGTCTGATTGCATTACTCTGTCTGACATCGTTGCTCACCGCCTGTGGCCCCATGACATTTGTGGTGGGTTCGACCACGGATCAACGGCTTAAAACCAAGGTGGTCCAGAAGGACGCGGGTTGGTCGCAAGGCCGTGTTGCCATCATCGACATCTCCGGCACGATCACTAACTACGCCAAGCCTGGCCTGTTGCGTGAGGGTGAAAATCCTGTGAGTCTGATGTATGAAAAACTCCAGGAAGCCCGTCACGATCCCAAGGTCAAAGCGGTGATTCTCCGCATTAATTCACCGGGGGGCACGGTCACAGCAAGTGATGCGATTTACCGACAGATCATGCAGTTCAAGGCTGATACCGGTAAGCCGGTGATCGCGCTGTTTATGGATGTTGCTGCAAGCGGTGCGTATTACATCGCCTGCTCCGCGGATCGCGTGGTGACGTATCCCACGGCGATCACAGCGAGCATTGGTGTGATCATGCAGACTGTTTCGATCAAGCCAGCCTTGGAACGTTGGGGGATCAAGCCGCGTGCGATCACGTCCGGCCCAAACAAGGCTGCGGGATCGCCGTTTGAAAATCTCACCGATGAGCAATACCAGATTCTTCAGCAAATGGTCGATGACTTTTACGCTCGGTTTGTTGCGACCGTCAAAAAAGCGCGAACCAATGTCGATCCCAAGGACATCCCCTGGCTTACCGACGGGCGCATTGTCACCGGCGCGATGGCGGTGCAGGTCGGGTTGGCCGATGAGTTGGGTGATCTGCAATCAGCGTATGCCTTAGCCAAGAAGTTGGCGGGGATCACGCAGGGGGAACTGGTGCGGTATCACCGACCGCTGCAATATGTCGGTTCGCCGTATGCCTCAGCACCGAACAATGTGCCACAGACTCAGATCAATATTGCCAGCATGGACATGGGGGGGCTGTTGGCACAGCCTGCCGATGGGTTTTATTATCTCTGGCCTGGGTTTTCGGAAAGTCATTAACGCAAGCTTCGCCGATGGATTTGATGAGCGAACATCTCGAACTGGACTGCCCGGCATGTGGTGTGCGGTTTGTTCTGGACCATGCCTTTGCAGGCAGCATCTGTCGCTGCAGCAGTTGTGGTGCGCTTGTCAGTGTCGATGAAGACATGGCCAAGCCGGTCTCTGATGAAGAGAATGCGCGACATGATGATCCCAGGCAGAACATGACCGCTGCGGACATCCACCCCACGGTGCTTTCCGAACAACGTGCGATGGCGGGGCGGTCGGTGATGGCGTACCAGCGTGATCTGCCCCCCACGCAGACCGGCATGCGGTTGTGGCGGATCTTCATCGTGACCATGCTCATGGGCATCATCGTCGGCTTTGCAGCATGGCTTGTCGATCAACAAAAACACCTGCCACCGCCTGCTGATAAAGTCCAACGTACCGACACGGATACCGCGACCACGGGGACGGATTTAACCAGTCACGCGCCGGAGTTCTTTTCCATCAAGCTTGATTCGCCGACGGTGATACTCATTGATGCGACAGCTTCAACAGGCGATTGGCTTAACGACATCAAAGCTGAGATCCACAAGCTTCACGAAGTCTTGCAGGAGTCGGGCACGCCGGTGACGTTTGTATTTTTCAATGGCACACAAATCGACATGCCACGCATTGAATCCACACAGCCTCTGGATGAAAAAGTGTTGGATGGAATCGAACCTGCAGGACAGTTGCTGCCATCCGATGCGATCAGTCGATTGGGACATGATCATTTGCCGCGAATGGTCTTGCTCAGCGCTCAAGCGTTGACAGCCAATCAGGTGCAGGCGATTAACAAGGTTCTGAATTCGGACACGCAATTCGATGCCGTCTGGCATGGCCATGATCCGCAGGGGTTGGCATTGGTCATCGAACAGCATGGCGGGAAATATGTCGTGCTGGCTGATGGCCAGAACTAGATCGGTTCAAAGACATATTCTCAATGCAACCGTTCAATTCGTCTTTCCCGCGAAGGCTGGAGTGACGGCGGTGGAAATAAACATCTCTAATCCCGCAATGTCTGGTAAATCTGATCCTGGCCGGGGTCCTGATAGTCTTTGCGGTATTGGCGAGGATACTTGCCGGTCTTCTTGTAAAACCAATTTGAAAAATGCGACTGCTGTTTAAAGCCCATGGTGTAGGCCAGTTCCTTCAGAGGCATGGTGCTTGAGACGATGAGCTTGAGGGTGTCCTCGATGCGCAGCTTCTCGGCATAGGCTTTGGGCGTTTGGCCGATGGCCTGGTTGAACAGGCGATTGAGTTGGCCCACCGAGAGTCCGACTTGTTGAGCGAGTTGGGATTCGTCGAATTTACGTTCTGCTGTGAGATGGTTGATGATCTGGATGGCTTCATTGACACGCGGGTCGACTTGTTCCAAAGGCAGGCGATTGATGCCGGCATGTTGCATGGCCTGATCGTAGAGCGTGACCCAGCGGAGTGTGGCCTGTTTGACATCCATGTACTGAGTCATGGAGCAGGGCAGTGCTGCGAGTTTGGTGATCTGGATTTTCTTGCGATGTGCCTGCTGGGTGATGAGTTGGGTTTTGTTGACCAGGACGTGGGATTGGCGTTGGAGTTTGGGGTAGAGGCTGCTGTCGAGGATGATCCATTGGTTGTAGGGGTAAAGGTGTTTGTCGTCAGGCCAGCGGATGATCATGCGCAGTGAAATGATCCGGGCGTCAGTGGAAAAGCGATGGTAAATTTTGTCGCTTGGCATGAAGACCCATTGGCCGGCCTGGGCGTGAATCGTACCACTGTTGATGCTGTGCGCTTCGACGGAACCTTTGAGCAGCAGCCAGCACATGAGCATGTCATATTCCCGCCGTTTGGAGAGCAGTCGGGTAGGCGCGCCCTCGTAGGCCCAGACCAACTCGGTGTGGAGTCGGCTCCAGTCCATCATCCGCAGTTCATTACTGGTGGATTGCTTGCGTGCCAATGTTTAAAAAGGATAACTTTTTGAATAAAAATGACAAGTCTATTTTCGCAGCCAAAGTTGGTATGCAGCGTATGATCAGCATGTGATTCAAGGATGGATCAGGTTGAACCCATCAGCACTTGCCATGGTGTTCCCGAAAATTTAAGCGCTTGACAGGTTGACACTTGGCACCGGCGTGACAGCTCGAAAAGGTGCCGACCCCATTGCCCCAAGGCCTGTTGAGCGTGTTCGGGAACCATGGCTTTTTTATTTCTGAAGTCCAGTGTCTCAAGGTCACATTGCCAATCAAGTAGAGCATGATGCAATTGCGTGTCCCAATAACGGGTTATCAAGATGTAAAACGCATCCGAATGTTTGAAATGGATAACTTTTTGAATAAAAAAGGTAAGCGGTATTTCGGATTGATAACAGGCATAGCGCTAAAATGACGCAACTGGATCATCGATAGTTCCATTAACGAGAAGTCGGGGCGGCGGGTTTGAAAGGATTGAACATGTCCAAGTCCACGGTAAAAGCATTCACGCTCATTGAGTTGTTGGTCGTGATCTCGATTATTGCGATTCTTATTGCCATCCTGCTGCCTGCCCTAGCCAAGGCCCGTGAGTCCACACGGCGGGTGCAGTGTCAGAGTCGTCAGCATCAATTGATCGTTGGCACGTTGGCTTTTGCAGCGGACAACAAGAACCAGTTCATGAACCGTGGGCGGACGCGCTACGCTCACAGCACGGATCGCCCATCGAGTTATTCTGGCTCATCAGTTTATGGTGATGCCAATCCTGCGGTGGATTATCCGATCAACGCATGGGTTGATAATTATCTGGGCGTGGATCGTGCCAACGCGTTGTTTTGCACCGGTTCGCTGAGCAATGACCCAACACGAAGTCCTTACACGGGTGGCTATGTCGACATATACATGACCTATCAGTATTTCGGCGACGTGAGTACCAAGGCGCGTTTTGCCAACATCACATGGAAGTCAGATGTCCCCGTTCCTTCACCTCAAGAAGTTCACGCATCGTCCAAGACACCGATGTGGTCCTGCATGACCTTCTACAAAGTCTCCAGTGGCAAGTATGTCGGCCACGATTCGCCGGATACGCCCAAAGAATACACCGGCCAGAACTCCGCCCAACTCGACGGTTCAGCCAAGTGGGTGAATACCGATGACATGGAACGCTTCGGTTATGTCTCCGGTTCGCTGGCGTTTTACTGGATGGCTTATCGCTGAGTCAGAGCATGCGATGACATTCGCATTGAGTTGGTGACTTAACGCGTCTTGAGGGTTTGCACCAATTGTTGATGCCAGGGATGTTCCTGCTGTTGCTGGCGATACTCCTTGGGATAGATTCCCGTCTTCTTTTTAAACCAACTTGCAAAGTGTGAGGGTTGCTTAAACCCCAGCGTGAACGCCAACTCTTTAAGCGGCATCTGCGTTGTGGTCAACAGGTTGATCGTGTCAACCAGCCGCATGTTCTCCGCGTAATGCTTGGGCGTACACTTCATCGCCTGCACGAAGATCCGGTTAAGCTGACTCACTGATAATCCCAATGATTTAGCCAACTCGGTTTCATCAAACTGTCGATCCATCGGCAGTTGTTCAATGAATTTCAAACACGCGCTCACACGCACATCCATCGGCTGAATGTGACTGCGTTCAAAGCCCAGCTTCTGCATGACGCGATCGTATTCCTGCACCCAGCGATTGGTCGCATTCTCCAAAACCAGGTAATCCGAAAACGCGCAGTCCAGCGCGTTGAGTCGTGTGCGGTTATGCTCTGGCTCATTACTCTTGTCGACGATCCGCTCTGCCTGTTTGATCAGACGACGGGAAAGCTTCTCCAACTGCGGATAGTCTGTTGCGGCAAAACACTGCCAGCGATCATGATCGTACAGTGGCTGTCCGTCAGGCCAGTGAATCACCAGTCGCACCGAGATGATCCGGGCATCATCCGAAAAGTCATGCGCGACCTTGTCCCGGGCAACAAACACCCACTGACCCGCCCCGGCTTGGACCGTCCCACACGTCGGACTCCTAGCTTTGACCGAACCCCTGAGCAGCAGCCAGCACATCACCGTGTCGACTTCCTCACGGTGAAAATGCGGTGATAACGGCGAACCCTCATACGCCCATAGCAACTCCGTACGCAGTCGCGTCCAATCCAATAAGCGAACCGAGGTTGGTGGGGAAGGGGACTTCATGCGCAAAAATGATAATGGAATGCATAAAAAAGACAAGCAAATATCCGGCTTCAACGGATTGGCTGCGCTAAAATACTGCATCCATTGACACAAACAAGTGTCCGGCAAACGGGGGCTTGCTTCTCCGAGAGATCAACGCAAAGGTTCAACCATGACACGGCAAAACAAGGCTTTCACACTCATCGAACTGCTGGTGGTCATCTCCATCATTGCCATCCTCATCTCCATTTTGCTCCCGGCGCTGGCCAAGGCGCGCGAGTCCACCCGACGTGTGCAATGTCAGGCAAGACAACATCAGCTGATCGTTGGCACGCACGCCTTTGCTGCTGACAACAACGACGAGTTCATGAACCGTGGGGCGACCTATTTCGCCCACTGCACCGCACGCCCATCCGGATTTTCCGCTCAGGCCAATTACAAGCATGCCAACCCCGCGGTCTCTTTTCCCATCAACACATGGGTCGATCAGTATCTGGGCAACAGCCGCACCAATACGCTCTTCTGCACCGGATCCATTACCAATGATCCAACTCGGGCACCGACCTATGGCAGCTATGCCGACCTGTACATGACCTACCAGTACTTCGGCGATGTCAACCGCACCAACCGTCTGGGAAGCATGTCCTGGCAATCCGGCGCAACCGTGCATGATCCGATGAGTGTCCATGCCTCGCCGCTGACGCCCATGTGGTCCTGCATGGCCATCTACAAAGTCTCCAACGGAACCTACATCGGCCACGATGCCCCCTCAGGCGTCAAGCAATACACCGGCATGAACGCCGCCCAACTCGACGGCTCAGCACGCTGGTTCAATGTCGATGAACTCGAACGCTTCGGCTTCGTCTCCGGTTCCCTGGCCTTCTACCGACCCAAAATCGATTGACAGATATCCGTATCTTGATGTGACTGTTTGCCAGCATGCAAGGTTTCCACCTGAAGCCCCGGGGTTTGAACCCCAGGAACGTTGTACGTCCCCATAACCCACGCATGACATCATCTTCCCCAATCTCACGATTAATTTCCCGTCCGGGCTCTTGATTTTTGGTTTTTGTTTGGTATTGTTCAAGGGATGGCAAACGGCCCCCTGCGATACCTGTATGTCGACATGAATTCCTACTTCGCGTCCGTGGAGCAGCAGGAGAATCCGGCATTGCGCGGGCGCCCCGTGGGCGTGATCCCGACCGACACCGATCACACCTGCTGCATTGCCGCCAGCTACGAGGCCAAGTGGGTCGGCGTCAAGACCGGCACATCCGTCCTCGAAGCCAAAGACCGTTGCCCGAGTATCCAACTCGTCCTGGCGCGGCCCCGGCTTTATGTCCAGTATCACCATCGGATCGTCGATGCGGTCGAAAGCTGTCTGCATGTCGATGAGATCAGTTCCATCGACGAGATGTGTGGCAAACTCATGGGTGATGAACGCTATCCCGAAAACGCATTGGCGCTGGCTAACAAAGTCAAGAATGCCATCTGGCGCGCGGTGGGGCGGTATGTCCGATGTTCTGTCGGCCTGGCACCCAATCGCTGGCTCGCCAAGGTCGCAACCGACATGCAAAAGCCCGATGGGTTGGTGGCCATTCTTCCCGAGGAAATCCCCGCCAAGCTTTACCCGCTCAAACTCGGTGACCTGCCGGGCATCGGGCGCGGGATGAGTCGCCGACTCGAACGTCATGGCATCCGTACCGTCGAGCAACTCTGTCAACTGTCACTGAAAAAGATCCAGGAGATTTGGGAAAGCAAAGTCATGGCTGACATCTGGTGGGCTCAGCTTCACGGACACGATTTACCCGTCCGCCCGACCCAACGTCGCAGCGTCAGTCACTCGCACGTGCTTGCGCCCAAGTACCGCAATGACCACGGCGCCAAATCCGTCATGGCACGCATGATCCACAAAGCCGCAACGCGCATGCGAACCCTCGGCTACTGGGCGCATCACATGCAGATGACCGTCAAGCACACCGATTCACCCAAGTGGACCGTCAAGACCGATCTGGGAGGGACCAATGACACCTTGAGCATGATGCGAAAACTCAGCGAACTCTGGCCGCTCCGACACATCGGTGTGCCCGTGCAGGTGATCGTGGTGTTGTACGACATGGTTCCCGGAGATTCGATTTCCCAATCCCTGTTTGAAGAACCCCGCAAGCATGCTCAGCTTGCCCAGGCGATGGACAAGATCGACAAAAAATACGGCCGCCACGCGGTGTTCCACGGCGCGATGTTCGGCGCCCAGGACTCGGCCCCAACCCGAATCAGTTTCACGCAGGTTCCCAAGGAAACGGATTGGGATTGAACGCAAACCGCTTGCGGTTTAGCAGGATACTTTCCAACCACAGATGCACACAGATAAACACAGAAGATCAAAGCAAGATGTTTAAGGTGAGTGAAAACGAATCCCGTGTAAACGAACTTGCACTGTATGAACATGCTTGCCAAGTATGAACGCTCTTACCAGCATTCAACGACCTGGAACCAAAGCCCGGGGGATTTTAAGCCCCGGGACATTGCGTGTTGATTCGTGATTGCCATCAAGTCGTGCTCAATCACGAGCGGTTTTAAAATCAATCCGAACCCCGAACCCCGAACCCCGAACCCCGAACCCCGAACCTCGAAAAAAAGATGAGTTCAAGGCTTGACTTTCGGAGCGTTCCGACAAAGAATAATTGGTGTTTCGGAACGCTCCGAAAAGAGGGCGATAATATTGGTTTGGCACGTTGGTCAGGGAAAATCAATCAGACAGCACATCTTGAATCGCTGTAGCACAGTTCTGAAGTTGTGTCGGGCAGAATGCTGTCAATCGCGCTGGTGAGGTTGGTGCGGTGATCTTGCTCACAGGTCAATGTCATAGCGCACCTCAGTGCGACAGGCTGTTGATTGCGCGGATTCGACGCCTGTCGCATAAAGCCAATCGAGCAACCAATCGAGGGACCGGATTCAATACCAAAAATTACATGGCAAAGATGAAAATTCCGGGCGAAGGCTTGGCGGACTTGAAAAGCCGGGGACAGGGGCTGGGAATTAGCGTTGGCAAGCCAACCTGAGACGATTACCCATCTGCCGTGAGGTCCACACACACGGCAGTGACACTGTTGACCACCTGCACAAGGAACTTCAAACAATGGAACGATCAAATTTCAAGGAGACACGGGGAAAAGGTAAACGAACGATCGGCATGTCTATCGGCCTGTTGGCATGGTTGCTATGCACACAACTCTGCCAAGCCGATCTTTACGAGCAGGCGCTGATCAACCGACAGCCGTTTGTTCATCAAACACAAAACTTCACGGTCACCAATATCGACTACCAATACCAGACAGTCGATCGCTATGAAAAAATCGAATTGACTTTCGATGTCGATGCCCCGTGGACCAACCCGTTTGATCCCGATGACATCACGGTCATGGGCATCATCGAATTCCCCGACCAGGGTGGTTTGCGAAAATCCGTCCCTGCGTTTTATTACATCCCCTACGAACCGACCAACGGCACGACGCAATTGCAGGGCGATGTGTCCTACACCCAGACCGGTTCACCGTGTTGGAAGCTTCGCTATGCCTGCGCCACGTCGGGCAATCTTAAAATTCAGATCATGGTCCACAAGCCATCGACCAACCAGTATTACTATTCAACATGGATGAATTACTACGTTCGCGATGCGGATCACAACACAGGTTATATCCAGCAATCCACTGCCAACCCGCAATATTTTGAGTACGCCAGTGACAATGCGCTGTTCTATGGTTGTGGTCCGAATTTGCCATGGACGCGATGGGACGAACGTCTGCCTGATGGTCCATCACCGACGATGGAAGATTACATGTCAAAAGTTGATGGCAACATTTCCGCAACGCGCATCTGGATGTGTCACTATGCCTGGCTTGAATGGATGCCTGCGCTCAACAAGCCTGCTGACAATTCATGGAACGGTTATGCGGGGGCCAACTATTACAACCAGATGGTTGCTGCTGCTTTCGACAAAGTTTTTGCCATGGCCGAGGCGCAGGATCTGAAAGTCATGCTCACGCTCGATGACAACAACGAATTAATGACAGGCAACACCACAGACAAATGGGATTACAACCCCAATAACACAGCCAACGGGGGCGCTTGCAGTACGCCATCAGCGTATTGGTCCAACACGACCGTTCGCCAGCAATACAAGAACCGTCTGCGATATATCTATGCCCGTTGGGGGTACTCTGCCAGTCTATGGGCCATCAACACATGGAACGATATGGGGAGTTCCGCGCCTTCAACCGATATTCAAAATTACCATCAGCAAATGCGCGATTATCTGCACAGTTTAAGCGATCCGCATCGCCCGATTTTCTATGGCACAAATCACAAATACGCCGTCCAGGCCATCTCCGATTATGCGCAGGCCCAGCCGGTCGCGTTACAGACTGACAAGCCCAACGTGCTACAGGAGTGTTATTACACCGACAATGAAGACTGGTTTGAACAGACCATGATTCAGCAGCTTTGGGGCAATTTTGCCAAGGGACAGGCTGCGGTGATGATCTGGCCGCATGACATCATAGATAAGCTCGATCTCTGGCAGCCGGTCTTTGGCAAGCTTGTCGACTTTGCTCAAACCATTAATCTCAACGACAAACCTTTCACCACGGTCACTGTCCCGGTCGGTTCGGTCAACACCAACGGCGCAGGCACCATGACGCGTGTGATCAGCGTTGCCCCATATGGTGATGTTCCCGAATGGGGCATGATGGCAACACAGGATGAATTTGAAATCGACACCAATCAAACCAACCTGTTCCTTGAAGGCTACATTTACACGCTCTACGGCACATCGCGTTCGGCATGGCGCACCACACCCACGTTTGATATCACCATGCCTGCTGCAGGCGAAATTGTTCTGCATGTTGGCGAAGTCTCCGGCTCGTTACATCTGGATGTTTACAACAACGAGGTTCTGATCCATAGCGAGTCATACATCGGAAGCGGACGTTACGCGCCGGACACCTCACAGGAATATGTACACGTCTCCTTGCCCGCTGGCAACAACAATGTCCGCGTGGAAATCTCCGGCTCAGGATCGGATTGGCTGAGACTCAAACAGCTTTACTTTGCATGGCAAACCACGCAAGGCAAGGACATGGTCAACGTCACCGCCCGCATTGCTGACGACGAAGCCTTTGCCTATGTGCAGAACCTCACCTACAACCAAGCCTATGTCACTGAGTTTGGCGGAGCTTCATGGATTTTCTACTCTGTACACATGACCATGTCTGGATTTGACAGTGGCACCTATACCATTGAAGTGGTGAATGTGTATACAGGCAATGTGGTCGAGACACGAACCGCAACAACATGGGGTGATGGGAAAATCAGTTTCTATATCCAAACCCTCCCAGCAGACCGCGCATTACGCATCACGAAAAACCCTTGATCTTTAGACGAAAATCACGTCATATAAAAACAGGTTCCCAAGGAGACGGATTGGGATTAAACGATCTTGCCCGAAGTTTTTAAGCACGAAGCTAAAGCCCGGGGGTTTTAACCCCCGGGACGTTGTGTGCGAATTGTTATGAGAATGTACAGGCAGATCGTCAATGCTGAATGTCTGTTGTACCCGTACCATCTGTAGCAACAGGATCAGACGACGGGAGTACATCCTTCCCGCATAACCAACCGAGCATGCGGTCCGTGCGTTTGATCAGAAACCATGTGAACAAAGCATAGACGATGAATTGCAAGACCGATGTACCTGCACTGGCGCCGTTGATTTTGAGAGAAGTCTGCACCATGCGATCCAATTCATCCGGAGCCGTTGCAGTGATGTGCTCCCAAAACAGATAGACAGCAACCATAGCGCCCAGCAAATTCGGTATCGCCAACACGGTTTTGATCAGACAATACAGACCTGAAAGTTTTACGCCGATCCATAGCCAATCGCGTTTGGTCATCTGTTTGTTCCGGAAAGATGTCTACTCAAATTCGAACTCACCCCAACACCTTCTTGATGTTCTCCGTAGTCACCGGGCTGATGATGCCTTTTTCAGTGATCAGGCCAGCGATGAGTTCAGCGGGGGTGGCGTCGAAAGCGGGGGAATACGTCTTGGCATTTTCTGGGGCCGTGCGTTTGCCAAAGCCTTCGGTGATTTCTTCGCTGCCACGTTGTTCGATGGGGATTTTATCGCCACTGTCGAGGTTGAAGTCGAACGTGCTGCTGGGGGCTGCGACATAGAACGGGATACCGTGATGCTTGGCAAGGATGGCGACGCCATACGTGCCGATCTTGTTGGCGGCGTCACCATTGGCGGTGATACGATCCGCACCGGTGATGACCATGCCGATCTTGCCTTCGCGCATGACCTGTGCAGCCATGTTGTCACAGATCAGCGTGACGTCAATGCCCGCTTCCTGGAGTTCAAACGTGGTGAGTCTCGCACCTTGAAGCAGGGGACGGGTTTCGTCTGCATAGACCTTGAAAGCTAACCCCTTTTCGTGGGCAACATACATCGGTGCGGTCGCCGTGCCAATCCCACCGGTGGCCAGTGCGCCGGCATTGCAATGGGTCAGCACACCGCGTTTATCCTCAGGCAAGGCTTCGATGAGCGGCATGGCAAACTCGCCAATCGCTCGGCACATCGCCCGGTCTTCATCATGTATCTTGATCGCTTCAGCAAGCAGTGCATCGGGCGTGCATGGTTGGACCGTCTTCATCCGATCAATCGCCCAGAACAGGTTGACTGCGGTCGGGCGGCTGGTTGCCAGATATTCAGCGGACTCCGCAAACGTCCCTTTCTGAGCAGCGATGACTAAGCCGTACGCCGCAGAGATCCCAATCGCCGGCGCGCCACGGACGGACAAGCGTTTGATTGCATCCCAAACCGTCTGCACGTCTTTGCAGTCGATGTAGGTTTCGACTTCGGGGAGTTGGGTTTGATCCAAAAGGCGAAGGTAGCCGGTCGCTGCATCGCCAATCCATTGCATGTGAGTAAGTGGGTTCATGGCACACATGGTAGCGAATTGTCCGATTTGTGCATGGATGAGAATTGGGTGAATGAAATTGATTGCCCCGCAGTTTGACACCTTCATCACATTTAGCCGCATCGCTTGCGATGCGCGATATGCAACCCACCCACGCACGTCCAATCCAAGCGCTTCACAAGTGATGCGGCAAAATCGTCAATTAAGTCAAAGTGACATCAACTCGATCCGTCAGTTGTCATAGCCCATGCTTGAAAACTCATTGCATCAAATCCGACGTTGTTCCAAGATGCCATGTATCGCCACCATCATCACTCACAAGCATGCCCGGATCATGCGGGGTGACACCGCTTAGCCAACTGTTCGGAGCATTTGGATCAGGATCGACGACGTTGTCTTCAGGCCACTTTTGTTCATAGCTTTGAATCTCAGAATCCGAAAGTTGGTTGGCATAGTAAATGTAATTGACAAACAACTTGCCCTGACGATCCATGGACATTTTGTGATACCAGCAACTGTACATATTCCGGAAGGGAGCCATCAGTACCTTGTGATCCTCCCATGCCAGACCGGCTTTTTTTCGCAGATAAACCAGTCGGAAATAATATCCACCACCTGCCCAGCGTCCGACCAGATGCAGGTCGTCATTGCTATCACATAACAGAGAGACATAGGTGTACGAACCGGTCACTTGATCCCATGGCGTGCCCAGGGGCAGGGGGGTGCTCCAACTGGAGATGTCATAGGGTTGGATGCTGTGAGTGTATTGGAACTGCTGATGATGGACGCCAAGAACGACATGGAGGATACCGGTGGAGTCAATGGTGATGCCGGGGATGTTGTGGTTGTCCGGCGTGGTGGATTGGCCGGTGCTGCCCAGGTAAACCGGTGTGGCCAATTGCTGGGTTTGGCGGTTGTAGACGGTGATGTACTGCGGTGTACCTGGATCATTGCCATGGGATGTTCCTGCTGCCCACGCGACGAAAACCTGATCATTGACTGACAGCATGCTGTTGGCAGCACCGGAGTGTTGCGGGACGAGCAGGGAGTCCGCGGTGATGAGAATCGGCGAACCCAACGACAGACTGCCATCACCTTGAACGCTTGGCAAAACCAGTGACATCGCCTTGGTGGTTTTGTTGGTGCACAAAATGGCAGGCGGGTTGGCAAGCGTGTTGTGGCCGTCCTGGGCTTCGAGTTCCGTGAAACTGTTGGCAGGCAGTTCATAGACTTGATACACACCACCAGCCGGTTTGTAGAGCAACAGCGCCTTGCCAAGGTTTGAACTCATTGTGTCGACAATGGTGTAGAGACCGCCCTGATCGTCAAACGTGATGCGTTCGTTGGCAAAGGGACCGGTGTGCATGTTCCCATCCCACCAACTGTATTGCTGCGTGATGGCTTGCGTGAAATCTTCGCGCTGCCAGTCTTGAAAATCACCCAGACGCTGGATGGCAACAGGATGACGTTCAAGCGTTGTCTGCCCGTCCCAGTAGCGATAGCCTTGCCGGATGTGTGGCCGGTTATCCTGGTCAAAGCTGATGGTGTTGGGAATGAACTTGGGATGGTAGCCATAGAGATCACGTTCTGAGAGAAAGTCATCCTGATGGGTGATCGGTGTCTGGATGGTGCCGGTGCATAACTCCGTTGGTGTTTGCATGTCGAGCTTGAGTTCACCGAACTGTCCTGCATAGTCACCGCGCAATTGCCAATACCCCCAGTTGGCAGGCATCGCTTGACTGCTCAACGCCATCGACACACCTGCCAATCCACCGGCTAATGTGAAATGCGTTTGGTCGAGTGTCATGTCCCGATAAAACAATGACGCATAGCTATTGGCTGGCGACAAGGGTTGGGGTGTGAGGATCAGCAGTAACTCATACCAATGACCAACCGTCACGGTGTCCGTTGACATCGTGTTGCCAACAAAAAATCGCAGCAGGTCAGGCGCTCCACCAGCAACACTGGTGTCTGTCTTCATGCCGAAAAAAGGTGTCAGTCCGACGAGGTCTTCTGAAGCGATGGCGACTCTGAGGTTATGCGTGACACCGTCGGAAGTTTGCTGGCCATAGAGTTGGCAGGTGATGTGTAACATGTCGGTGTTGGCATCAATGACTTGAGAAAGCGCCAACGGCTTGATGATCTGCACATCCGCGCCACCGACATCAAGCACAGCATGCTTTGCATTGCCGGTTCCTGCGGGTAACGCCGCGTCCCAGTGGTCCGCACTGCCGTTACCCCAGCGGGTATTCCAACCCAATGACGTGGCGGAGTGTCCGATGGATGCAGCATTCAAATGTTCGCTGGCAAGGGGTGTTTGAATCATCGTCAAGCGGTCAAACTGACCGCCATAACTACCCCGCAATTGCCAATATCCCCAGTGTTTGGGCAGGCAATTGGAACTCAGAGGGAAGGCAATGTCCGCCAAACCGGTTGCCAGCGTGAAGTCCGTTTGGTTGTTGGTCATGTCCCGGATGTACAGCGATGCGGTGGTGTTGGCAGGTTGATCAAGATCCACATCCAGAATCAGTTTGAGTTCATACCAGTGATTGACGGTGATGTTCTGAGTTGAGTTGGTACTGCCGATGAAACAGAAAAGTTGATTCGGGAGACTGCTGTTGGTATTCAAACCAAAGAACGGTGTCAGGGCATCAAGATTCGCTGACGCCATGGCGACTTTTAACGCGCGTGTGTAACCCGAAGCCTGCTTGCCATAGAGTTGGCAGGTGATTTGAAATTGGCTTTTGGTTGTATCGATTGCTTGGGACAGATGCAACGAGGTGATGATTTGCACATCCGCACCACCCGTGTTCAATGCCCGTGAACTTGGGTTCCCGGTTCCGGCTGGGGATGTGACTGTCCAGTTGTCCGCGCTGCCGTTTCCCCATCGCGTGATCCAACCCAGATCGGTGGCCGATTGTCCAATGGTTGCTGATTCAAAATCGACTTCTTCCAATGCCCAGCTTTGAGCGCGCACGTTCTGACAGGACAGGCAGGCAATCAGACACGTTGTCAGGACGACACACCCTTGAGAAATTAACCGTTGCATGGACATCTCCTTTGAGTCAAAAAGTCAGTGGATAACGCAGGCCAAGTGATAACCACATGCAATGGACTTAAGTCCAAACCATGTTCGATACACGCATGCGCGTGGGACAATTACTGGATGTAAAACTGATTTAAAACACGGTAAAAACAGCCTCAGATGAATTGCTGCTGAGGCATTGTTGATCCATTAAGGCGCATCAAACCGATAGGTCCTGCTCCATTGCCAGCGTTGATAAGCTGCGAGGAATTGGGTCATGTGCACCTCGGGGCAGATGGCATCCTGCTGCGCGTAAAAGCCCAGTAATCCAACGGGGAAACTGCCACTGACGATCACGCTCATGCCCGACGTCGCGTGGCTGAGTTTCAGCCAATTGTTGTCCGGCGTGGAGGTGCTGCTTGAGGGCGTGTAGCTGCCAGAGGTGATGGTCTGGTTGATCGAGAGATGTTTACCGTCCTGTGAAAACCATGGCCAAGGGCGGCAGTTGATCTCAAAGCCGGTCTGCACATGGTATGCCGAGTCGATAGCAGAATTGGCAAAATTGAACCAGTTGTGGTTGTACTGCTCAATGAGCATGGTGCGCTTACCGGTGTTGGACAGGTCGTATGCGATGTTCAGCGTTGGTGCGTTTGGATCGATGCGATAGGTTTTCTGATACGTGTAGCCATACTCAAAATCCTCGACGGATTGGCTGAGTGTGATATGCGTATCGGATTGGCTGACGACTTTCACCGGGGCCAATGTCTTGATTGGATAGTGATGGGAAAAGTCGTACCGTCCCGGATCATCGCGGTACAGTCTCCCGACGCCGATCTTGATAAAGTCGGATTGTTCGTCGGCTTTGGCAAAGGCGCGCAGTCCCATGCCATGCAGTCCAAACTCGTCGCTCAGACCAGCATGGATGAGGAACGGCTTGGCGTTGAGGGTGACCTGTTTGACGATGGCCGTACGGTCAAAGCGTGCGGCGTACTCATTGATGAGATAGTCGGGCTGGATGATGATTTCGACGACAAAGTTGCCACGCTTCAGTTGGACACGTTGGTTCTGCCCGGACACTTGTGCCTGACATACCGTTGCCGTTGTCATCATCAACCCGCCAATCAACAGGGGGAGAACCCATCGCATACTTAGCATGATTACTTGAGTCCCTCTTGAAAGTCCGCGGTGGTTGCCAGGTGCCATGTTTCACCTTTGTCGTCACTCACGAGCATGCCCGGGTCGTGTGGGTGCATGCCCCAACGCCAGTTGCCTGCGTGCTGCGTGACGTCGGTTGGGATTTCGCCGGGCCATTTGGCTTTGTAACTTTCCAGTTGCGCATCACTGAGTTGGTTGGCATAGTACGTGTAACTGAGAAACAATCGTCCCTTGCGATCCAACGCCATCTTGTGATACCAACAGCTGTACATGTTCCGGAAAGGCACCATCAGATAACGGTGCGGCGTCCAGTCTTCACCGGCTTTTTTACGCATGTAGACCAATCGGAAGTAGTAACCCGCACCGGCCCAGCGTCCGACGACATGCAGCGTGTCATCGGCATCACACAGCAGGGAGACATAGGTGTACGAGCCCCATTTGTCCGGGTGACGGGGCTTGCCGAACGGCTTGACTTCCGACCAACTGGTGATGTCATACGGATTGTTGGAGTGTGTGTATTTGAACTGATTGTGATGGGCGCCAAGGACCACATGCAAAATGCCCTGGCTGTCAATGGTGATGCCCGGCAGGTTGTGATTGTCCGGCTTGCCATGTCCGCAGACTCCCAGCAGAACCGTGTCGGAAAGTTCGCCGGTCGCATGGTCATACGTGCGGATGTATTGCGGTGTGCCGTCCTGACCTTCAATGGGGTTGCTGCCTGCCCAGGTGATATAGGTCTTGCCCTTGACCGTGATGCAGTGATTGGCGCCGCCGGAGTGATTGGGCACCAACAAAGAGTCGGTGGCAATGAGAATGGGATCACCGAGTTTAAGTTTGCCATCCTCTGTTTTCTGAGGCAGGATCAATCGCAGAATCTGATCCGTCATTGACAGAATCGCTGGCGGTTGTTGGATGGGGTTGTGTCCGTCGTAGGCTTCCAGGGCCGTCCAGCCAAGAGGCAAACCATAGAGTTGCCAATCACTGTCTACCTTGGGGCGATAGCAGAGATAGACGCGTCCAATGTTGGATCGCTGCGCATCGACGATGGTATAAAGACTGTTGTCTTTGTCGAAGGTGATGCGTTCATTGGAGAACGGTCCGGTGTGCATCTTGCCATCCCAGAACGGCTTTTGTTTGTAGATGGCCTGGGTGAAGTCGATCTTTTCCCATTGCCCATTGGTTGTCAAAGTCTGGATGGCAATGGGATCACGCGTGACATATTCTTTAGCTGCGTAATACGTGTATCCCTGGCGGATATAGGGCTTATTGTTCTGATCAAAGGCGATGGGATTGGGGATGAAAGCCGGATTGTAACCATAGAGATCACGCTCAGACTTCCAGTCTTTTTCGTAGGTGATGGGCGCGAACACCGGGCCACCAGGCAGTTCGGATTTCGTCCACGGGACATTCACCTGGGCGATGTCGGTGGTGCCTGCTCCCATGCCGATGGCAAGGTTGTCGACTTGCCCGCCGTAGCTGCCCCGCAGTTGGAAGTAGCCCCATTGTGCGGGCATGCCGTTATCGCGGAGTTTGAACTCGACCTTGGTCATGCCTGAGACGGGTTCGAATTTTTCATCACCCGCAGTCATGTCCTTGAGGTACATTGAAGCGCGACACAATGCAGGATGATGCGGATCAATATCCAAAATCAGCAGCAGGTCATACCAGTGATTAAAGCTGATGGCCTGCTCGCTTTTCATGTCACCTGCAAAGAATCGTAGCGCGTCATACTTACCGCCTTCTTTACTTTGATGACCGGTCATGCCGAAGTAGGGCGTGACGGCTTTGAGGTCGGTTGATGCAATGGCAAGGCGGATCGGCTGAGCGGTCCCCGAGTGATTGATCGGCATGAGTTGCATACGGATATGCAGTTGGCGGGTCTGCGTGTCGATGGGCTTGGCAAGGTTCAATGGATGCAGGGATTGAACATCGGCACCGCCAATACTCAACGCTGCCTGAGATGTGTTGCCTGTGCGTTGAGGTTTGGCGACTTGCCAGTTGGCCGGATCACCATTGCCATAGCGTTTTTCCCAACCCAGTTCGGATGCCGGTTGGCCGAGTTTGGCTGCTTCAAAGTCAATAAGGGTTAACGGACTGGTGTTTGAATCCGCATGGCAGACCGTGGTCAGACACATCATCATCAGTAAAGTCGAGAGATAAGCGGTGTGTCTTTTGAAGATGGACATGAGAAAAACTCCGGTTGTGTTTCGGTAAAAAATCAGTCGTAAAATGGGATGCGATCCCAGCCGAGGGTGTTTGACGATGAGATGCGCCACCAGGGCCATTCGGTCCCGCCGTGATACTTCCAGCGACCGCTGCCGTCGAGGGTGACCGAGCCGTCCCCGTAGAGCACGTTCATGCCTTTGCGGACGTGTTCGGTGTTGGAGGTGCCGATCGGCGCTTTGCCGGTGCCGGTGTCGGTTTCGTAGTTACACAGGTCACTGAGGATGGCACGGTACGGGAACAGATCAAGTTTGAGGAACATGTCATTGCCTGAGATTTGATAGGTGAGAATGGAGGCTTCACCTGCAGGCAGTTCGCGGATGGGGCGGAGCTTGTAGCCACCTGCACTGTAGGCTGTCGGGCTGAAGGCACTGCGTGCAAAGCGTCCGGTCCCGGTTGGGCAGTACATCACATCGACACTGCTCAGGTAGCCGCCTGCTACGGTCTTGCCCATGAAATAGTAAGTCGGTGTGCCCCCCGGTGTCGAGAGTAGCAGGGAGTAGTACTTGTCATGCGTTGGTTTTTCGAACCGTGGGAAGGGCGGTAAGTAACTGCGATAGTCAATGGTGTAGGCGTTTGCAGCGATCCCCACCTGCCGGAGATTTGCTGCACATCGCGTCATCTGGGCAGCTTCTCGAGCTTTACGCAACGCTGGTAAGAGGATGGCCATCAGCAGCGAGATAATCGAGATCACCACAAGCAGCTCGATGAGTGTAAAACCTTTGGATTGAACGGGAATTTTAGATGTCATAACCATTCCTCTAGTCGGAGCTGTCGTGTGTTATCTCGATCACCTGCACGCAAGCAGTCAGGTGTGTTAAGTCGTATTCGTTACCGTCGAACTTCAGGACTTGATTCGTTTGACGGTTTGTCCTTTGACGATGGTGCCTTGAAATTTCATGCTCAGTGCAATGGCATCAGGATTGGCCATCCGCCGTTCGATGAGTTCCACGATGGCAGAGCCGGTGTCCTGTTTGCGTAAGGCCACGCAGGTCATCGGTTCATCGATGAGGTCTTCGACGGGCTTGCTGCCATAGGACATCATGCTCATGTCACGTGGGACTTTGATACCGCGTTTTTTTGCTTTTTCGATCAATGCATAACCCAGTCCATCGGAGGCCGGGACGATGGCGGTGGGGCGGGGCGTCATGGCCAACACGCGATCCAGCGCCTGCTCTGCGATTTGTTCGAGTGTCGCCTTGTTCCAGTCGCGCTGGAGAATGATCAGATTCTCCGGGCAGGTCAGTTCGTCCAGGCCCATGAGCATCCACCATGCCGCCAAAGTTGCGGCATGTGTCGTGGCAGAGCGTTGGATAAACAGCGATTCGTTTTCCATGAACCGACTGTAGTTGATGTCTTTGCGGTTGGTGTCTTTGATGCCAACCCAGGCAATGTTCTGATGACCGTGGTCATTGAGGTAGTTGAGGATCTGCGTGGTGGTGCGTGCTTCGTGTGAGACCACCGCATCGACATCGTCGTAGATGTCCTGTGGCGTCATGTACACCACCGGCGCGAGCTTGGTCAGCCGAGTGACCCACGCGCGGGGCAGGGGTTGGCGGATGACAATGCCGTGGCTGCGGATTTTGTCCCAGCGTTCTTCGAGTTGATCAATGTCGTGGAAACACTCCACATGCCATTTGCCGTTGGCATGTGCCAGGTAATCCTTGATCGAGCCGAACGTACAACCCGTCGCCTGATCGAACATGTGCTGTTCCGATGCATCAATGAACACCGGCAAGAGCACCTTTAAACAGTGATCCGACGTCCCCTTGCGAATGCGGGGCACAAGGACCGTCCCCTGCGTCCGGTAGTAGCCTAACTCCTTGGCAACATGCAACACATGTTCACGCGTTTGAGCATTCACCCGCCCGATCCCACGCAAAGCACGCGAGGCAGTCATCGGACTGACCTTGGCTTTCCTGGCAATGTCGGCAAGTGTAACGCTCATGGTGACGGCTCCTGATTGTGATAAGTTATCACAACTGTGTTAAATCATATCCAACCACCGTCCGCGGTCAACATTTCCAGGCAAAGATTTTTGTTTTGGACGTGGTGAATCAAAAACAACCTGGTCGTCATGACCGGGTTGGCTGAATCACGTCGATTTATTCTGACACGGTTTTCTGTGATCGTTCAGATGTGTTTTGAGAAGTGATCAAACGCACACGACAGAGTTTCAGGGCGTCCCACGCCCCCAGAGTCCGTCGATGTCGTCATTGAGAATGCAGGGAGTTTTCAGGTAACTCTCCTTGAGGATTTCGCTGTGCCCATCCATGAACAGCACTGAAGACGTCGGATCGCTTTCCCCGCCATGATGTCCGTACAGATAGTTTTTGGCAGCACCGCGTTCGCCTGAAGTGAGCAGGCCCATGGTCAATGGATCGACGCCGGCAACGGCTTGTGCGTTTTTCTCGACAAACATCAAACGCTTGGCCGGCTGGGTGAATTCGAGTATCCGCCATGGTCCTTTTTTACTGCCGGAGACGCCGGTGACACTGCTTGAATACATGGTCCCGCTGTTGGCACAGTAGCTTGAGCCGCCACTATCAAATTGGACGCCATCGTAGGAGGCTTCGGGAATGGTCTTGTCCGATGGACATTTAAACACATTGGCGGGCGCTCTGAGTGTGGCATGATTGGCCACGCCGCCGATGGATGGCAGATAGCTATAGCCTGGAAGAATGGTCCAGTAGCGACGATAGGGGCCACCCCAGGAATCAGGCGTGCGTGTTGGGCAAATCCATTCCTGGTTGTCAGTCTGGTAGATCGCCAATGCAATCCCGATCTGCTTGGTCTTGTTCAGACATTGAACTTGTCGGGCCGATTCACGCGCCTTACCCAATGCCGGCAGGAGGATGGCAATGAGCAGGGCGATAATGGAGATCACCACGAGCAGTTCAATCAGTGTGAATCCAAGGGGATTTGAGCATGTTTTTGGTTTCATGATCCAGTTCCAGTCTGGACACTTTGCAAACAAAAATGAGTGTCAGTGATGAGGTGAGTGACAGCTTTGGCCGGCGATGAATTCAAACGGGATGGCGATGGCATCAAGCGGTTGATTGCCCTGGGCGATGCGCTGTTCTAGTAACTGCACAGCCTGATGGCCGATCTTATTTTCAGGGATTAACTGGGTATCGAGCCAGAGATCCGCAAGCAGCGTTTGATGTTCGCTGAAGGTGACCATTGACAGATCGCGGCCAAGGGACAGACCAAGTGATGTGGCGGCTGTGACAAAGTTCATGGCTTCTTGATTGCCATAGACAACCACCGCGGTGGGACGGTCGGGGGTGTCGAGCCATTGTCTTGCTGCTGCGACACGTTGGCCCAAAGGAATACCACCGTCCTGGGCAAGCATGGGGAACGGATCATGACCGGCGTGACGCATGGCCTGGCAGTAGCCTTCATAACGATGTGCCACACTGTAATGCGTCGAGTTGCTTTGCATGGTAAAAGCAATCCGATGATGTCCCATCGCCAGTAACCGTTGGGTGGCATCACGACCAGCACCGATGTCGTCGGGGAACACGCAGTCATGATCACATTGCCGATTGATCCATATCTTAGGCAGTTTCGACGCTTCGATGAGCTGTTCCATTTCCGGTGGGATTTTGTCAAAGTAATTGATGAGCAAACCATCACAGACATACTCGCGCAAGATCCGTGGCACGAAGTTGGGGTCCGTCAACCTTTCGTCAGGTAACCGGGCCAAGGTCAGACTCAAGTCCCGGGCGTGGAGTTCTTCATCAATCCCAGCCAGAAGTCCGGCAGGTAGCTCGCTGCGAAACGGCTGCGTGCTAAGCAGCAGTGCAATGGAACCAAAGCGTCCGTGTTTGATTGCCAGGGCAGCACCGTTGGGACGATATCCAAGTTGCCTTGCCACCGCCAGAACACGCTTGCGGGTATCCGCTCGCAGATGGTCCGCTTTGCCGTTGAGGATCATGCTGACCGCCGGGCGGGAAACACCACTTTGATGAGCAATCATTTTCATGGTCACAGGCACAGGTTGCATCTCCGAAGGGAATCCCGGGGCGTGTAGATAACACGAGTAACTATAGGAGTAACACGAGTAATTGTCAATAATCTGCCTTAAAAAAATACTTGATACCCAGGTTCTGAAAAATTTAAATCGGACATCTTGACTTTCTGATATCACGTCATATCATCACATTGATATCACGTGTTATTTGCATTTGCCGTACCACCCGATCTTCTGATTCGGAGTCCCTTTATGCCCGTCACCATCAAGCAGATTGCTCAGCAGGCCAAGGTCAGTCATGGGGCTGTCAGTGCTGTGCTCAATGATCGTCAGAACACCATTCGTGTTTCGCAGCAGACGCGTGAGCGGATTCTGCGGATTGCAGAGGAGATGGGATATCGCCGCAACTCGCTGGCTGCCGGACTTCGCGGTGGCAAGACGCGGTCGATCGGGCTGGTCTGGCCGTTTGAAGACGATGCAGCAGGTGACGCGACGATTGGTATGCAGATTCTCCGTGGACTTCAGGCACAGGATTATGTCACGATTCATGCTGATCACCTGTCCAATATTCAGCAGGTGATTCAGACCATCGATGACATGGCGGCGCGTCGTGTCGATGCGCTGGTGATTCACTCCTTTGCCCGTTTTCTGCGGACACCTGAAATCGTCAAGCAACTCAACCGAATCGAAAACGTTCTGGTTGTCTGCCAGCAGGTGATTCCCGAGTTAACGAATGTGGATCAATTGGTTCATGACCGCGTGCCGGGGATCCAGCAGGTGGCAGCATATCTGCATCGGTCGGGGCGCAAGAAGCCAGGCATCGCGTTGTGTATGCACGAGCCGGACAACCATATGAAGTTCCACGCCTTTCGTGATCGCTGGCTTGAGTTGGGTGGGCAGGACCATGAGCACCTGCTGCTTGACCTGGGATTAACCAATCGAACGCGTGAAGAAAAAATATGGGGTTCGTTTGATCGCATTTTCAAGATGGGTTGCGATGTCGATGCGATTTTCTGCATCAATGACATGAACGCACTCTTCGCTGGTCACTATCTCAAGCATCGGTTGAGATTGCGTATTCCGGAGGATGTCGCTTTGGTGGGGATGAACAACATGGAAGCCGGACAGGTTTCCGAACCGCCGTTGGCAACCATCTCGCGTAACCGTGAAAAGCTCACGGAAGTCGCTCAGAAAATGCTCATTGATCGCATGGCCAACCCGTCAATGTCCCCCAAACATGCGTCGGTCCCCATGCATTTTGTCTGGCGTGAATCAGCGGGTCACGCATGTGACTGATTGACTGACACGAATTGTTTTTGTTCACACATGGTCTTTTTGTATTGGAATGATAGATGCACAAGAAACTACACTGGTTTTGCCCACTCTTGAGTTGTGTCTTACTCACAGTTTTTGCCAGCTCAGCAGCGGCGCGCGTTTTTGAGTTAACGCCAAACGGCCCGATGACGATTCAACAGGCAGCCGATCAGGCCCAGGCCGGTGATGTGATTCGACTGGCACCGGGTGTGTATCAGCAGCGTGTGACTTTTAACAAGAACTCCGGCGAGTTCGGTAAGCCCATTATCCTGGAAGGTCCGGCCGATGCCATTCTTGATGGATCACAGCCTGCTGATTTGAAATGGGAAGACGCTTCCTTTATCAGCAAGGGCCTGTATCGCACCACGTTGGATTGGCGACCCTGGTATGTCACCGCAGACAACAAGTCCATCACGCAGATGTACTACAAGCGTGTGAAGATCGGTTCGACCGGCAATGAGAAAAAGGAATGGCCGATGCTCTTTGAGAAAGGCCCTGAAGGCCGCACACTCAAGGGCGCCCAGGCCGTTGCCATGGTCAATGATGACGAACGCACGCTCTATATCCGCTTTGTGGACAATGCCAATCCTGCTGACAAGGAAATCCGACTTTCACCCAAAGACCCCATCGTGCTCATCGAGGGGGCGCATCGTATCGTCATTCGTGGCATCAGCATCCGCGACGGTTGGTGTGGCGTGTATCTCAAGGACACCATGGGCAGCTTCGTGGAACACTGCAAAATCGGCCCGACGCATCATGGTGTCATGATTGCTGAAAACGCAGACAGTTGCACCGTTCGCTTCAACGACATCACGCTCAATCCCCTGGCACACATTGACCCACGTGGCGATGGTCGGGGCAACTGGACCAACTGGCTGTTCACCAAGACCCACGGCTACTGGGATCACTTCGGCATCAGCTTCTCCGAGTCCACCGGTAATAACCAGGTCCACGATAACTATATTCACAGTCACTGGGGCGGGATCGAAGATCACAGCAAACTGGCTGACTCCAACGATGGCAATCGAATCCATCACAACCTTGTCCACAACATCGCAGACGACGGCCTGGAACCTGAAGGCAGCCAACCCAATTGTCAGTGGCATGACAACGTCGTCTACAACGCCATCTGCGGTTTTCGCATCAAGCCTGTGAAGCGTGGCCCGATGTACATCTATCGCAACATCATCTATGCCTGTGGTGAAGGCTTTCGCAATTTCTCGACCTCACCTTCCAAACCTGAGGTGTTCGTCTATCACAATACCACCTTCGCTTTCCGTGGTGCCTACTCAAGCAACAGTGTCTTTGATGATGGTACGAAAAACTATCACTACTACAACAACATCATGATCTCCACCAATCCATGGTCGCAGGCCAAGGGTGCCAAACTCCCCAATTGGCATGGTGATTACAACACCTTCATCCAGGTGGGCGATGACAAAGACAAATGGAACAAGGGCATTGAGACGCTCAAGAAACAGGGCCTTGATGCCAACAGTCAGTTCCTTGCTGCTGACAGCGATGTGTTCAAGAACTACAAGGAATTCAACTTCGAACTCACCGCCAACTCCAAGGCCCGTAACAGTGGTGCGAACATCAGCAAGCTCACCGGCAAGACATTGCCAGGCATGGACGCTGCGATGTATCAGAGTTCGCAGACGGATGCAGGGGCGTTGGCATATGGTCAATCCATGCCCAAGTTGCCCCGTGATCCTGGCCAGATCAAAGACCTGCCCAAGGCCGGATCATGGCCCGCTGCCGATGCCCAGTGGCGTCGCGTTCTTCCTGAAGACAAAAACCTCAAGAGTACCGGGCGTCCTCTGTTTACGCCCCCGGAAATTCAGCGTTATTGGGATAAGCCCAACGCCAATATGAAGCCAATCACGCAAGCAAAAATCACTGCCAAGGAAGAAGCCTCCATCGGTGATGATGTAAAACTCGGTGAGAACCTCATCAAAAACCCGCAGTTCTCAGAATACAAGGGGGATTCGATCAGCGGTTGGAAACTTGCCAACTCATCCAAGACCAAGCACACCCTCCATGTTGACACCGAGCAGACACCTGATTCCGTCAAGCAAGCCGCTCGCATTGACATCAACGGTGTCTCCGGTGGACTCGGCCAATTCTTCCAACGCCTATACGTCAAGCCGGGCAAGAAATATCGCTTCTCAGGTTACATCAAATCCAATCCCGCAGGCATCGGCTTGTATCAAATCAAAATCTACAGTGGTAAGCAGGAATTGGCGAGACTCGATAGCGTCAAGAGCAATGCACGTTGGCAAAAAGCCATCGTCGATATCACCGATACTTCCGTCGATAAAATTGAAATCATCGGTCGTTTCAAACAGACCGGCCAAACCCAGGGCAAGAACATCTGGTTTGCAGACATGTCCTTGGCACCCGTGCTCGGTTCGACTGATTCATCCAGCCAGTCGCCTGCAAGCTCATCCGTCAAACAGGCTGCAGCAGCGCCTGCCATTGATCCGTCTTCTATTAAAACTGATGACAGCACATTGACGCCACAGGAAGGAAACCTGCTGAAAAATCCGATCTTTTCAGATGTCGATAGCAAGGGAGGGGCTGACAAGTGGAAGCTGGTCAACACGTCCAAAACCCATCACACTGCCGTCGTCGATACAGACGAAAAACCCGAAGGACTCGGCCAATCCCTCCGAATCAAAATCGATGGGCAAGGCAAAGGGCTTGGCCAGATGCTCCAACGCATCTATCACAAGCCCCAGGGCAAAATGCAATTTTCCTGTTATCTCAAGGGAGATATCAAAGGTATCGCTTTTGTCCAAATCAAAATCTACAACGGCAAGAAAGAACTCAAACGCATCAACACCGGCCACAACACCACGGATTGGAAAAAGGTCTCCGTCGCGTTTGACAATCCCGATATCGACAAGATCGAAGTCATCGCCCGTTTCAAACAATCCGGCTATGTCCAGGGCAAGAACATTTACTTTGCGGACATGTATCTCGGCCCGGCCAGTGAGTAACACGATCAACGCAACGCCAAGATCAGGAACCCTTCATGAAACCCCAGCTTCACAAAAACGCGTTCACACTCATTGAATTGCTCGTTGTCATCTCGATCATTTCGCTTCTTATTTCAATCCTGCTCCCGGCATTGGGTAAGGCACGCGCTGCTGCAAGGCAAACCCAATGCATGTCGAATCTGCGCAGCTTTGGGACATTCAACACGCTCTATGCTGCGGATTACAATGACTGGGTTCTGCCAGTCTCCCAACGCGTCAACTTCCCCACGAACATGTCGCGTATCACGTGGCATTCGGTGGACCCATTCAAGAGCATTGCCAACGTGCAGTACCCCATTGCCGGTTCACCCAAGTGGCCGATGAGTCTGCATTGCCCGATGTCCCAGTTGGCGCAGAACAATGTCAACAGTTCGGGACATGCCGAGTTACAGATGAGTTATGGTTATAACACCACCATGCCCACCAACAGTCCGTTCTGGGCGAACAAGGTGCCTGCCATTACCGTGCGTCTGACGGACGTGATTCAGGCTCAGTACAAGATCATGTTTCTTGATGTGCTGGGTTGTTGGAACCCTGCCTTTACAAAGAGCACGGGATATACCGGCGAAAGCGGCCCCAATGATCGCGTGGCTTATCGTCACAATGACACAGCAAGTATCGTCTTTTACGACGGTCATACCGCTAACATGTCCCGCGAACTGGTGACACATCCTGACAGTGAAGCCAAGCATTGGACTGTTGAAACGCTTAACTGATCATTGCGATCAATCGAAAAAAATCATCAAGCCGTGGTTCGTTTGAACTGCGGCTTTTTTAACGTTGAACCAGAATGTTGATTCGTCACTCTCGCGCAGGGGCTTGATGCATGCCATTTTCAAAGTTGAGCACCGGGTGTAAACCCGGTGCCCATTGTGCATACATTTATCCAAGGGGTACCGGGTTTACACCCGCTGCTCAAACATCACGATGTGCGTTGCTCAATCGTTTTTACTTCATCCCATCACATCAAGAACAATACGATGGCAATGTTCAGCGAATTAAAACACGCATGGAGAATGATGCATGGCCAGAGGCTTGCGGTCTTTTCATACATCCAACCGAGAATGCCCCCGAGTATGAACAGGGCGGGTAAGGTCTGCCACTGTGCTGCGGAGATGTGTATACCTGCAAAGATCGCGCTGCAGAGTGTGATGTTAAGCCATGGGGTGTCCACACTGATCACATCGCGTATCGCCTGATGCAAAAAGCCTCGGAAGATGAATTCTTCAAGCATCGGAGCGAAAATAATCGCACTCGTCAGCAGCAGAATCAAAGTCACCACATCTTTGGTCTGGCTGATCGTCACCAGCATCTTGTGTGCAATCTCCGGCGTTTGGATACCCATCAGGTTGGTTGCCAGCGCAACCAGACTGCTGATGGCAAGGAGCACCGGGATACCCAGCAAGGTTGCCCACAATCCTGTCTTCCAATGGGTCGGTTCGTGCAGGGATAAACCCAGATCACCAAGCCGATGGTCCGTGTGATAAAGGCGGGCAATCACGAAGGCGATCAGCGGCCCGAACGTGCAGATTTGTATCACCAGTTGCATGGCTGCCAACTGTCGGGCATTTTCAGGATCGGTTTGCAGAACCCCAACCACCACAGAGACCAGCAACATCCCAAAGACCAACAGCAGCAGACCAATGAGCAGGTCAACGCCCAGGAGTCCGGTTTGCTTGATCCGACGGTTCTCAAGAGATTGAGCCGAGAGACAGCCACGTTTGTAGAGAATCAACAGCGCAACCAGTCCGGCTGGCAGCAGCACACTCATCTGGATCAGCGTTTGCGTATCCTCGGGCATCAACACGGTTCCATATACCGAACAGGATTCACCGTCATGCAACCCAAGGCATGCAACGGTGTTGGTGGGGGATTTATTGTAACGCTTTACGCTGACATTGACTTGCCCCTGACCGGCTGATGCGATTATTCTTTGGTATCCAGAAGTACCCTTTGCGCGGAGTTTGCACGATGTATCAGAAAATCACCCTCACCTCATCCGTCTCCAAATCCCAGCCTCAGGCGTTGATCATCGCCTTGTTCCAGGAACAGGATAAACTCCCTCGCGCCTACCAGGTGCTCGATAAAGAGTTGGGCGGATGCCTCGGTCAGGCCATGAAACGCGATGAGTTCACCGTTGCATCAGGCAAAGTCACCTGCCTGTATCCGACGCAGGGCGCTGACAGGCTGTATCTCATCGGCCTGGGCTCACGCGATACCTTCAAGTATGACACACTGCGGACCGGCTTGGGTAAAGTGCTCCAACTGGTCAAGGAAGCAGCCGTCACCCGCGTGCACACCGAGTTGGCGCCGGTGTTCAACGGTTCGGTCGATCATGCCAAACTCGGCTTTACAATCGGTGAATCGTTCACACTCGCCAACTTCACGTTTGATGACTACAAGGGGGCAGTCAACGCATCGGACAAAGCCAGGAAGCTTAGCCTCACGGTTGAACTGCCTAAGGAACAGCTCAAGTCTGCCAAGGACGGCGCAACCGTCGGTGATGCGACGAATTTCGCCCGCACATTGGCAGCGACACCGCCCAACGTTGCCAATCCTGATTTCATCGTCAAGCAATGCCGCAGCATGAGTCGCAAGGTTGGCCTCAAATGCACGGTGATTGACAGCAAGAAAGCCAAGTCACTGGGCATGGGCGGACTCGTTGCGGTGGGGCAGGGGGGCTCAACACCGCCTGCCCTGATCTGCATGGAACACAAACCCGCCAAGACCAAAGCAAACGCCAAGCCGATCATGCTCGTGGGTAAAGCTGTCACGTTCGACACCGGTGGTTATTCGCTCAAGCCCGGTGGCGGGATGGGCATGAAGTACGACAAGTGTGGTGGCATGGCTGTCATCGGCGCCATGCAGGCCATCGCTGCACTGAAACTCAACGTCCACGTCGTCGGCCTGGTTCCCACAGCAGAGAACATGGTTGATACGGTTGCTTACCGTCCCAATGACATCGTCACCTTTTTTAACGGTGTCACCGCGGAAGTCACCAACACCGATGCCGAAGGCCGCCTGATTCTGGCGGACGCCTTAGCCTATGGCACCAAGACCTACAAGCCCCAGGCAGTCATCGATCTGGCAACGCTCACCGGCGGTGTCGTCGTCGCGCTGGGCAGCTTCTGTGCAGGGGCATGGGTCAATGATTCGTCACTGCATCAACAGGTCTTTGACGCAGGTGAAGCAGCAGGCGAACGGCTCTGGCGTTTACCACTTTGGCAGGAACACCGTGACATGCTCAAAGGCACGCACAGTGACATTGTCAACTCATGCGTCGGTGTCCGTGATGCGCATCCGATCCAGGGCGCTGCGTTTCTGTCCTACTTCGTCGGTGATGAAGCGCCGACGGCAATGCCCAAGACCCCGTGGGCACATCTGGACATCGCAGGGACATCTGACATCAAGGACGACAAATTGCCCTTCGTCAAAGGCCCAACCGGCTTTGGTGTCCGGCTGCTGGCAGAAATGATCAGCAACTGGAAAGACATCTGAGAATCGCTCACGCTTTGTACTTGATAGACATGGTATTTTCACCACAGAATACACAGCGTCATGAGGCATGATCAGATCATGTGATTAGAGTGGTTCAAACAATTGCTCTTCATGCAATCATAGATATCGTCATTCCCGCGCAGGCGGGAATCCAGTGGCATTTAGTACACGCTTGCAGGTTCCACTGGACTCCCGCCTGCGCGGGAGTGACGGAAAGTTTTAATACGACTCTTCATATCTTGCCTTTGCGTTCTCTGTGCTCTCTGTGGTTAGAATGCCTTTAGGTTCATGACTTTGCTATCATGTCCGACATGACCAGATGGATCGGACTTGTAGCTGGGGCAGGGGACTTGCCGGAGATGACGCTGCGTGGGATGCAGGCGCAAGGTTACAACGTCGCCTGTATCGGCATGCGTGGTATTTGTGATCCCAAACTCAAGGACCTGAGTCAGAAGTTCTGCTATGCCGGCGCACTGCATCTGGGGAAGTGGTTCGCCAAGCTCAATCGCTGGGGATGTGACGAGGCGGTCCTCATCGGCAAGGTGCACAAGGTCAACATTTTTGACCCGGTACAGATGATTCGCATGTGGCCGGACATCGTGGCTGCACGCATCTGGTTTGGCTCACATAGACACAATCGCGGTGATGCAGCCATCCTCGGCGCATTGGCGGACATCATGCAACAAAAAGGAATCAAGCTCATGGATCAGACCACCTTCATCCCCGAAGCCGTGGCAGACGAAGGCGTGATGACCCAACAACAACCCACCCAGACCCAATGGGCGGACATCCGTTACGGCTGGGATAAAGTCCGCGACATCAGCCGCCTGGATATCGGCCAGTCTCTGGCGGTTCACCGGAGTATGGTCATCGCTGTTGAAGCCATCGAAGGGACCGATCGCATGATCCAGCGTGCAGGGCAGCTGTGTCGCAAAGGGGGTTGGACGATGCTCAAGGGCGCTCATGAAAATCATGACATGCGCATCGACGTTCCCACCGTCGGCATGCGAACCATCGAGCTTCTCAAGGAACACGGTGCGACCTGCCTGGTCCTGCAGGCTGGCAAAGTCATTATGGCAGAGAAGGACAAACTCATCGCCTTGGCGGACAAGCTGGGCATCACCATCGTCGGCCAGAAATAATCCATGAATCCGAATCTTGCGGATCAGGCGCGTTGTGTCATGTCGATGCGATGTGATGAGTCGTCTTTTCACCTGCCCGACATGCATCAAACCCACTTCGGCGGTATCATCAGGCAACTGATTTCAGCTGCTATACTCGGATTCCATTGAGAGGATGTACCATGACGCCCCAAGAGGTGATGGAACTGATCAAACATCAGAAAGTACGTTACATTGATTGTCGCTTCATGGACTTCCCCGGGATTTGGCAACATGTGACTTATCCTGCCAGCGAGTTCAAGGCAGACTCCTTTGAGCATGGCTTTGGTTTTGACGGTTCGGAGACCCGGGGCTGGACAGCCATCAACGAAACTGACATGCTGCTCGTCCCTGTCGCAGAGACCGCCCACATCGATCCGTTTCTTGAGCATCCAACCTTGTCAGTTATCTGTGACATCAAGGACCCTGTGACCAAGAAGGAATATTCACGCGATCCACGATCCATCGCCCGCAAAGCGGAGAAATATCTGCTCTCCACCGGCATAGCAGATCGCGCGATGTTCGCACCGGAAATGGAATTCTTCGTCTTCGACAATGTGTGGTACGACCAGACCGTCAACGAAGCCACTTACCGTGTGGACTCCGAAGAAGGTATCTGGAACAGTGGTCGTAAAGACCCAAGCAATCTCGGCAATCAAATCCGACTCAAGGAAGGTTACTTCCCGATGTCACCCGTTGACCGCGGTGCAAACCTGCGGACCGAGATGGTCGATAAAATGCAGCAGTTGGGAATCAAAGTCGAAGGCCATCATCATGAAGTCGCCACCGGCGGTCAGGCGGAAATCGACCTGCGTTTTCAGGACCTGCTGCACATGGCGGACACCTGCATGTACTACAAGTACGTGGTCAAAAACGTGGCTGCACGGTATGGCAAAGTTGCCACCTTCATGCCCAAGCCACTGTTTATGGATAACGGCTCGGGCATGCATACGCACTTTTCCATGTGGAAGGGTGACGAACCCATCTTCTCCGGCAGGCATTACGGCGGCTTGTCCCAGACCGCGCTCTATGCCATCGGCGGACTGCTCAAACACACCCGTGCGTTATGCGCCTTTACCAACCCGACCACCAACAGCTACAAGCGATTGGTCCCCGGGTATGAAGCACCGGTGAACCTGGTGTATTCATCGCGTAATCGTTCCGCTGCCATCCGTATCCCGGTTTACTCACGCACCGAAAGCACACGTCGTCTGGAGTTTCGTTGCCCCGATTCATCCTGTAACCCGTACCTGGGTTTCTCTGCCATGCTCATGGCAGCGATCGACGGGATTCAGAATCAAATCGACCCGGGCGACCCGTTGGATATCTCCATGGATATGATGTCCGACGAAGACCTGGCTGGTGTGAACTGCACACCCCGTTCGTTGAATCAGGCATTGGTCGCTTTGGAGCAGGATCACCAGTTCCTGCTTCAAGGTGGTGTCTTCACCGAAGACGTGATCAAGTACTGGGTGCAGTACAAACGTGAGAACGAAGTTAACGAACTGGATATCCGCCCGCACCCGTATGAGTTCTGCATGTACTTTGATATCTGATCCTCCAAACCGCTTGCGGTTTAGCGCGATGTGTCATCTGAATGAACCAGACCATTGACGATCCCATAAGCAATCAATTTGTCAACCAACGTTACGCGCTGTTGCTCATCGCGTTGACGTTACTGGCTTATATTCCCGTTCTCCAATGCGGCTACATCTGGGATGACGATTACTATGTTACGCAGAATCCGACATTGACAAGCTTTGATGGATTGGTGGATATCTGGTTCTCCCCGCGATCCATCCCGCAGTATTACCCGATGGTCCATACCACGTTCTGGTTGGAGTATCGCGCATGGGGATTGCATCCGACGGGATACCATGTGGTCAATGTCCTGTTGCATATCGGCAGTTGCCTGCTGCTCTGGCGACTGTTGATCAAACTCAGAATGCCGCGGTATTGGGCGTGGATCGCTGCGGGGATTTTTGCGCTACATCCCGTGCAGGTGGAGTCGGTGGCATGGATCACCGAACGCAAGAACGTTCTGTCATGTCTGTTTTATCTGTCTGCTGCTCATTTGTATCTGCGGTTTGATCAATCGCGTCATTGGCGACATTGGCTCTTGGCATTTGGTTTATTTGTGTTGGCACTGCTCAGTAAGACGGTGGTATTGACACTGCCTGCAGCGATGCTGGTGATCCTCTGGCAACAGCGCGGGCGACTTAAGTTCAAAGCGGACTTTCTGCCGGTACTGCCGTTTTTTGCCATCGGGATCAGCATGGGCTTACTCACCGCATGGCTTGAAAAAACGCATGTCGGTGCAGAAGGTCACGAATGGAGTCATGATGCGCTTGAGCGTTTTCTGCTTGCCGGTCGTGTGGTGAGTTTCTATGCAGGCAAGTTGCTCTTGCCGATGAAGCTGAGTTTTGTCTACCCTCGCTGGGACGTCGCGGCAGACATCGCGTGGCAGTGGCTGTTTCCTGTCGGTGTCCTGGCGGTGCTGTTTAGCTGTGTGGTTTATGCGGTGAAAACCGGCAAACGTACGGTGGCTGCATGTCTGTTGTGTTTTGTGGGGACGCTGTTTCCAGCATTAGGATTTGTGAATGTTTTCCCATTTCGCTATTCGTTTGTAGCGGATCATTTCCAGTATCACGCGAGCATTGGTTTTTGTGTGTTGATGGCGTTGTTACTCAGTCGATTGTTCAAACGTGTGCGATTGGCTGCAATTGGGGTCTTGGTGGTTTATGTCGTTTTGACAATGATGCAGACGCTGCATTACACCAACGCTCAAACACTTTGGCGAGTGACGATCAAAACCAATCCTGATGCGTGGCTTGCCCGGAATAACCTGGCTTTGATTCTTCGCCAGCGTGGTGAGATTGATCAGGTCAAAGCACTGATGGATGAAGCGATCCGCCGGACACCTGATGCCATTGAGCCACGTCTGAACATGGGCCAACTCATGATGGAGTTGGGTAAGCCCGTAGAGGCGATCACACATTTTGATGTGGTGTTGGAACAGGTGCCTGACGATCGACGGGCACTGTTTGGCAAGGCAGCCGCTTTGGAACAAGCAGGTGATCAAGTTGCTGCGGCCCCGTACTTCCAGAAGACGTTTGAGGTCTTCAAAGAGCAACCGCGTTTTCTCCATTCACCGCAGGGTTGGATGGCCCATGCCCGGTCACTGGAAGGCATGGGGCATCATGCCGAAGCCTTGACTGCCTACAAGCAGGGCGCTCAGAAATATCCAACGACTGCAGCGGAGGCCTATCAACGCATGGGGGTGATCGCGCAACACAATGGCCAGATTGCAACTGCCATCGACTGGTATGCCAAGTCAGCAAAACTGAAGCAAAGTGCCTCCGTGGAGTCGATCAATTACTGGGCTTGGATTCTGGCGGCTTCGCCTGATTCCCATGTACAGGATGGGTTGCGTTCGCAGCAACTTGCCATCGGCATCTGCAAACTCACCGGCAATCGTGCGCCACGTTATCTGGACACACTGGCAGCCGCATTCGCCCGGTCAGGTCAGTTTGACCAGGCGATCTCCGTGCAGCGACATGCCATCGACTTGGCGCAGCAGGCGGGTTTTGCCCAACTCGTCAAAGCCATGCAGCAGCGTTTGGCAATCTATCAGAATCATCAACCCTACGACGATCCTGCCTTGCCCCGCCACGATTCCAAAGCAATCAGCGAATAATCAACGCCCGATCACGAGCCGGCTGAGTTCCATCATGGTTATCCATGTTATCAATAGTTACAAGCTGTCTCATGGTTGAAGATCGTTGAGATTTTTTAGCGTGATGAGTTGACCTATACTAAAACAGGCATATACTAAAAATGATATAAATGTCCACAGCAAGATAAACCATGCAACCCAAATACACCGACATTGCCCAAATGGTCACCCGGCGCATCGAGCAGGGGGACTACCCCACGGACACCTTCCCCAGTGCGCGGAAGTTGGCCAGCGACGTGGGTGTCAGTTACATGACCGCTCGTAAGGCCATTGCGCATCTGGCTGAGGCCGGCCAACTGCAGCAGCTTGAAAACGGTCGCATGCAGATCATTCGACCACGCAAGAGTAAGCGTCACGAGCCGCGTTTTGCGTTCATCATGCCTGCCCTGGAATCCTTTGCGTTTCTTGAATGGTTGGATCGGATTAATCAGGTCGTCGAAAAAATGGGCGGTAATGTCCGGCCGGTGGGCTATGTGCATGGTGAGGATAAACTCATCACCGAAACGCTGGGCGCGGACTTTGATGGCTTTTTCATTATCCCGCCACCGGAACTCTCGCCGCTTCTCAAACAGCAACTCGAACGCATGGTCAGCCGCGTCGTGGTCATGTGGTATGACCTGACTTCAATGGGACATCCCCGATTGGATGGCGGTGCGTTTGCCAACATTGACCGACTGGTTGAGCATTTTCAGTCACGCGGTTGTCGCCGTGTGGATGCCCTGTGTACGCAGGTCAAACGCTCGGTCGGATCAACGGAAAAACGCATCACGATTTGGGAAAAAGCCCTCAAAGATCGTGGCATGACCGGCAAGCTCTGGCAATACGATCAACCTGAAGTGAGTATCAGCGAGCAACGTGCCTACGAACTGACCCAGCGCATGCTCAAGGACAAGTCCGGTAAACCCGATGCACTATTCTGCGTGACGGCCCAGCCGACGGTGGGGGTGTATCGTGCATTACATGATGCAGGCTTGCAGGTCGGACGTGACATTGCGGTGGGGACGTTTGGTGCGCCTGAGCGTAGCCAACTGATGATCCCGTCACTGACCACCGTCAATGCCAGCCCATCACAGGGCAATGTCGAGCTTGCTGTGAAATGGCTATTGGCAGACCGCAAACCAGCTTTGGCGAGTCTGCATCTGGAACCTGAAATCTGCGAGGTGATCATCGGTGAATCCTCCCGCGATTTTGTCCCTGAAAACAAGGGGAAAAAAGCATGAAGTCTTTGCACGGTCAAACCCAAACAACATGGCGATGTGGCTTTACGCTCATCGAATTACTGGTGGTGATTTCGATCATCAGTCTGCTCATTGCCATCCTGCTACCCGCCTTGCGATCGGCAAGGGAGCAGGCGCGCTCCACACAGTGCGCTTCAACATTGCGTCAGATGGGCTACGGGGAGATGGCTTATGCGGCGGACTTTGATTGGTTCACTGCTGCACGCATGGGACCTGACAATGCTGCGATTTTAAACCAGAATGTCTGGTGGCATACGCTTCGTCCTTATCTGGGGGATGACCGCAAACCCACCACATTTGATGAAAATATGGAACTGGCTCAGGCGACGGTGATCAGTTGTCCCTCGACAGTGAAATATGGTGACGGGCGTGAAACGCGATCCTATGCCCAGAATGCCTTTGGTCGCGTTGCCCAATCAGGCACACATCCAACCAAGGAGATCAACCCGCATCTGTTGGCCGATGCCTCCAGCGCGCCGGACATTTTCTGGGTCAAACCAGACAGCTACAGTCACGTGGCAGGACCGTCCAAGCACATGCTCTTTGGTGAGCTTGGCCCCAACAATTCCGCATTGAATACAACCGGTTTTGTAAATCTTTCCATTCGTAACGGCAACAACTGGTACGGCACACAAACCAACATCGGCGCGTTCTGGCATAACGAACGATCCAATGCCGTCTTCAATGACGGGCATGTCCAGACGCTTAATCCTGATGACAACCCCATCACGCTGGACCTGACGCTTAACTGAGATCAACAACATGAAAAATCATCACGTATGCTTGTCGAAGCGGTCGCTTTTGACGGTTCTGCTTATCATCAGTGCATGTCTGCCCCTACAGGCAAAGGTGTTTAATGTCCGTGACTATGGTGCGGTCGGTGATGGTGTCCATGATGACAGTCCTGCCATCGCCAAAGCCATTGAAGCTGCCAAGGCCCAGACTGGCGAGGATCACGTGGTCTTGCTACCCACCGGAACCTATCGTTTGGCAACGACGCATTCAGCGACTTTCAAACGTGAGATGACCGATGAAAACGGTGTCCCCAAGGAACTCACTCAGGGCGGACACCTGCTGGTTGCCAGTGCTTCGAACCTGACTGTCCGCGGTGAAGCAGGTACCAAACTCATCATGACCGACGTGTATCAGCAGGGCGTGACGGTGCTTGATTCACAGAACGTCACCATTGAACAGATGTCGATTGATTATGATCCGCTACCGTTCACGCAGGGTTTGGTTGAGGCAGTTGATCTGGAAAAAAAGCTGGTCACCGTCAAGATTCAGGATGGCTATGCGGACTTATCCCGCGAAGATTTTCACAAACAGCTTCAAGCAAGACGCATGATGATCTTTGACCCGGTGACGCGTCATCTGGATCATGAAGTGGTTGCCAAGTACCGTCTCAATACACTTAAACCGCTGGGCGATCGTCGTTGGCAAATGCATATCTCTTCCAACACACTTGAAGACTTAAAGCCCAACCATCACCTGTTTGCGATCATTGCCCGGCGAGCTCGTGGTGCGGTGATGTTCAAGAACTCAGCCAACTGCACAGCGATGAATGTCACCGTGCACAGCGCGCCGTCCTGCGCATTTATTCTCCGTGATTGTGATGCGATTAAAATTTTACACTGTGATATCGCAACTCCCGCTGGCTCGGATCGCCTGATGACCACCAATGCTGACGGCGTGCATTGCAAGTACAACAAGGTCGGCCCGGAGATTGCCTACTGTCACTTCCAGGGCATGGATGACGACTCAGTGAACATCGGCGGCTCATTTGCACGTGTGTTGGATCAAAAAGATTCGACCACGCTGGTTGTCCACGTGCAGATTTTTGAGCCTGGTGATCGGCTGGTGTTTGTCGATGGCAATACCGGTCAATACATGCAGCAGGTTACCGTCAAGTCATCCTACATCAGTTCATTTAAGGATGATCTTAATGCCGTGACACTCACACTCAATGAACCGGTGGGCAAACTCAAAACACAGTTGGAGATCGGCCCACCTTTCAAAGCCATCGCGCCGGTACGACTCCCTGTTGAAGAACGTATTGTCCCGACGTTGGTATTGAATCTGGATCGGTGTGGCAAGAATGCTTATGTTCATCACAATGTCTTTGAAAACCACCGCGTCCGTGGCGTTCTCATGCGTGCACCCGACGCGCGCATTGAGCATAACACCTTCCGCAATCTCAACGGACCAGCGATTTTTGCGGGTCACGAGTTTGGTTTTCTGGAAGGTCCGGCAGTGCTCAATCTCACCATTGCCAACAACCTCTTTGAGAATATTCGTCTGAGCAATGTGTTTATCTGCAATACCGCGATGGATCGGACACCTGCCAAGGGGCTGGCCAATCGTAATGTGATCATTCGGGATAACACGTTTATGAACTACGGCGCCAAAGCCGGCCCGGGGTTGGGCGTCAATGGTGTCGCCATTGATGTGAGTAATGCCAAAGGTGTGACCGTGTCAGGTAACCGCTTTGAACAGGGCCATGCCGATCGTGATGCTTCATTGCCATTGATTCATCTGGGACCCTCGGAGGATGTGACGGTTAAGGACAATGTGGTTGAAGATGGTTTGATCCTGCAGGCAGCTGAATAAAACCGATGGCACCCTTTTTAGGGTCTGTTTCCTGGGGATGTATTTCAAGCCCCCAGGTCGCAGACCCTGATATCTCAATTAAACAATCGACTATTTCCGTCACTCCCGCCTGCGCGGGAATGACGAATCAGATTTCTGTCTGGCAATAAATGACGCGAACTGCTCTAACATGAGTTGCCATCGCTTTATTGAGTAGGCAATTGATACGGTTGATTACGCGTCTGCCAGACGTCGGTCACTTTGTCTTTGACCTGGTCGATGGTCAGGCCAAAGCCTTTGTTCCAGAGATGCCAGACGATGTTGCGTTGTTCGAACAGATCCATCGCATCGATGGTCCAGAGCATGGAGGCCTCTGCTGCACGGGGCTTGGACCAGCCGACCGGCGCAAACTCACCGCAGTGCATGTTGACGTTGTGCCTGGCTGCGAACTTCAATGCGGGATAGACGGATGCTGCCATCGACCAGCGGTCCCACCATAACAGTTCTGCATCACCATAGGTCTGCTTGGCACCCCAGTCGATCAGTGGGGTCCAGCCGGGATAGAAGACAAACGCTTCTTTGGGTTTGTGTCGGAAAATATTCTGATGCGTGAAGCTGTGCATGGCATAGTGATGAAACGAGTAAATCACGTTCGGATCGCTGAGCAGTTTGGTTGCGTGATACCCGGTGGCATTGGACATGTCGGTGCAGCCTGCATAGATCGGCGTAGCTGTGTCCACCTTGCGAATCGAAGCGATCGCCAATTCTGCAATCGGCGCCCACTTGTCCCACTCATGTGTCTTGAGTCGCAGCTCATTGTACAGGTCGTAACCAATGACCGTGCCCGGATATTGCTTGCTGATGGTTGCCAGCTTTTCCCACATGGCTGCGAATTTCTGCGGTGCATCAGTATTCGTGGGTAAACCTTTGCGCGTGGTCTTGTAGACAAAATCATGCGGATCAACCAACACTTTCAAACCCGCCTTGTGACATTGCTTTAACGCGCCGTCAAAAAGGTCATAGCCTTGTTGGTCTTTGTCCTGGTGATAGATGCAAAGTCGAACCGAGTTGGCACCAAGCGAAATCCAATGCGCTGCACGCCCGTCTTTAATCAGGTGTTTGGCATCATCATTCAGGCCGCGATACATCGGCTGCTTCTTGATCTTGTCGGTGGGCCACGAAGTTTGTTTCCCGTTCATGAATGTAAAGACATCATTGCCCCCCAGGGGATGCGTTTGGAAGTTGCTGTCGTTTGCCAGGACTGCCAGATGGGGAACGGGGCTGACATGGTTGGGGGTTGTCTGCCAATCATCCTGCTGGGTTCGGTATTGATAGCGGTATTCGACCTGGTTGTTACTGGCGATTTCCATGGCCTGCGTCGGCAGGGCGATGACGATGTCCTGCCAGAAGTTGGCCTGCTGGATCAGATCATCGGTGCCGATGCTGCTGGGGAATACGAGCATGGCCAGGTAGGTTTGCTCTTTCCATGTGAGTTGGATTTGTTTGTTGGTGTTTTGCAGTGTTGCAGGTTGCTTGCCGGTGAAGCAGAGCAAAACCCCTTTGCCGGTGCGCAGCGCAAACCAGTTGTCGCTGAGTTTGGGCATCGGCATGGCATCGGTTTTACCAATGATCATCGACGCGTTCTTGTCCGGCATGAGTAGATGTGTCACAGGACTGCTCAGTTGATCAAGCGTCAGGTCATTGACTTTTTCAATCAAGGTTACCGGTGTCAGGACGGAGAAGAAAACGTCGGTGTTGTTTGTTTTATGATGCCAGGTGTTGGTGGTCCATGTACGGTCGACATTGTAGTCAGCAGGCTGACCGCCCAGTGAGAGGGATAATCCGGTGTCCCATGCGATGTCCCACGGGTAAGGTTCGCCTGCATTGAGGCCATCGCGATGTTTCTTGTATCCGTTGAGATACAGGGCTTTGACCCAACTGTGTTGGTTGACAATGCTCCCGGGATAGTAGCTGGTCTGGTAGCTGGAAAGTGTCTGTTTTTCAAGGTTCTCCGCAAGCTTGAGCGTCAGCAGACAGCGATCCAGCAGGCCTTCAAGTTCCCCTGATTTGAGTTGGTTGGTGACCTGTTCAAAGGCGATGTCGAAGGATGCGGTATCCAACGGGCCGATGAGTTGTTTGAAGAGCAACATATGCCGCTGCCGTGCGTCCAGATCGTATGCGACACTGAGGCATTGCAGGTAGGCTTCGACGTGATCGACCTGTTTTTCAGCGGATTGGCTTTGCGTTCTGGCAGCCAACCCCTGCTTAATCCAATCGTGGGTGACAGTGTGATTGAATCGTGCAGCGGTTGGCTCATCTAGAACGCGTTGGTAGTTGGTCAGATATTCTGCCTGGGCATCACGCTTGGGGGTCTGCGCTTTTTTTTTACCCGAGTCGATCACATCAACCTGCCCGACAAAGGCAACGGGCTGATTGGTATCGGACTTGGCTGCAGCGGCAGCTTCCTCGGTGACTTTGCGTAGTGTCAGTGTCAATTCATACGGTTGGCTGATGGTTTTATCTTTGTCACGCTTGGGGCCGTCCATGCGGACACGCACTTCATAGCGAGCGTATTGACCCTTGCCACGCTTCCAGACGGACATGCTCACGCCGTTGCTGAGTTTGATGGCATTGTTGGTCAGCCACAGTTTGATGTAATCGCCGTATCCCCATTTGTTGTCTGCAGGCAGCGTGTAGGTTTTGCCAATGCTCAGCTTGTGCCCATCGTGAAGTTCCTGAGGCAGGCGCATCACGATCATGGGTATGTCTTCGACGGGGATCTTGCCTTGAGGTTCGACTTTGACCGTGATGCTGATTTGGTCTTCCGTGGCCTCGACGGTTTGGGTGAACGTGGATTTGATTTTGGAATTGCGATCAACCATTTCGCCGGACCACGTGTTTTCACCGGTCTTGGTGATGGTTTGCTGACTTTGCCCGGTGGTCCGCCAACCCTTGGCATAAAACAGGGTCGCACCGGAAGCAATATTGCGTCCTTCGGCATCAAGCAGTTGCCAGGCACCATGGTCATCAAAACTGACAACCTGTTGGCCCAGTGGTAACGTGGTCTGGGCGAAAGTCGGGGCACAGAGACAGCAGATGAGCATGCACAGGCAGCTCAAGGAACGAATCAACATTTGAAAAAACCTTTCAATCAAACAAACATTAGAAAGCGAGTCGAATCAATAATCCAGAGGCATTTGGGGTTGCATGAAGTACCGTATCTCCGGGATGGCGTTTTCGGTAAAGCGGTTGTTTTGAACATGGCCGTCAATGAAGGCCATCTGGGCCGTGTTGTTATGTCGCCATTGAATCCAACCCAGCAGGCCCGAGTCGGACGTGTATTCATTGGTGGTATGCCAACCGTGATAGGTTGATGCATCAATACAGAGCATGGTCTTGCTGGGCAGGCCGATATTGCCCAGGTAACGGTAGCGTGACTTCCACGTGGAGTAGCCGTTGAGGATGGCATTGCCCCCATACTGGCAGAGGTTGGCCCATTCGTTTGAACCTTTGTGATGGAAGGATTCGGGACAATGCCAGATACCGGTATTACCGATTTTGTCATCCTGTTTTGCGTGGCCACCGTTGGCATAGCGATAGAGAAACTCACGCCAGACGGTTTTGCTTGACCCGCCGGTCTGACGGAAGTCCTGAAACTTTTCGTCGTTGTCCATGAGATAAAGATTTTGTGACAGCGCAACCTGTCGGAGTTGGTTGGCACAGATCGTGGCTTTGGCGGTAGTCCGCGCTTTAGCCAATGCCGGGAGTAAGATGGCGATAAGGATGCCAACGATGGATATCACCACCAGTAACTCAATGAGGGTGAAGCCGCAGCGTCGGGTTGTTGATACAGGTTTGATCATGGTGCAATTGCTCCGTGAATCAGGTTGATCAAAGATGGCTTAGCGACAGGGCGGGGCGATGGTTTGGCCCGCAGACCAGTGGCCGTTGATACTTACCGACCAGTTGCTACTTGAGGGTTGTGTGATACGACGATGCGCCAGACTCACGCAGGCACGTCCCTGCTCCATGAAGTCCTGGGACATGGTGGCCAGACGCAGTTGGGATTGGCCCACCGGTTGCATGCCGTCGTAACCGATGATGCTCATCTGATCCGGCACGCTGATGCTGCGCTTGGCAAAGGCGTCAAGCAGCAGGTAGGCCACGCGGTCATTGGCGCAGGCGCACGCCGTTGTGCCTTGGGCAAGCAGGGCATCAATCGCGTCATCACGGATGTTGCCCCGGTCGTCGTAACCATCTGCTGAGAAAAAATGCTGCTCACTGATAGCCAGTCCCGCTGAGCAGCAACCCTGCAAAAAGCCTGCATGACGCTGATCATGAAATGAAGCCTTGTAACACTCATCGACATACGTGATGCGTGTGTGCCCCAGTTCAGCGAGTTTTTGCGTTGCCAGGGCATAGTCCGTCATGTTGTTGGAACTCACCAGATCATGTTCCACATTCGGATACTTCCAACCCAGTGCGATCACCGGCACGAACTGCTGACGCAAAGCCGCAACAAACGTCGGATCATGACGACCCAAAAGCAGGGCAGCATGGTGACGTTCTTTCTGAAGATGATCCAGCATCGCCTGACGCTGCGCTAAGTCGGCCTCGGTGTAGGGTTGATGCCGGTAGTCCACGGCATAGTCCACCTCGACCGCCATGCCCATGTCGTCAGCCTGAGATTGAATCCCCTGTAATTCACGCAGCGTGTTGGGGCTGTCCTTGTGAGACGCGCTGGAGAGCAGCACAGCAACCTTGAATTGCTGACTGGTGGTCTGTGTGGTGATCCGCCGACTACGCCCCTGATACCCCATGCGAGCAGCGGCTTCGGCAACCTTGGCGCGGGTGGTCGCTGCAATGCGTGCATTCTGCTTCAGAGATCGCGAAACGGTCGCTGTGGAGAGATTCAATTCGCGGGCAATGTCTTGGATCGTGCAACTCATGTCAGAAGTATAGGCATGTGTGCAAAAATGAGCAAGTTTAATGTAAAAATTATTTAATTGTATATATAAATATATGAAATAATAGAAAATATAATTAAATGAAAATTAAAATGTGTGCAATAAGTTGGACTTTGTATGCCTTGAATGCGATCGCAGCAGCTCGTCGGGCTTGTGTCATTATGAAATGATGCTATTGTTTTCGTAGATGTTTCGTAAAATCACAGGGCAAGATTGTCGCGAGTGTTTGATTGCTTCAATGTGATTAATGCCTATGGTTTATGGCTGATTTTAAGTCTTGTGACCAGTGTTAATTTGAATTGATTTCGTAAAAATTTACTAAACAAAAATTGACTGGCGAAAATAATGCGTTAGGATTTAGGTATGAGCGTGAGTCAACGTGACATTGCGATGGAATTGAATCTCTCGGTTGCGACGGTGAGTAAGTCCCTGCGCAACAGTCCTGAGATCCCGCCCACGACGCGGGCGCAGGTGATTGATGCTGCTGCCAAGCTTGGATACCGCCTGTCTCCCAATCGTCAGCAATCCCTGGAACAGAAAAACGCCAGCCAGACTCGGAGTCTGCAGATTGGCTTTCTGGTTCAAAGTGATGAATCCAGCAATTCACCCAATGTCTACTCGTCTTCCATGGTGCTCTCGGGGATCAGTGAAGCGGCCCAGGCGTCCGGAGCATCACTGGCGGTCTACCACGTCCCGCTTAAGGATCGTGATCATTTGGATGATCCGAACTGTCAGCCCGTTGCCATGCGTGACGGCCTGCTCTCAGGATTGATTTTGTACAACTACTATCCGCCGGAGATTGTCCGGTCGCTGTCGATGTTAATGCCTTGTGTGCATGTGCTTCATCGCACGCCGGGGTTACATGTTGATTGTGTGGAACTGGATTCGGAGATGGCGATCGGCCAACTCATGTCCAAGCTCTACGGGCTTGGGCATCGCCGCATTGGTTATCTGGGGGGCTGGTCGGATCAGTCGCATGCTCAGGCGAGGTTTGGTGCCTACGTGCAGTCTCTGGTGCGATTGGGCTTGCCGTTCGATCCTGTAATCTCACTGGATTTGCTCGACACCTTCGGAGCAGAGAAGCAGGCCGATCACGAGACGGAAAAACGTGTCATTGCATTAACGCGTCAAGGTGTCACCGCATGGGTGACGACCAATGCGCACCTGGCGCTGCAGTGGCATACCAGTCTGACACAAGCCGGACTGCGCGTGCCTCAAGACGTAAGCTTGTGTGGCATTCATGGGCAGCCCAACGCGTTGTCCGTGCCGGATATGACTTCCGTGGATTTGCCTTACGCCGAGTTGGGCAGGGCAGCAGTGGATCTGGTTCTAAGGCGAATCAAGTGTCCCACCGCGCCGGTTCAGCGAATTGGTTATCAAGGCATTTTGATCGAAGGTAAGACGATCGCTTCGCCACGCGACAATTAATCATGAATACTTAACGGTATGAACCCAAAGGATTGTGTCATGAAACACAAGTCAGCTTTCACATTGATTGAATTATTGGTGGTCATCTCCATCATTTCGATCCTGATTTCAATTCTCCTGCCAGCCTTGGCAAAGGCCCGCCGTCAGACCAAGCTTCTGACCTGCTCGACCAATCTCAAGCAGTTGGGGACCACGCTCAGTGTCTACACTTTGGACCACAAAGAGTACTTCCCCCACACCGGCCAAGGTCAGGACAACAACACCTCCTACAGTGTCTGGAACAACCAGGCAGCCTATGGCACGTTTACACAGGCCGCCTTCCTCTTTGCCAACATCATGTATCCCAACTACATGTCCAAGAAAGATTTTTTCTACTGCCCGCTTGATCCGATCCGAAACAAATCGCGATGGGATGTCCATTACATGCTTGAACAGGACGGCATCAGTTACAGCTATTGGGGACAGTACGGCACGGCAAACTCCGGGCACCCCTCTCACCAGGGCCCCGTCAAACGCACCGACATGGCTACCAGCGCCATCATGTCCGACGGACGCCTGTGGAACTCCGGTTACAGCTGGATTCGTAACCACTCCTCAGAGACCTATAACAGCTTCAGTGTCACCGACGGCACCAGCAACATCGTCTTCACCGACGGGCATGTCAAAACTGTCTTCCAGCAACCCGGCGAATATCTCTATTGGTATGCCGTCGTCAAATAAACACCGACGCACACACAAGACTGTTTCTTCTGGGGTAACTTCCGGGGGTAACTTCCAGATATTCGCTATCATCCGTCACTCCCGCGAAGGCGGGAGTCCAGTGGAACTTGCAAGCGTCAACAGTATGCCACTGGATTCCCGCCTGCGCGGGAATGACGAATCAAGATGACGGCGACGATTGACGTCGATTCCTCTAAAATCAAAGAATTGTGATTTTCATGCACTATCAACTTGCATCCGTTATCGTTCTGCTCGCATCGTCACTGGCATACGGTCAAATCAACCTGCTTCAGAATCCCGGCTTTGAAAACAAACTCGACGCATGGCAAACACACATCTCGCGTGATGCCAAGGTGACCTTTAAAACCGTCACCGATCCGGCGGATGAGAAAAACACCATCCTTGAAGTGACCAACCAAAGTCCGAGAACGCCCCATGTCTTTGGTCGTGTGATTCAAGTTGTCAAAGTCACCCCGCAGACCCGCTACCGCATGGGCTTTCGCATCAAAACGCAAAATGCTTCGGGCATGATTTTCGGTGGCGGTCACGGTTGGAAAGTCCGCCGTGATGTGCCTTCGGGAACTTACGATTGGAAAGAACTGAGCTTTGTCTACACCACGGGTCCCGATCAAAAAGAGTTCATGTTCCATGTCATCTTTGAAGGACTCTCCGAAAAGATTTGGATTGATGATGTTTTCTTTCAGGACATGTCCTGGGTGGATGCAGCAAGCTCGGTGAAGGTCACGCCACGTACTGTTTCGGAGTTGGGCGATGAGCGTTTTTATCCTGCACACAAGACATTGAGCGTTCAGGTCAACGGCGAACTATCCGAGTGGAATGCCAGCCAGTTCATTACCATTCCCGGTTCGATTTCTGATGAACTGTCCACGAAGCTGAGTCTGCAATATGACGATGCGAACTTGTATCTTGCCATTGTCTGCAGCGATGATAAACATGTCGCTTACCCCGGCGCGGACATGTGGGTGGGTGATAGTGTGCAGTTCGCCTTTGCTCATGGCGATGTCTACGGCCCGGAGTACGGCGTCACCGTCATTGATGGCAAAGCGCAACTCTGGTGTTGGCAGCAAGGCACGCGCAAGCTTGTCAATGATGCTGTGAAACGCGCATGCTCTCAGTCTGACAAAACCATCACCTATGAATTGGCCATCCCCTGGGAAGCGATTTACGCAACCGGCAAGCCCAAAGACCGTTTCAAGTTTTGCTTACTGACCAATGATAACGATGGTCAGGGGCGCAAGGGTTGGATCAATTGGACGCCGGGCATCGCGGTGGGCAAAGACCCGCACAATTTCGTGGACATCGTCCTCACTGAGAATCAACCGAGTTTACTTCTGAGTTCCGCTGGACGGACAACTGTGCTTGGGAGTATGGTGCAATTCAAAGCCATGTTGTTTAACCCAACGGGTAAGACTTATGCCAGCGAATTGGACATGGGCTTTACCCGAAAGCATGTGGAGATTCCTGCCAAAGGTGTGTCGGTGGTGTCTTACTGTCGTCAACTCAAAGTCGCTGGTGAGCATGTGGAACATCTGCGTTTTGCAGAGCTTTCTGATGAATCTCACATCGAGGTCTCCGGCTATAGCAAAGCGGATTTACTCTCGCGCGTCTCGGGGATTGCTGAGCGTTTGCCGGCATTGGAAAATCGCGTTGCCCAATGTCAGCAAAAGGGGCTTGCCTGTGATGATCAGGTGGTGGATGTTGCCACGATCCGCAAGTTCATCCCGTATATCCGTGAGGACATTGCCAAAGATCATTTCTCGCGCGCCAGTTGGGCGATGGATGAACTGGATGTGCTTCACCAACGGGCTCTGCGTGAGCTTGATGACTTGTTGGCAGGTAACATCAAACCGCTGGATGTTCAGCGTTATGTCACCTCCAAAGTCACTGCGAATGGGTTGGCTTTTTCAGCCAAGACGGTGACACATGCCGACCCGACGCCCAAAGAGCGAGACCTGTTTTTTGTGGGCTATGGTCACTTCGGGACCGCCAAGCAGGACATGCCGATCTTCTCGGATTTCGCAGCCAATATCATTCAGTTTGAGATTGGCCCCAATCGCATCATCAAAGCACCGCGACATGATGGTGAAGATTTTTACATTGACCCATCGGGTGCTGATGATGTGGTACAGTTACTCAAGACTGCTCAACGCAGTAATGTCACCGTCAGCCTGCTGCTCTCACCGCATTACTTCCCGGGTTGGGCGTTGGAGAAGTATCCCGATTTGAATCACTACAAGGGTGGGTTTCTCAAGTATGCCATCCATCACCCGATGGCAGAGAAGATCATCAAAGCTTACCTGCAAACACTTATCCCGCTGGTCAAAGACAGCCCTGCGTTGCATAGCATCTGTCTGACCAATGAGCCGGTGTATACCGATTCGTCACGTGACCGCTTCACGCAACAGCGCTGGGCAACCTATCTGAAAAAACAGCATCGCACACTTGAGAATCTCAACGAACTTTATGATGCCAGTTACACTGCGTTTTCGCAGGTTCCCATTCCCCGTTTTGACGTCTCCAATCAAACGCCGATTTATTATGACTGGTGTCAGTTCAACGATGAGCGATTCGCCGGTTGGCATCAATGGATGATCGACATCATTCATGCGATCAAACCCGACCTGCCCTGTCATGCAAAAATCATGGCTCATCCGTTCTGGGCAAGTGACGGTGTCTCTGCAGTGCAGTTTGCCTCCATCAGTGATTACAACGGCTGTGATGCGACGTGGTACTACCAACCCGATGGTAAGGATTCAGGTCTCACCAAGTTCCTCTGGTATGAAGTGCTCGCGTCGATGGCCAACAAGCCTGTGATTAATACCGAGGATCATGTCATCCCTGACCGTGATACACGCTACATTCCCGAACATGCCAAGCACATCGCAACCGACCTTTGGATGGGTGCGGTAGCTGGGCGTGGTGCATCGATTCTCTGGGTGTGGGAACGCGTGTATAACCGTTATCACGATCTTTCCGACAGTATTCTCAATCGCCCTGATTGCGTGGCTATGGTCGGGCGTACTGCGCTGAATCTCAATCGACATGTTCGTGAAATCAAGCTGCTTCAGGACACACCCCCGCAGGTTGGCATTGTGTATTCCGACACCGCTGCGATTCATGATCTTGAGTATGCAAAGAGTACACAGTCGATTTACGAAGAGCTGGTTTACCAGGGCATCCGTCCTGCATTTGTCAGCGAATCACAGATTCTCTCCGGTAAACTCAGCGAGTTTGAACAGGTTGTTTTGCCTTCGACGAAATATCTGCATGACAAGGTTGCTGCCAGGCTGGTGGATTATGGGCAATCCGGGAAGCTGATCATCGCCGGACAATTGCCCACGCACGATCAATACATCCGGCCGTTGCGTGTGTCGTTTGAAGGTTTGCCAACATTACTCGAGCAACTTGCCGTGAAGCGACCGGTGCAAAGCAATATCCAAAGCCATGATCGAATCTGGTGGCGTGTTGCAAAGGATGGCGACGGCTGGCTGGTCTTTACTGCCAACCTCAGTGAGACGACATTCCACGCAACGTTTCAATGTGATGGTCAGATCGTCCAGAAGGCATTGGCTCCCAGAGAACCGGTACTGTTTCGCATGGCCGCGGAGTGAGTTTTGTGAGTGATCATGCAGGTTCATTCATTCGTCACTCCCGCGCAGGCGGGAGTCCAGTGGAACTTGCAGGCGTCATCAGAATGCCACTGGATTCCCGCCTGCGCGGGAATGACGAAATGAGACGTCGTGTCAAAACGCTCAGTTTTCATGTCTTTATCTGTGTTCATCTGTGTGTATCTGTGGTTAAAAAATGCCTTGAACATGCAGACGCGGCGATCGCGCCGAGCGATCAAGGCAACCCGTGCCGCCGGAGCGACACGGCTTTGGTTGGCGTGTCGACGTGATGCATCGCGCATTAAAAAACAGGCGTGCATCGCTGGGGATACACGCCTGTTCAAAACAGTGCTTCCGTCATGGGGGAATGACGGATCAGCGGGATGATCAATACTTCACGCCACAGCCATAGGGCTTGGTGATCGGGTTGGGAACTTCCTTGCCAGCCATGTGGGCGTCGAGCGCTTCAGCCACATAGTTGGTTGCTGAACTGATGTCGCTGGAGCGGGGGGACTTGATGCTGTCGATGGCGCCCTGGTAGATGAGGTTGCCATCGGGAGCGATGATGAACATGTGCGGGGTGGTCTTGGCACCGTACATCTTGCCAACCTTGCCATCTTCATCCAACAGCACGGCGGTGGAGGCCATCTTGTGATCCTTGGCAGCCTGCATCCAACCGTTTGCGGTCAGGTGTCCCTGCTTGCCCGGTGCTGAGGAGCAGATACTCAACCAGACGACACCTTTTTCGGTGTACTGCTTCTGCAGGCTTTGCATGTTGCCCGGACCATAGTGTTTCTTGACGAACGGACACTGGTGGTTGATCCATTCCAGGACAACGTACTTGTCTTTGTAGTCCGAAAGGCTGACGGTTTTGCCATGGGAATTCTTGAGTTCAAAGCCCGGTGCCGTCTTGCCGTTTTCGACACCTGCAAAGGTGGCGGGGGTCATGCTTGCGATGATGGCAAGCACAGCTAGTGAAGCGAGATTTCTGATCCATTTGATAGACATGTGTTTCTCCTTGTTATGAAACGTGTCTTAGCTTCTATATTTCACGTTGACACTCTGCCAACGTCATGAGGTTGAATTGTCTGTGAGGATGTGGGGAGTTAAGGCTTGACCGCGGCATCAACCGCATAGGCCTTGGGGGGCTTGTCGTGTGGGTTGGCAACGACGACACCACGGACCTGCGTGATCGTCTTGGGAGCGTACATCGACAGCGCAACCGTGATGGTGGTCACCTTGCCTTTGACGGTGACTTCCTGCTCACTGCCTAACTCAATCAGTGATTCATCGCTGGCATGGAACACCGCGTGAGGCAAAGCCATGGTCGGCAGTGTGATCGTGAGTTTGCGATCTTTAATACTCACCGATTGTTCATCAGCAGCAAGCGGTTTGGGCAACTGCGTCAATGTCGTTTTGAATAACGCTTCGTTGGCAGGATCGACCTTCGGTGTCACATCCTTCACCGGCAAGGTGATCGACAGTGAAGCGCGACCGGGAATACAGGCTTCCTTGCAGACGAGCCAACTCACTTGGGCTTTGATCGTCAGCGAATCATCAGTGATCTGCCTGGGGGCGGTGATCGGGACAGTCAGCAGGGCAGGGCCTTCGTAACCAAGACCAAGAATGCCACCCATCTCAAAGACATGCGGCGTGGGCCATTGAATATCACCGGCATTGAATCCAGCGGGGAGTTCCCATTGGATTTTGGTCGGCAGGCCAGACTCACCGGGGTTGATCCAGTAGGTATGCCAACCGTCATCGGGGGTCACCAGCACACCGAGCAGAAAAGTCTGTCCCGGTTGAATGGAAGTCTGTTGTGACAGGAGGGTTGCCTTGGCCGGTGAACGACCGAACAATCCCTGCGCCTGTGTCACAGGCGTCAGGCATCCAGCAATCAGCAAACACACGACACTGAATATGGCAAGGCGGTCTGACATGCGCATACTTTCCTTAGTTAAGCTGCAAGTCTGTACCCAACACAACGCACTGCGGTTGATAATCATTCCATCAGACCGGGAAAAATTCAATCTTTTTTTCCGAAGTCCCCCGGATGGTGCGTCTAAATCCTTGATTGACAATGAAAATAAAAACAGGATCGTACCTAAGTGATACGATCCTGCTTGGTGTTTTTTCAGTGAGATGTCATTACGAAACGCTTGACATCTCGGATGCTTTTATGATTCTTCCGGGCCGGGGGAGTTAGCGAAGGCTGATTTTCTTGGCCTTACCGGTCTTGGCGGATTCCATCGCAGAGATGATGATGTCGATGGCACGGTAGCCTTCCATCCCATCAATGCTGGGCTTCTTACGGTTCTGGATGCAATCGGTGAACATGTCCGAGACACCTGAGCCGACTTGTTCGGTGTTGGTTGCGACCTTGCCGACCTTGTGGAATTCAGCCTGTCCATTTTTGTAAAGGACCTTGACGCCGAATTCCTTGCAACGGCTGATGAGCATGACGCCGTTTTCGCAGTACAGGGTGGTGCCGTTGTCTTCCATGTTGCCGTAGTTGGTCCAACTGATGGTCATGGTGCCGAGGGTGCCGGACTTGGACTTCATGGAGATGTAGGCATTGTCATCAATGTTGATGATCTTGCCTTTGTCGTTGGTTTTGTCGAGGGTGCCGATGAAGCCGGTGACTTCGACGAACTCTTCACCGAGCAGGTAGCGCATGAGGTCGGCCTTGTGGACACCCAGATCACCGGTGACACCCATGACCGCTTTGTTCTTGACGAAGAACCAGCTTGCTGCACCGTCCTGTGACCAGCCGTCCGGGCCGCCGTGCTTGAAGGTGGTTTCAAAGGAAAGGACTTTACCGAGCTTGCCGGTTTCCAGCACTTCCTTGGCCTTGACGTGCGGGGCCATGAGACGTTGGTTCATACCGATCATCAGATACTTGCGCTTCTGCTTGGCGGTGGCGATCATCTTCTTGGCATCGGCACGGGTGGTTGCCATCGGCTTTTCGACCAGGACGTGACATCCGGCTTTGAGACTGTCGATGGTCTGCTGAGCGTGCAGGTAGTTGGGCGTGGCGACGACGACGGCATCGAGCTTTTCGTCTGCCAACATCTTCTTGTAATCGTAGTAAGGCTTGGCATCGTACTTTTCGCAGACCATGTTGCAGCGGTCTTTGTTGATGTCGACGATGGCAACAAGCTCAGCGTTGGGATTGTTGTAGATTTCGGGAACGTGACGGAACTGGGCAATTGAGCCGGCGCCGATGACGCCATATTTAACCGTAGCCATGAATGACTCCTGTTTGAGGGTGAATGATAATTTGGCTTCTGGCACGCGAATGTCGAAGGTGCTGATGTCGCGCGTCATACACTGTGTAGACCGGACAGTTTAGTGTGAATTATATAAAATTGCACGTCAACAAACGATTGGATTGGCTTTTGGGGCTTTGGCGAAAGGCCTGGGGTATTCGTTAGCTGGTTTTAACCACGAAGCGGCTGTGTTGTTTGTCAAGGGCTTTGCCTCAAGCGCCGGCAGCTTTTTTCCCCGGAAGGGCTTGGGCCTGAGCACAAAGCGTATTCAAGTGCACCAACAACTTCCGGGCACA
>PAIY01000200.1 GCA_002704825.1 Phycisphaeraceae bacterium
CTGGGATCGGGCTATTTATTCGCCCAGCAACCGGAAATGGGCTACTTCCGATCCAATGATAAGGATGGCCTGAATGTATTTGAAACTCCCAAGCAGAGTGATGCTGTTTTTGACGGACTGAAAGTCCGTGTCGGGGGTGATTTTGCGCTTCAGTTTCAGGGGATTTCCCAGACAAACTCCGGAGATTCATTGGCAACACTTGGTAACAATTTCAATTTACCAAGTGCCAACTTGAATCTTGATGTTCAATTGGCAGATGGCCTAAGAATGCACTTGAGGACATATTTGTCGTCAAGAAACCATACAAACACTTATGTTAAAGGCGGCTATTTGCAAATAGATAAGCTTGATTTTATCCAGCCAGGATTTCTTAGTGGATTGATGAATGTAGCAACAATAAGGTTTGGTATGGATGAGATTAACTATGGCGATACTCACTTCAGACGATCAGATAACGCACGAGCAATATTCAACCCCTTTGTTGGCAACTATATCATGGATGCATTTACCACAGAACCATTCGCTGAGTTGACCATCCAAAGTTCAGGTTTTATTGGAGTGTTGGGCGCCACAAACGGACGACTCAACCAAAGTGTAACCAGTACTGATGATGGTTTTGTTGTCTTTGGAAAACTAGGCTATGATAAGCAATTGAACGATGATCTGAGGGTAAGGCTGACAGGATCTTTTTATAGCAGTTCAGACAAAAATACCAGAGACTACATCTACGGTGGCGACCGTGCAGGCAGCAGGTATTATGCCGTGGCTGACGGGGGCAATTTTTCCGGAAGGTATAATCCAAGGTTTAGCTACCTGACCTCTTTTCAAATAAATCCATTTGTGAAATTCCAGGGATTTGAATTCTTTGGTGTATATGAAGTAGCCAATAACGGAGATGATTCTGCAGGTGGTGGTTTTACTCAACTTGGAGCAGAGGCCCTTTATCGATTTGGAGCCGATGAGCAATGGTATCTGGGAGGCAGATACAATTCCGTAAGTGGGGAAGTAAGCGACAATGCCTCCACCGTTGATATCAATAGGATCAATGTAGGAGCTGGCTGGTTCCTGACAAAAAATGTATTGACCAAGATTGAGTATGTGAGTCAGAAATACGATGGTGCAGGATTTGACAGTACGCTATATCAAGGGGCAGAATTTGATGGCATTGTGATCGAAGCGGCAATTAGCTTCTAATCCAGAGACTAGGTTAGCTGAGTAGTAGAAGCGGTGATGAAAGGGTCTGTCGAGAGGCAGGCCCTTTTCCTCTTTCAAAATGTTATTATATTAAGGGGAGGTTCCGCAAAAAAGATATGCTTTGTTCATTAAAGGGTTCAACAACAACTAAATTGACAGGGATAACATGACCTCTCAGAATTTCTTGAAGCAACTCCTCAAACACTTGCGCCCTGCAATTGTACTAGTAGCCTTTATTGCGATTGGGTACATCTACCTGATGCGGTTTGTGGATCATGAACTTAGCTGGGTGCCCTTTCTGGTGATCTTTCTGGCATTTGTCAAAACCGGATATTTTACTTTTTTTACCTTCAGACAAGTGAATGAATCCATCAGGCAATGCCATTCCTTTGGTCAGCTGCTCTGGATATTCGGATTGCTTGTCATACTCATCGTTTTCTCCTATGCAGCAGACTTCACCTGTATGATGGCTGCCGATTCGTCATCCTTTCAGGGCTTTACTACAACAGAAAATTTCAACTACTTCGAGCATTTGTTCGAAACGTTTTACTTCAGTATTGTCACGTTTGCGGGTATAGGCTATGGGGATATTGTACCGGTCACGATACCGTCGAAAATTTTGGTAATAATGGAAATCGGGCAAAGTTTTATGATGATCGTTTTTGGATTGTCGAATATTAATAACCTACGGACTACAAACACACTGAACGGTTAATGGGCTAATGATTTCCAAACATAGGCATGACATGAAACAGGGAGGCATAAAAAATAAGTTGAGGACACTGATGTTGTATTGGTTTAAGAAACAAGCAGCTAAAGAAGCAAAACACGTTCTTGCACCATATTTCAAGAGCGTTGAAGTTCATGATATTCTTAAAGCCTATTCGAGGCGTTACTTGGCTCTTAAGCCGGAATTGCCTGCAATGCCTACAATGGGAGCATCACTCATGATTCACCTTTCTGCTATGTCCACAGGGTTTTATCAAGAACTAAGAGCAAGGGGCAAAAGAGAAGAGACCGCCACACAGCTTTTTTATGACATTGCCTGGAAAATCTATCAAAAAATGGGCAGATTCTCATGGTGGCTTGCTGGATGGAGTAATCGAAGCGCACATGGCAGATTACTGAAAGCTACCAAGCTGTTTAGGTCATTCCCTTTTAATGGCCCGGCTTATTTATGGAAGGATTCAACGACCGCTAAAAATGTGGTTGGTTTTGACTGTTTAAAATGCCCTGTTGCCGAATATTTTCACAAACAAGGGTTGTCTCAGTTTTGTGTAAACACCTGGTGTGCATTGGATATTCCATTGGCTTCTATGTGGGGGGCAAGGCTAGAGCGGACAGGAAGTATAGCGGGGGGAGCGAACAAATGTGATTTTCGTTGGATAGTAAAACCGGCAAAATCCCGTAATTTATCACTATAAACAATGTTGAAATGAAGATGACCGAGCCCAAAAATTTATACATCAAAAACATGGTGTGCCCTCGTTGTATTGCTACAGTACAATACATCTTTAAAGATTTAGGCATATCGGTCGAGAGAATACAGTTGGGAGAAATAGCAACAAATGACTCTCTGGATGAAGCCAAGAAAGTAATGTTAAGGGAGAAATTGACCGATCATGGGTTCGAGCTGTTAACTGACAGCAAATCTAAACTGATCGGCCAGATCAAATCGCTATTGATCAAATGGATCCATTACCCCGAGGAAGTTTTAAATAAAAATTTCTCATTGTTACTTTCAGAGCATCTCAATCACGATTATACTCATCTAAGCAAACTGTTTTCTTCGGTAGAAGGGATAACTATCGAGCGGTTCATTGTTCGTCAAAAAATAGAGAAGGTCAAAGAGTTGATCATCTATGATGAATTGACGCTTTCAGAAATCGCATTTCAGATGGGATACAGCAGTGTTGCCTACCTTTCTACTCAATTTAAGAATGAGACGGGGATGACAACCACTGCCTTTAAAAAATTGAAGAGAGCTGACCGTCGTTCTTTGGATTCCATTTAACCCAGCCTCACCAAAATATTGTAAATCATTCTCCGAATCCTGTAACGAAATGTTTCCTCTCGTTGAGGAACTTTGTATTATTAAAAGTTAAAAGCATTTGGATTAATACGCCAATTTGGTTGAACAGAAAACAGAATTTCAATAATGAAACACACGTATCAAATTTCCGGAATGACCTGCAATGGTTGCAAGAGTCATGTAGAGAAAACGCTCAAAGCAGTTGAGGGTATTTCTGATGTTTCTGTTGATTTAGCAAATAAGGAAGCAGTAGTTCAAATGGAGTCTCACGTCCCCATTGAAACACTTAAAGAAGCCTTGCAAAAGGATGGAGATCGCTATGATATTCACCTTCCAGGGTCTCACGAGCATCATCACCATCCCATGCCAAAAATCAAAAAAAAGAACACTGGAGGATCTGGCAAATACTATTGTCCCATGCTATGCGAAGGAGATAAGAAATATGACAAACCAGGTGATTGTCCTAAGTGTGGAATGGATTTGGAAAAGGAAGAAAGTTCAAAAACCATTTACACCTGCCCCATGCATCCGGAGGTAGAGCAGGATCATCCGGGATCATGTCCGAAATGCGGAATGGACTTGGAACCGAAAAAAGCATCCATGGATGATGGTTCTGAGGAACATCAAGCATATAAGAAAATGCTTACCAAGTTCTGGGTATCAGTGGCATTTACACTGCCTGTCTTCTTTATAGCCATGAGTGAGATGATAGGTGTTTCACTTTCCGGAATCGCAAGTGATAAGACCTGGGGATGGGTGCAGTTTGTACTGAGTACACCTGTGATCTTTTATTCCTGTTGGAACTTCTTTGTTCGGGGATATAAGTCCATTACTAATCGCTCCCCAAATATGTGGACTTTGATTACCCTTGGTGCTGGATCAGAATACCTGTTTAGTGTTTTCGCTTTACTGTTTCCTGATATTTTCCCAGACCAGTTTAAATCTGAAGGTGGAGCAGTTCACTTATATTTTGAAGCAGCAGTTGTCATTCTGACTCTGATTTTGTTGGGGCAATTACTGGAAGCAAAGGCAAGAAGTCAAACCAATTCTGCGATTAAAGAACTCCTCAACCTGGTACCACCGGAAGCAACGGTCCTCAGAGATGGAAAGGAGATGACCATTCCATTGGAGCATGTAACGCAAGGTGACATCATCAAGATCAAACCAGGTGAAAAGATTCCGGTAGATGGAGCCATTACCGAAGGAAAAAGCACCATCGATGAATCGATGATCACCGGTGAACCCGTTCCTGTTGAAAAAGCGGAAGGAGACAATGTCATTGGCGGTACGATCAATGGGACCAGCACCTTTTTAATGAATGCTCAGAAGGTGGGCAGTGATACATTGCTTTCCCAGATCATAGAGATGGTCAACAAAGCCAGCCGAACCAAAGCGCCTATTCAAAACCTGGCTGATAAAGTATCCAGCTACTTCGTGCCAATCGTGGTAACCATTGCCATCATTGCCTTTGCCGTTTGGGCAATTTGGGGTCCTGATCCTAAGTTGGTTTATGCCTTTACCAGTGCCGTAACAGTCCTAATCATTGCCTGTCCATGTGCCTTAGGCCTGGCTACTCCCATGTCAATCATGGTAGGAACCGGTAAGGGAGCGAAGCAGGGTATTTTGGTGAAAGATGCCAGAGCCATTGAGGAAATGCATAAGGTGACCACATTGGTGATTGATAAAACAGGAACGATTACTCAAGGCAAACCTTCGCTTCAGGATGTGCAGTCTATTAATGAAAAGTACACTGCGGACGTAATTCTTAAAAATGCCGCCTCACTTGAATCAAGTAGCGAACACCCATTGGCTCATGCGATTGTTGAGGGTGCTGAGAGCAAAGGATTGAAACCACAGAAAGTAGACGATTTTAACTCCATAACCGGGAAAGGAATCACCGGAAGAGTTGATGGACATCAAATCGCCATAGGTAACAAAAAGCTATTAGCGGAATTTGATCTTACCCTAAAGCAGGAGCATAATGATGATGTAGAGCAAAGACAGCTAGAAGGCCAAACGGTCATGTTTGTAGTAATTGATAAGGAGATAGCCGGATTCATCAGTGTTGCTGACCCAATCAAAGACTCTTCGGCTTCTGCGATCAAGCATTTACAAGACCAAGGATTGGAAGTGATTATGCTTACAGGCGATAATAAGAATACGGCCAAAGCGGTTGCAGACAAGCTTGGGTTAGATGGTTTTGAAGCGGATCTCTTACCTGAGAACAAATATGAGAAGGTCAAAGCCCTTCAGGAAGACGGAAAAATTGTAGCCATGGCTGGAGATGGAATCAATGATGCCCCGGCGCTGGCACAGGCAAATATTGGAATTGCTATGGGGACAGGCACGGATGTAGCCATTGAGAGTGCCAGCCTTACCCTGGTTAAAGGTGAACTGGACGGTATAGTGAGAGCTCGAAAGCTGAGTACAGATGTTATGCGTAACATCAAACAGAACTTGTTCTTTGCTTTCATCTATAACATGTTGGGTGTGCCTATTGCGGCAGGAGTGTTGTTTCCCGTGTTCGGCCTATTATTAAGTCCGATGCTGGCTGCATTGGCGATGAGCCTTAGCTCTGTTTCAGTGATAGGTAATAGTTTAAGATTGAGATAAGGGAATTCAGAAAACAGCCTTAAGCTCCATTATTTATCCAAAAAATTTCTTAATGAAGTTGAATGAGGTAATCGGAAAGCAACTACCGTAGGTTGTAGATTAATGAAATGGAAACAAGCTAAGAAATTGGCTCCTTTGGATTTAGGCCAGTGAAATGAATATTCACTCAAAAACACTAACTATGGATTAAAACAACTTCAAACAGAATTTTGTAAATTAGAGAGGCATGCCGTTGGTATGAGGATGAAGGTTCTCATATTGGCTTTCTGGAAAATTCTGAAAATGAAGTTCGATCTAATTTAAAAATGTCCTAAGCAATATGAGAGATCTCACAAAAGAAGAACTGGAACACATTGGCCCTAACCCAACGTTTAGTAATTCATACATAGATGCTAAGGGAAACGTGCATCTGATGTAATGGTATTATAAGGTCTCCTTACCTTGATTGATTGTATATTTAGTGTTTAAAATCAATTGAAACATTTGTACTGATGAAGGAACAACATGAAGAGCAGTGGAAAGAAATAGCTGAATTTTCCAATTACGAGATCTCCAATAGAGGCAGGATCAGAAGCAAAACCCGAAAGGTTTGGCACAAGGGAAGCCAGGTCCACATGAAATTGCGGGGACAGCTTATGAGGCAGCGCTGGAACAAAATCTGTAAATGTTATTTCCTTGATCTTATGGATGATGATAAAAGACGAAGGACGGTTTATCCTCACAGGGAGACTGCAAAGGCGTTTGTAAAAAACCCAGACCCCAAAGTCAGAACCCGGATCATTCATCTTGATAATAACCCAAGAAATAATCAGCCCGATAATTTAAAATGGGTAACTCCATCGGAGCATATGAAGTGGCAGTTCGAGGTAGGAAATAAGGATAACTTTAAAGTCTGGAAGACTAGAAAAAAACGCTATAAGAACGGTTTCAAGCCGGGGACCGTACTACCTGGAAGGCCAAAGAAGATAAAAACAGAATCCTAGAAGTGACTTATACTGGCCTAATCAATCGAATACAACCCTTCTATGGGGTCACTCCATTGACCATTACTATCCTGAACGCGAAGTGAAATATTGACAATCTGCTCCCCTCCGAATACATAAGGAAATTTCGGTTTTTTCAAGTCTATTTCCTGGCTGTTGATACCAAATCTGTAGAGAACAATTTCTCCCCCAAATTTTGCATCCCTGTCATAGCTTCCGGACCCATCAATCGTATATTCATATCTACTTACCACTCTGGTAGGTTTCACTGAGAGCGCTGCTACCGGAGAGAGATTTTCAAAGACAGTCAACTTGATTGTTAACGTATCATATTCATCCAATTCGTCTTGAGCAAATATTTGAATCTCATGATAACCCAGCTGCTCCGGCCGATAATTAAACGAATAGATTTCATCAGTACCCAGGGAGTTGTTTATTGACAACTGTCGCTTCGTATTGATTCCATTTGAAAAGACCTTGCCACTCCCACTGGATATCTTAAAAAAAACATCCTTCAGATTTCCTTCCGGGTCTGAAATGGTTACATCCTGGTTATAGTTATTTTTAGATAAAGAAGAAAAGAATTTAACACTGTCGCTTACAGAGCTAATATCATTTTCAAGGAAAGTAAAATTAGCGGTTGGCCGCTCATTAATTCTCTGTAATTGTGTCATCGTGTCATCACACGATGTTAAGAGAGTAAATACTAATATGATGACTAAATAAATCCTCATTTTTTGATGATCATTTTCTTATAAACGGGATCTCTTCCTTCCTTTGAAAAAAGCAACAAATAGGTCCCACTTACCTTTTGGTCCAGTTCAATGCTTACTTCTCTATTGCGGATATAATCAACCTCCTGCAACAATTTTCCTGCTAATGACATGATGGATAGTTTTCCCCCTATCATTGCCTCGGGACCCCTCAAAACAAAGGACCCGGTATTGGGATTTGGTGAAATGATCAAATTATCGGAATGAACATTTTCGATTGAAAGAACAGTTACCGTATCGGAAGGATCTACAGGTTCATAAATAAAGATGAAGTCCTCCTGGGTGATCGTATAGTCGCAATCATCCGGAGAAAACATCGTCAATGATACTGTATGCCATCCGGTTGAATAATAATAATATATGGGATCTTCTAGCTCCGAAAAGTTACCGTCGCCGAATTCCCAATAAAAGGCATCGGTATTACTACTACTGGAAGAAAACCTGACCAGCTCCCCAATTTCAGCTGAATCTTTATTTACTGAAAAATCACCAACAGGACCATTTGCACTGATACGGATAAAGTCCTGATCCAGGGATTCACACCCGAATTGGTTAACACTATTAAAATAGATGTTTTCCGTCTGTCGGATCTTAAAGTCGATATTTTTCCCGATGGCAAATGGAGTGGTCTCGCCTTCATAAAACCATTCATAATTCACCTGGGTAACCGCAGCCTGATCGATCAGGTCAGCTGTGATCCGGACAATATCCCCTACACACCCGCTGATTGAATACGTCTCGGTAATGGCTTTTGGTGGAACATCAATAACTCTAATCATCCGGGTGCCGGCCACATCACAAGCCAGGGCATCGTTAGAATACTCAACCTCCCAGGTTCCCGGACCTGCTTCCGAAGGGTAAAAAATGTTATTGATGACTCCAGGTCCTGACCATTCACCACTCTCCAATTCCGAAGAGAAGTTGAGTTCTAATTCCGAAGAATTCACACACATTAAGGTATCCGTACCAAAGCTTGAAATATTACTGTTCGTCACATTAATAAGCATTGTATCACTGTTCGAACATCCCAATCCAAGGTCAATGGTGTACACAGCCTCATACGTTCCGACGCTTGCCGATGTCGAATTAAATCTGCCAAGAGTGATAAAATCACCACTCCAAACACCGCCTTCAGGGAATCCATGGATAGCCAAATCCACATCTCCAAAGTTTCTACAAATACTAATACTTTCTTCTGTGCTCACGAATACCTCTCCCTGGACAACTATTACCCTTTTCTGTTCAGCAATACACCCGTTGGAATTCTCGTATTGATAGGTCATTTCATAAGTTCCTCTTGGCACATCATCCGGATAGAAGATACCACCTGTTACTCCCTGCCCTGATACCGATACCACCTCGGAATTGAAATTGCCTATCAGATCGATGGGGTCTCCACCAAAGCAGGTATTGATGGATCCACCAACTTCCAGGAACTCCACCGGAGAAACTTCAATTATTAGCTCTGTGGACAATGAACATCCATCAGCTGTATTCACATCATATGAAAGGATATTTGATCCAATCGTTAAGCTATCCACTTTCAATAAACCATTAACAATTCCGGGAGATCCAGACCAGGCCCCACCAGGAATATTCGGATATTCATTGAGATTAAGTATTCCTTCGTTTTGGCACACACCAATTATGTCTGAATCTAATTCTAATGATGGACGATCATTGACGGTTATTATGCGCTCAGCTGTATTCGTACAATTGTTACCATCTGTCACCGAATACAATACTCGATATTCTCCTACACCAGATGATGGATAAAAGAAATTACCATTAACAGCTGAATCGGCACTAAAAACCCCACCAGAAGGGGATACGCTTTCTGAAAGGTCAATAGGCTCCGCATCAATGCATACTGATGTCGGCGGACCTGCAAACACAGAAATGGAATTCAGTACGGTTATTGTCCGAGCATCACTATTGGTGCATCCGGTCTCTGGATTGGTATATGTATAAGTGATTTCATAATCACCTGGACCTGAGTTTATAGGACTGAAAAATTGATTGTTGCTGATGCCAGCCCCAAAGAATTCCCCACCTGCAGGTGATACTATTGTACTGATATCAATAAGGGAATCAGAACGACAAACGGAGATATCTGGTCCGGCATAAACGGATGGTTTGCGAGGTACTCGTATAATCAAGTATTTCGTGTCACTGCAGCCGAGTAGATTTTCATAGTTTACTTCCACGATGAATGAACCTGGTCCTGAGTCTTCAGGATCAAATAATCCAGTATTCGTAACACCTGGTCCATCCCAAGATGCTCCAACGTAATTGATATTATTGTTAAGATCAACCACATCATCGTTTTCGCAAATACTTAACTCATCACTTTCAAAAATTATTTGCGGATTAGCAAGGACAGTAACCTTCACCTCATCCTGATCCGTACAGCCATCATTGCTTGTTGCACTGACAGTATAAGTAGTCGTTTCGGTTGGGGTAGCCAGAGGATTACTAATGCTATTATCGGACAAAGTACCGGTCGGATCAATCCATTCAAAATTTTGACCACCGCTTGCGTCCAATTCGATTGTTTCTCCCAAACATATCGTCACGTCTTCTCCGGCCGATGTATTAAAGTTGGACACATTGATATCAATATCCATACTCGTAGAACAACCGTATTGATTAGTAACTACAACCGTATATGTACGATCTACAACCGGACTGACTATTGGACTCTTAATTAGCGGGTTGTTAATGGAAATATTAGGAAACCATTCATAAGAAGTTCCACCAGATACATTCAGCTGTACGCTCTCACCTGCACATATATCATAACTATCAAAATTTGATGTTACAATCGGATCCCCAATAACCCTAACTTCTCTTGTTTTAGTTACCGTACAATTTGAAATAGGGACTGTGTAATCAACAAAATAGATCCCGGGATTCGATACTTGTGAAGGATCAAACTGTACTCCAACTAAACCTGAAGATTGCGAAGTGAAAGTTCCACCTTGAACAGATACATCCTGTCTCAGATCGTAAGGTTCGTCTCCATTCATGCAAAGGGTTAATATATCACCGACTTCGAGATCCGGAGCTGGTGTAACCGTAACAAAAACCTCTTCGGTTTTAGAACAACCATTATTATTTGTTATTTCTACCGTATATAATGTTGAAACTACTGGAGAAGCGATTGGATTATTGTCATTTGGATCAGATAAACTAGAAGTATTGTTCCATTGGTAATCGTTACCACCAGATGCGGTAAGCTGTACACTTTCTCCTTGACAGATCGTCACATCCGAACTAATCGATGTTTCCGGAACATCTACTTCTACTTCTACGGTTTCAGTATTCTGGCAACCATTTAAATCGGTAATTGTAACTGTATATGTTGTTGTGTTTAGCGGTGAAACGGTTGGATTGTAAACAAATGCATTGTCAATGTTTATAGAAGGGCTCCACTCGTATGATACGCCACCTGAAGCTGATAATTGTACGGATTCCCCTTTACATATCTCCTGGTCCTCGATAGTGTTAACTGTAGGCTTTGGAAGGATGCTTATTTCCTTTGTCCCTTGAATGGTACACCCACTTTGTGTTACTGAATAATTTAGGAATACAATATTTCCCGGTTCCTCATTTTCAGGATTGAAAATGACACCATTCAAAGCGGAACTTTCAGAGGTCCAAACGCCACCAGGGATATTGGCAAAAGTCCTTACATCAATAGATTCTGATGCATCATGACACAGAGACAAATCCCCACCTAAATCCAAGAAGGGTGCCGGTTCTACAACAATGGTAACATCATCGGTTCCTATACATCCATCATTATTCGTTACTGTTACAAGGTACGTTGTAGTAACCACAGGGCTAGCAACAGGATTTGAGATATTCGCATTATTGAGGCTTGATCCATTTGTCCATGAATAGAGGTTACCGCCAGTAGCAGTTAATTGAACAGATTCACCTTCGCATATAATTTGATCGTTCCCTGCAAATGCGTCAACAGACTCAACTTGCACCTCGATTGTTTGTATAACCGAGCAGCCATTAACATCTGAAATCTCAACATTATAGATGGTTGTACTTAAGGGAGAAGCAACCGGATTTGAAATGTTTGGATCCGAAAGTCCATTCGTGGGAAGCCAAGAATAGCTTGTGCCGCCTGATGCACTTAACTGGACAGATTCCCCTTGGCAAATGGTGAAATCAGAGCCATTTACACTAGTAACGGGATCAGGTAAAACTTGTACTTCTCTGGTAGCGCTTAATTCACAATTGCCAACAGTTACGGAATAATCAATAAAATATATTCCTGGATCTTCCAGATTACCATAGTATAGTACGCCGTCTAAACCCGAAGAGGATGAACTGAATGAGCCACCAGAGATATTTACATCGTCCCGGAGATCTATGGGTTCAGTTTCACTTGAACAAATAAATATTTTTGGTCCTACTAAAAGGTCCGGTTTCTCCTGAACGGTAACTGTAACTTCGTCTGTAACCGTACATCCTAGTACATCAGTAACCGCTAATGTATACGTAGTGGTTGACTCCGGACTGGCAAAAGGATCAGGGATCGAACTGTCGTTTAGACCATCTTCTGGTGACCATTCATAGGTCACATTTGATTTGGATGAGCTTCCATCCAGTTCCACCTGTTCGCCTTCACATATGACCTGGTTTACACCGGCGTTTACCGATAAATCATTTACAGTAATCGTCACGGAAGCAGTGTTCTCACATCCATAAATATCCATTCCGGTAACCGTATAGCTGGTTGTTATC